>DVJN01000092.1 GCA_018716755.1 Candidatus Alectryocaccomicrobium excrementavium
TTGGAAGGGGAAAAATGAAATTTTGCTCAATTGGCGCGAAAGACACCCCCCCTTTGCGGCTGCAAAACGCAGCCAAATCTTTTGCCTGCGCTTAGCGCGCAATAGCTCTTTCATTGGAGAAAATTGTATGGTATAATTAGGAATACGAATCAGCGTCCGGCATCCATTGCCGGATGGGATGGATGGAGGTATTTCCATGAATGCGCAATATTTCAGCGGCAATCGAGCGCGGCTATATGCCGCCTTGCCAGCCGGTTCCTTGCTGGTCATGTTTTCCGGCGAAGAAATCCGCAAAACCAGCGACGAATTCTATCCTTTTTTCGCTGAGCGGAATTTTGTGTATCTCACCGGCCTGGAATGCAAGCAGGCAGTTCTGCTGGCCATCAAGGATGGCGCGGAAAGCGTGCAGGAACGGCTGTATATTCTGCCGCCAGACGCGCACGCAGAGCGTTGGACAGGAAAGCGAATCCGGCCAGAAGAAGCCGCTTCCATCAGCGGCATTCAGGATGTGCGCCACACGGATTCCTTTGCCGCCGATTTTCACGCACTGGCTGCCGGCGCCCAGGGCGGAGCGCTCTATCTCGACCTGTACCGCACTGCGCCCGGCGATATTGAGCGGCCGTCCCACCATTGGTGCGCCCGCGCCCAGCGAGAATATCCCCATTTGCGCACAGGCAACGCCAGCGCCATTTTGCGCCAATTGCGCGCCATCAAGCAGCCCTGCGAAATCGAAGCGCTCCGGCAGGCGGAAGCCATCACACGCGAAGGCATTCTCGCGATGATGCGCGCTTCCAGGCCAGGCATGTATGAATACCAGTACAAGGCGGAATTCGACCGGGCGCTCGGGCAGTTCGGCCCCAAAGGGCCCGGATTTCCTTCCATCATCTCCGCCGGGCGGAACAATTTCTGCATCCACTATTATGAATATACCGGCCAGGCGCACGACGGAGACATGGTGCTCAACGATGTAGGCGCGCAATGGGAAAACATGATCGTCGACGTTTCGCGCGGCTGGCCCTGCAACGGCCGATTCAGCGACAGGCAAAAGCTTCTGTTCGAATGCGCGCTTGCCACTTCTAACTACATGTTCTCCATCCTGCGCCCCGGCATGCCCATGAGCAGTGTCGATGCGGCCATCCGCCGCTACAACGCCGAACGCCTCAAAGACGCGGGTGTGTTGCGTTCCCTGGACGATGTTGGCACCTATATGTGGCACGGCGGCGCGCACCACATCGGCTACGATGTGCACGACGCCATTGAACGGCCTGAAGTCCTCGCGCCCAACATGGTTTTCTGCGTGGACGTCGGCATCTATCACGAAGAATGGGGCATCGGCTTCCGCCTGGAAGACAATTGCCTCATCACCGAGAGCGGATGCGAAAACCTTTCGGCCGCCATCCCGCGCACGGTGGCGGATATTGAAGCCGTCATGCGCAGAGGTTAACAATATGACCGCGATTATCATGTGGATACTGGCCGCCTGCGCTCTGCTCGGCGGGCTCGACCGCCTGGCAGGAAATCGCTTTGGCCTGGGCGCGCGGTTTGAGGAAGGATTTATGCTGCTGGGCCCCACAGCCCTTTCCATGGCGGGCATCATTTGCCTGGCTCCGGCCCTATCGCTGCTGTTGGAAAAAACTGTGGTGCCGCTCTGGCGCCAAATGGGCCTGGATCCGGCCGTTCTGGGTGGAATCCTTGCCATCGATATGGGCGGCTATCAGCTCGCGATGGATTTGTCTTCCAGTCCGGCATGCGGTTTGTTTGGCGGCATCATGGTTGCCGCTACCTTTGGCTGCACGCTCACTTTCACCATTCCCGTGGGTATGGGCATGCTCGGCGCAGAAGAGAAACCCTTTTTTGCGCGCGGCATTCTCGCGGGGCTCGGTATGTTACCCGTTGCCCTTATTATAGGCGGCCTTTTCTGCGGCCTGTCTGTGCAGGGCGCCCTCGTGCAGAGCCTGCCCATTTTGCTCCTGTGCGCGTTGATGATGGTTGGCATTGTGAAATTCCCGCGGGGATCGGTGCGCGTTTTCACGGCCTTTGCCACATTCCTCAAGGCGCTTACGACCATCGGACTCATGGCGGGCGCGGTTTTTTACATCACCGATTGGCATCCCATCGCGTACTTCACGCCGGTTGAAGAGGCCATGGCCATCGTCTCCTCCATTGGCATCGTACTCCTGGGCAGCCTTCCCTTCGCGGAGCTCTTGCGGCGCCTTTTAAAGCGTCCCATCCAATTTCTGGGGAAAAGGACCGGGTTGAACGATTTCAGCGTAGCGGGCTTTCTGATGGGAATCATCAGCCCGGTTCCCGTATTTACGCTGATGAAGGATATGGACGCGCGCGGAAAGGCTGCAAACGCTGCCTTTTTGGTATGCGCCGCTTCCGCGCTGGCGGCGCATATGGGCTTTGCATTTGACGCTGCGCGCGATCTGGTACCGCAAATGCTCTTGACAAAGCTGATTGGCGGTGTCGCTGGCGCGGCCTGCGCGCTGCTGCTCATGCGCAAAAAGCCGCTCGCATAGTCCATCGTACTGTAGGACAGAAAACCCACGGGCCGCTAAGCCTGTGGGTTTTCAAATTTAGAGGTTCAAAGGAGAAAGCTGCGCTTATCTCTTGCCCATCATTGCTTCCCGCAGCGGTTGATTTTAAAACCCCGCTGGATCCACTTCCTGCAGGGCTGGTATCGCCTGCGCAGCGCCAGGGCGCGTCACCGCGATACCAGCCGCCCTGGCGGCGATTTCCATCGAACGCCTTACTGGTGCGCCCGCAGCCATTCCTGCCAGAAAATATCCCGTGAATGTATCGCCAGCGCCCGTGGTATCCACGGCGTTGCCCGCATGGAACGCTTCCACAAAGCAGGTTTCCTTTTCATCCTGATACCAGGCGCCTTTTTCGCCCAGCGTTAGCACCACCGCGGCATGGGGATATTTTTTCCGCAGGGCGGCAAGGATGTCCTGGGTATCCGCCATGCCGGAAAGCGCCGCGCCCTCCCCTTCGTTTACGATGAGCCAGCGAACGCCTGCCAAATCCGCCGCCAGAATCGCGCCGTCCATGGGAGCGGGATTGATGGCAATGCGCATTCCACGCCCGGCTCCTTCTTTCAGCAAAGCCGCAAGGCCGGAAATCTCGTTTTGCAGCAGGAGGATGTCCCCCGCCGCAAAATGCGAAAGAACTTCGCGGATTTGCGCTTCCTCTACTTGTTGGTTGGCGCCGCCAAACAACAAAATGCAGTTTTCGCCGCTCGGTTCTACCTGGATGATGGCGTGCCCGGTGGGCCCGTCCACCGTGCGCAAAAAGGCGGTATCTGCGCCCGCTTCGCGCAAATAGGCCTGCAGAAAGCCGCCGTCTTCGCCTATGCACCCTGCATGGTAAACCTCCGCGCCCGCACGTGCCAGCGCAACGGACTGGTTGAAGCCTTTGCCTCCCATATGCCTGGCGTAACCGTTGGAACCAATGGTCTCCCCTGCGCGCACAAAGTGATGTACCTGATACACGTGGTCGATATTCAAAGAACCAAAATTGAGCACTTTCATTCGCTTCTATTCCTCCAAAGCCCGCAAAATCGTTTGCATAGCCCGCGTCATGGCCTGCGGATACGCCGCCACATCGCGCAAAGTGAACAGGCGGCTGTTGGATTCGCCCTCGCTGCATTCCCTCCATCGGGTCCTGCCGTTTTCGGAACATTCTACCTGCACCGGGATAAAATGGTATATCGCGCCGGAGGAATCGATGGGAACGCATTTGCCCTGTGCGTCTACCGCCCAGCCAACCGCGTGCAAGAGCCCCGCCGTGCACCACATATTGCGCGCCTGTGCGCAATAGCGCTCCAACGCTTTTTCCGCTACTGGTTGCTCCAGCGCCTGCAAATAGCGCGGATTCGTATCTTCTGTAAACATATACAAAAAATAATTCTGTACTCGCTTGGGCAAATTGCGCAGGATATCCCCTTGCACAAACCGGTAAAAGGTACCATGCTTTCCAACCTGCATATCTTCTTTGCCCCAGTCCGGAACGCGGTGAAAACATGGCAGCCAATACACCGGGCAAGGTGCGGCATGCACGCGCGTGTAAGCCCATGGCGCAAGGGCGACATTGTATTCCAGTTGCCGGTCGTCCTGCGCCGCGCCTGCATGCAGATACAGGGCAGCGCAGTGCCGCTCAAAGAGATCGGGCCTGGCCTGTAGCGCGAGCGCCACATCCACGCACGAACCCGCAAGGTGCACAACTACGGGCTCAGAACTGTTTTCCAATACGGAGAGCAGCAAATTTGCAGCTGCGGAAGCGTTTTCCCCTGCTTTCGCGCCAATTCCATATGGCACGTTGAAGCCGCAAATGGTATTCATCTGCGCGATGGCGCAGATATCCGGATCGCCCGGCCCGCCCGCATAAGGAAAATCCATCATTATCCCCTGCAGAGTCTGGCGGGCAAGCTTCGCCAGCGCATATTGGCAGGCCAAATCCCAATGGTCGTCCGGATCTTGATGCGGCCGGTACAGATCCGCCTGGTGCACTACGCTAACCATGCTTACGCCTGCGCGAGTTTGCGATACAAATCGCGGAAAACCGGCGTGCGGTGCGCAAAGGTCGCGACCCGAATGAAGTGGCGGTGCGCGTCTTTTGCCCAATGGAAATCATCCGTAATCAAGGGCGAATGCTCCAGCACCGTGGGGATCCAATCCGGATTCACCAAATAGGCGATGGTGGAAACATCCCAGATTTCCTTTGCCCAGCCAAAATGATCGCTGGAATATTCGCCAAACAGCTCTACGAGTGCATCACACAGCGCGTTCTTGCCGCCGATGGCCTCTTTCATGTCCGGCACCGTGGCGAGCAAATGCGATGCCACGCCCATGCAGGGCACAAGAGTGAAAGGAACGCCGCAATCCAACAGCACGCGCGCGGCGGGCACATCCTGCATGAGGTTGAATTCCCGTGCAGTGGAAGCAGAAAGAGGATGGCCGCCCAACCACACGACGGAAATTTTTTTGACGATTTCCGGCTCCATCAGGATGGCAGAAGCTACATTGGTGATTGCGCCAATGGCAACGACATACAATAGCTCGCCGTCCGGCATGGCCAGAGCCTTTTTCACCAGGTCGCGCGCCGCCTCGGATTCCACGGGCGTTTCCCCGTTGGGAAGATAGCTGCGCGAACCCTTAAAGACGAATCCATCGCCCGGCCTGCCCATTTTCTCCAAAAGGCGGACAATTTCCGCATAGCTCTTCTCCATACCGTCTTCCGGCCCGCTGGAACGATCGTTAAAATAGGGTGCGGCATATACCGCGAGCACCTCCAGCTTTTCCGGGGAGAGCAAGCTGTAGGCGAGTGCAAATTGGTCGTCCACTTCATTATATGTATCCGTATCCAGCACCATTTTTACTTTTCCCCGGGGCGGCTCTAAACGCCGCACCAGTTCATCCATAGGAAGCAAATTCCATTTCATAAAACCATTCTCCTCCTACATCAGGTTATGTATCAGTATAAACCAATCCTCACACGAATGCAATCCCCCGCGGATGGAATGGAAAATAATTTTCTGCAATGCAAAAAAGGAGCTGCCTTTTCCAAAGCAGCTCCAAGGTATGTGTTGCGTTGTCTATAGATTTTCTGCGTTGTAAAAGCCGTATTTCCCCACCACGGCGTACAGTTCCCGCGTGCTCCAATCTGCTTCCGTGCCGATTTCATGGTAGTACAGCACATAGTCCGGCAGCGTCCGCTTCCCCATGAGGATTTCCCGCGCGGCGCGCAGGGAGCGCTCATCATAGCGGTTCCCGCGCGCAAACTGATGCGGTTGGTTGAGAACGTCCTCTATATTGTCTGGAAAAAACGGGCTGTTCACGCGGTTCATCACCACTGTGCCCATCGCCAGCATGGTATCATACGATTCTTCGCGGCAAAGCGTATATAGCGTCTTTGCCAGCATCACCGTTTCCACATCCTCTGTAATGCCCAGGCTGGGATAAACGATTAGAATCAAGACCAATGCTGCCGCCAGAAGTTGCCTCTTCATAGGAACACAGCTCGCCTCCCCAACAGATGTTACTGATATTATACAGCAATCCGGTCGGTTTGGCAAGTCTTTCGTCATAAATTAGCAATACTTTTCTTCATTTTGCAATCTTTTAACATTTGATTGCGATTTCTGCGTAAGGATTGCATCCGAAGTTTTCAGACTTTGGTCTTTTTAAGCGTGGCAAAGTGCTAGCATTGCCCCAGATCCAGCACCTGACCCACATAAATCAAGCGGGGATTTTCAATGTTGTTCAGGCGCACCAATTCCGCCACCGTAGTGGAAAAACGCTGCGCAATTTCCGAAAGCGTATCGCCCCGCTTGACGGTGTACGTGTCGCAACACGGGCTGGGATCGCTGGCAGGCACGCGAATATAGAGCGTTTCCCCGGCGATGATGCGGTCCGGGTTGGAAATATCGTTCAGCCGCGTAAGTTCCGCTACCGTTGTGCCATAACGGCCCGCGATTCCGGAAAGCGTATCCCCTCGTTGTATGGTGTAGCAAATGAGCTTCTTGCCCGTCACTGGCGGCTCTGGCGGCTCTGGTGTGGGAATTTTTGTATCCCGCAGGGCGTAGTTGGTGAATCTGTCGCGATCCACATTGCCGGATATGCCCTCCACCGATCCACGGTTCGTATATTGGAATCCAACCCATCCCGGCCATTTGCCGTTTGCCTCCGGCAGTGGGACGTAGTAATTTGCCACCCATAGCGGATACTGATTTGCCAATTCCTGGCTCCACACGTCGCGCGCGTTGGAAGCATTGCTGTAGATTATAGGCCGGGTACCGCTATTCCGCTCGACCGCACCCAAAAAGGCCAATGCATTCGCATTCAGCGCAGATGTCGTCAGACCGCGGTCGCCACCATAGTCCATAGCGAGTTTCAAATCATAAGAACGGTTGCCAATGGTTCGCAAAAAGAAGCGCGCCTGCGCTTCCGCCTCCGCCGTTGTTTTGGCCGTCATGTAATGATAAAGCCCAACGAGCAGCCCGTTCGCCTTAGCGGAAGTATAGTTGCGGACAAAGTTCGGATCCACGTAGCTATCGCCCAGCGACGCGCGAATGTACACCGCCTTGATTCCATCCGCCGCCACCCGAGAAAAACTGATATTCCCCTGGAACTGGCTAACGTCAACGCCCTCGTACAGCTCGTTTCCCAGCGCGGGCAGGAAATTGGAATTCTCCATGCACGTCATCCTTTCTTCGATGCATTGCGCAAAAATTGTTCGCATCCCAGTATATTCCTGCCATCGGGCATTTGTGCATGAAAAATGCGGCAAGCGCATTGCCAAAGGATGCCGCCACGTGTATAATACTATAGCATACCATTTTATGACGGGAGGCATTTTCTCATGCGCGTTTTATTCATCGGGAACAGCCATACCTATCGCAACGATATGCCCCAAACCTTCGCGCAAATCTGCCGCGCGGAAGGCGTGAAAACGGAAATTGTGTTGCTGGCCCATGGTGGCAAGGGGTGGGATTTTCATCTGAACGAGCCGGAAGCGCGTTTCAACCTGCTTTATGGAGAATACGATGCTGTGGTTTTGCAGCATTGCGCGCACCCCATGGGCGATTTGCAGGAAATGGCACAGGCGGGCGCGGCGCTCATCCGCATGGCAAAAGAAGCGGGTACGCGCCCCATTCTTTACATGACGTGGGCCCGGGAATCTGATGGGGAGCAGGCGCAACCGGCCATGAGCCAGGCGTATACCAACCTGGCTCAATCGGAAGGCTGCGCGCTCGCGCCCGTAGGAAATGCCTGGTGGATTCTAAACCACCTGGCCCCTGAAATCCCGCTTTTCGCACCTGACGGCTCGCATGCCTCGCCCATGGGTTCCCGGCTGGCCGCCTATGCCATCGCCTGCGCCGTGCTCGAGAAGCGCCCGGAAGAATTTGTCCACGCGCCCGCGGCAGATCAAATCCTCCTAAAAGCCATTGCCAAAGCGCTCAGTTAAAAACGATCCGCCATTCAGCGCACCCACCGCAGGGCTGGCGTTTGCCCGGCGCAGCCGTAGAGGATGACCCGCTTCCTTTGCCCTGGCAAAAGGTCGAAATATTCCTCCGAGCAGGGCATATCGCCTGCGAAATACACACCGTGCGTGTAACGGTTCGCGCGCACTATGACGGCGAGATCTTCCCCCACTGCCTGGCAATTTTCGATTTGCGCCTTGCCCGCGATTTTCATCTGGCGGATGTCGGCGCGGCGCAACACGGCGGCGTCCGCCTCTGGCGCGTCGGGCAAGAAGGCGTATACGCCGCGGCAGATGTCATATTGCGGCAAGGCTTCCCGCAGCACGATGCTCCTGCCCGCAGGAATCTCGAAGCGCACGCGGCGCTGCCGCGCGTCCGCGCCATCCAATGCCACATAGCCCAGCATTCCTTCCAAGAAGGCAGGTTCCGGCGCGTCGTTGCACCCTACGATTATGGCCATTTCCCCCACCTTGCGCAAAATGAGCCGCACGGGTGCGAAAGCGCGCCTTACGCCATAATAGGCGATCTTGCGCCGCAGGGCGTAATCGACGATGCTCCAGCCCACTTCCCCCCAGCAGTCGTTGTACATCCAGAACAGAGAGCCCGCACAGAACAGCTTGGCGCGCAGCGTCTCCAGCGATTCTTCTAGCATGGTCGATTGCACCATGCCCGCGTAGAGAATGTATTCTTCCAGGGACAATCCTTCCGGATCCCCATAGTGCTTGGCGATGCCCGCGGCCACTGTATCTTTTTCAAAGGTATTGGTGTGCAACTTCCAGGCCTCGCTGTTGCGGTCGATGGCCTCCTGGCCCAGGTATTCCCGCATGGTCGCCAGGCAGGTGGGGCCGGGATAGCCGTATTCGGAAACGAACCGGGCATGCACCCGCTCGTATTCGCGCGGTTCAATGCGTTTTTGCATATCAGGGTTCATCATGCACTGGCTCCAGTAATGCACATCGCCTTCATCCTCTTCGCCCGGGCGCGCTCCCCCATAAGGGGAACTGTTCCAATAGGGAATTTCCGGGCAATTGCGCCACACGGCTTCGCGCGCGCAGCGATTGGCCAGCAGCAGGCCATATTGCTTGTCCAGCCCGGGATGGATGCCCCAACCTGGGTTGGCTTGCCAATCGAAAATCTGGTGGTTTTCGTTGTTGCCGCAGAATAGCGCCATGCAGGGATGGTTGCGCAGCCGCCGGGTTTGAAATTCCATTTCCCTTTCGCATTCCAGGCGGAAGGCTTCCAGATGATCGGGATAACAGGCGCAGCCGAACATAAAATCGTGCCAGAGCAAAATGCCCAGTTCATCGCACAGGCGATAGAAAATTTCCCGGTTGTATAGCCCGCCGCCCCACACGCGCAGCATGTTGAAATTCGCTTCTTTTGCCTCGCGCAGGAGCGTTGCAAAGCGCGTGTCGTCCACGCGGGCATAAATCGCGTCGGCGGGAATCCAGTTGGCGCCCTTGCAGAAGATTTCCCGGCCGTTGATGCGGAGGGCGAACCGCCGCCAGCCCGCCTCGTCCCGGCTGGTGTCCAATTCTACCGTGCGTATACCAAAGGACTCGCTCCTTTCTGCCACTACCTCGCCCGCCACGGATACCGTGCATTTTGCCTCGTACAGGGGTTGTTCCCCATATCCATTGGGCCACCACAGGCGTGGATGGGGAATGCGCGCTTCAAACGGAAGATGCTGGATCCCCGAAGCGAGCCATTGGTCGCTCCATTCGATGGCGCAAATCGTTTTCCCCTCTATGCACAGGGAAAGCCGCGCGTCCGCATCCAATGTGCCGAGCATATCCAGGTTTTCCACCACAATTTCCCCGCGCAACCAGGCATGCCCGTCCGCCAGCTTTTGCGTGGCGATATGCAAAGCGCGCACCGCCACTTTGCGGTGCAATTCCAGATACGCCACTTCCATGATGCCGCAGGTGGCGATGCGCGGCGACCAATCCCAGCCGAAAACGTATTGCGGCTTGCGCAAAAAAGCCCTACGCTTGTCGCTGCGATCCGTTCGGCCATTGCCGCGCTCCGTGCACACCGCGCGATCGATCTGCGCAAGATCCCCATCGCTTACATGCTCCAGGCCCACGGTGAGCCGTACCACAATCCGGTTGACGCCCGGTCTGAGATGGCGGCTCACTTCGCGCCGGAAGGGATAGTGCGCGCTCGCCTGATGCCCCAGATAGGCGCCGTTCAAAAAGACATCCGCGTGGCAATCCAGCGAGGGAAACACCAGTTCCACGGCGTCGTAGCGCGCGGCTTCTGCCCAGGAGAATTCTCTGACGAACCACCAGCTTCTCCGCTCGATCCATTCGTTTTCATAGCAGTGCATGGCGACGGCCGGATCAGCGATGCGCCCGTGCGCCATCAGCGCCATGGAAACATCACATGGCAGGCTGCAATCCATCCAGCCCTGCTCCTGCGCCAGCACCGCGCCCACGGATTCCATCTGCATGGAAAGCGGCTCTTCCCGCAGCCGCCAGCCTTCCCGCAAAAAAATTTGTTCCATACCCCATCCCCCAATTTCTTGACATGCCAAGCGCAAAATGGTATCCTAGATTCCGGTGATTGCATCATGAATGAGACTGGTTTGCGATATTTGCTATCCCTTGAGCGAATTGAAGGTTGCCTGCCTCCGGAGTGCGCCTATATCGATTCCATTCCCGCCCTCCGCTCCCTGGGCCGGTTGCGCTTTTCCCGGCCGGTCACCTTTTTTGTGGGGGAAAACGGCAGCGGAAAATCCACGCTGCTGGAGGCCATCGCGGCGAACTATGGTCTGAACCCCGAGGGCGGATCGGTGAATTTCCATTTTTCCACCCAAAGCACGCATTCCGCGCTCTATAGGGCCATCCGGCTGGGCAAAAGCCCATCGCGGCCGCAAGACGCCTTTTTCCTGCGCGCGGAAAGCTTTTACAACGTCGCCAGCGAGGTCGACCGGCTGGAAGCGGAACAGCCCGGCATGCTGGACTCTTATGGGGGAATATCGCTACATGGGCAATCCCACGGGGAAAGCTTTCTCTCCCTGGTACTTTATCGCTTTCGCGGGCGCGGCCTTTATCTGCTGGATGAGCCGGAAGCCGCGCTTTCCCCCTTGCGGCAGCTTTCCCTGCTGCGGGCCATGCGCGATCTGGTGTGTGCGCAATCGCAATTCATCATCGCCACGCATTCCCCCATCCTCATGGCCTATCCAGGCGCGGAAATCTTTACCTTTGGCGAAGACGGCATTCATTCCGTTTCCTATGAGGAAACCGAGCATTACCA
The DNA here is from genome assembly GCA_018716755.1 of Candidatus Alectryocaccomicrobium excrementavium. Classification (GTDB taxonomy): domain Bacteria; phylum Bacillota; class Clostridia; order Christensenellales; family Aristaeellaceae; genus Alectryocaccomicrobium; species Alectryocaccomicrobium excrementavium. Next base: position 11,243 of record DVJN01000092.1, read on the forward strand.
GATCACCCGTACTTTTCTCGAAAACCCCGCGCGCATGCTGCGCGAACTGTTTGCGGAGACGGACGAAGGGGATTAGCACTTACGGTTCGTCTGCCGGAGCGCCTTCTATGGTCTCCAGCAATTCCAGGGCGCGCGCATAAGCGCCATAGGGCACGTAAAGGCGGATTTCCTCCATCGGCATGCCGCCATCCATGGCAAAGGCTGCCCCCACCGTAGCCCCGCGCGAGCTGGGAATTTGCTCTTCTTCCAGGAGCGGCTCCAGCATGGCGGCGTGGAGCGCGTCCGTGCGCGCGAACAGTACCGGATCATTTTCCCGCGGCTCGCGCACTTTTCCGCCGCATTGCGGGCAAGTCCCCTCCGCGAGCAGGCTGCACCGCGGACAATACAACATGCAATTTCCCTCCCCATCCTACTTAACATGCTACGTTTCCAGCGTGATGTTGCGAATCCACTTGTTGCCGCGCAGGCGAATAAAGGCGATGATCCATTTGAAGCACTGATCGATGCGGATGAACAGGAACACCAGCGGCGGGCTCAACTGCCATACGACCGCAGCCAGATACGATAGCGGTAGCACGATCAGCCAGCCGCAGATGATGTCCACCGTCATGGTGAAGCGGCTATCCCCCGCGCCGCGGTTGATGCCCACAAAGCAGGACGCGTGGTAAGTGGTGCCGATCATGGTGAGCGCGCCGAGCGCGGCCATGCTCATGGCGTATTCGTGCGCCTGCGGCGAAAGGCCATAAGTGGACAGATACACATCCCGCGCGGCAAATACGGCCAGTGAAACCGCGATGCCAATGCAGGCGAACATCACCTGGATGGTGTTGGAATAGCGCCGCGTTTTCGCGTAATCGTTTTCGCCCACGGACTTGCCCACCACGATGCAGGCGCCTGCCGCCAGCGAATTGGTAAAAATAAAGCCCAGTTGCATCAACGCTTCCGCCGCGCGGTTGGCCGCAAGCACCTCGTCCGCCAGCACGCCGATGATCATGGCCTTGCCAAAGCCCACGATGGCCCACTGCAGATCCGCCAATCCCACCGGCAGGCCATAGCGCATATAGCGCCGGTTGATGGCGCGATCGAAGCGCAACAGATCGCGCGGGCGTATATCCAGTTTTTTCTGGCGGTAAAACGTGTAGTACCATACAAAGGCCAGTTCCACTATGCGTGTGATCACCGTGGCCACCGCCGCGCCGCGAATGCCCAACTGCGGGAAGCCCAGCCGCCCATAGATAAACACGTAATTGAAGAACAGATTGGTGAACAGCGCGGAGATCGTGATATACAGCGTGACCCGCACGATTTCCACGCTGCGCAGCATGCCGATCAGCGCGTAAGCAATCGCGTATGGAATGTAAGAAAAGCACACCACCTGAAAATACGCCCGCGCAGCCAGGCGCGTAGCCTCGGTGATATCGTCGCTGGAAAGCACCAGCCCCAGAACCTGATCCGGGATGAGCAGGGCGATGGCCACAAACACGAGAGAAACCAGTAGGCACAGCAGCGTGACGATGGGAAACACCCGCTTGATACTCGCCATGTCCTTCTTGCCCCAAAACTGCGAAATCAGCACCGCTGAACCGCTGGCAAGTCCCAACGTAGCAGCCGTGAAGAGCGACGTCACGGCATTGGCCTGCGAAACGCCCGCCAACGCGATATCGCCCACGTTTCCCGCCGCCTGCGCAATCCCCGGCACGCCCAATCCCTCCATGGAAGAAATCCGGCTGACCATAATGTCATCCAGATACACCACGAGCAGGGAAACCAGCCCCTGGAACGCGCTGGGCAGGGCAATGGCGAAGATGGTCTTAAAAAAGTTCCGATCGGTTTCGAGGTTCAGCCGTTTCATCGCCGCTGTAAGCATGCCTTCCACCTCTTGCCTTTGTTTTCTGCCAGTATTATACGGCAACGCATGGCGGATTGCAAGCGGAAATTGTCCGCTTTTTCCCAGGATTTGCGGCAAATTGCACGCTAGTTTTTACGTTTCGGGAGTATAATACCCAAATAAGCTGTACTACGCTCTTAGGGGGCCATCATGAAAACGGGACTTGTGGACGTTGGCGGCGGCATGCGGGGCATTTATGCTGCAGGCGTGCTGGATTTCTGCCTGGAGAGGCACATCGCTTTCGATTGTTGCATCGGCGTATCCGCCGGAAGCGCGAACGTCGCCTCCTTCCTCGCTGGGCAAAAGGGCAGGAATTTCCGCTACTACACGCAGTATTCGCTTCGCAGGGAATACATGGGTATGGGCAACTTTGTGCGCCTGCACAATTATGTCAACCTGCAATACAGCTATGGCGCGCTGAGCAATTCCGACGGGGAAGATCCCCTGGATTACGCGGCCATGCGCGAAAATCCCGCGCAATTCCTCATTGTCGCGGAAGAAGCGGTTTCGGGAAAGCCGCATTACTTCACCAAGGACGATATCCGGCAGGATGATTATCGCGTGCTCATGGCTTCCTCCACTCTGCCGGGCGTCAACCGCCCTTTTGAAATCGGCGGCACGCTCTATTACGACGGCGCGCTGGCCGATCCCGTGCCCATTGAAAAGGCGTTTGCAGAAGGGTGCGAGCGCGTGGTGCTGATTCTCACCAAGCCGGCGAACGTTCTCCGCCAGCCGGGCAAGGATCCGCTGTTCGCCCGCTGGATTCGCAAAAGCTATCCGCGCTCCGCGCAGAACCTTCTAAAGCGCGCAGAGCGCTACAACGCCAGCGTGGCGCGGGCCAAAGAATATGCCAGGCAAGGCCGTCTTTTGCTCATCGCCCCGGAAAATACCGAAGGGGTTTCCACGCTTTCCCGGAACAGCGCAGATATGGAGCGGTTATACCACCGCGGCTATCGGGATGGGGAACAAATCCTCGCCTGGTTCTCATAAAATCTCCGCGCGGGATTCGCTCGCGGCGCGGTTTGCAAATACACGCAGAAAGGATGCAACGCTATGCAACAGACCAAACCCCACACGCTTTCGGGCTTTATGGAACTGCTTCCCGGTCCGCAACAGCAAATGGAACGGATGATGGCCGTTCTGCGGGAAACCTATGCCCTCTATGGCTTTACTCCCCTGGATACGCCCGTCATCGAGGCGGCGGACGTGCTCCTCGCCAAGGGCGGCGGCGAAACCGAAAAGCAGATCTACCGCTTTCAAAAGGGCGATAGCGACCTGGCGCTGCGCTTTGATTTGACCGTGCCGCTGGCAAAATACGTCGCCTTGCACTATGGCGAGCTCTCCTTTCCCTTCCGCCGCTATCAGATCGGCAAGGTGTATCGTGGCGAACGGGCGCAACGGGGGCGTTTTCGGGAATTTTATCAGGCCGATATCGATATCATCGGCGATGGCAAGCTTTCCATCCTCAACGAGGCGGAAATCCCCGCGATCATTTACCAGATTTTCACCCGCCTGGGGCTGAAACGCTTCCAAATCCGCGTGAACAACCGCAAGGTGCTGAACGGTTTTTACGAATCTTTGGGGCTTACGGCCCATGCCGGCGACATCATGCGCACCGTGGACAAGCTGGACAAGATCGGCCCCGAAAAGGTTCGCACGCTGCTGACCGAAGAGGTGGGCATCTCCGCGGAGCAAGCCGAGGAAATCCTTCGGTTCATGGCCATCCGCGGCGACGTGCTGCCTGTGCTGGAGCGATACCGTGGCCGGAGCGAAACTTTCGATACCGGCCTGGACGAATTGCGCGCGGTGGTGACGCATCTGGGCGATTTTGGCGTTCCCGCGGAGCACTTTGCCGTGGATCTAACCATTGCCCGCGGCCTGGACTACTATACGGGCACCGTGTATGAAACCATCCTGCCCGACCATCCGGAAATCGGCTCGGTTTGCTCCGGCGGCCGCTATGACAACCTGGCGGGCTACTACATCGATAAGCCACTGCCCGGCGTGGGCATCTCCATCGGCCTAACGCGGTTGTTCTACGTGCTGAACGAGCAGAAAATGCTCAACGCCAACCTACCCGTGGCCCCGGCGGATGCACTGATCCTGCCCATGTCCCCGGATTTGGCCCCGGCCATCCAGTTGGCCACCCGCTTGCGCGCTTCTGGCATCCGCACCCAGCTCTACGCCGAGGACAAAAAGTTCAAGGCCAAAATGGGTTATGCAGATAAGTTGGGCATCCCTTATGTCCTGTTCCTGGGCGAAGATGAAATTGCCGCTGGTGCCGTTTCCTGCAAAGACATGGCAACGGGCGAACAAATCCAGCTTTCCGCTGATGCGCTTGTCCAACACATTCTCGCAGGGTTGGCGGAAAAGAACTGCGGCCCGATCATCCAGCCCGATTAGCGCTTGTATCGCGGTGGCGCGCATATTTGCGCGCCCCGCCATTGCCCGTTTTGATCGCTGCCCTGTCAATACGCCGAAAGGATTGTGATATACGAATGAAGCTGCTGGAAAGCCGCGTGCGCGCGGAAGGGCACGCGCTGGATGAGCGCGTTTTGCTGGTGGACTCTTTTTTGAACCATCAGGTCGATCCGGAATTGATGCTGGAAATTGGCAAAGAATTTGCCCGCTTATTCGCGGAAGATGGCATCACCCGCGTGGTCACGGTGGAAAGCTCCGGCATAGCGCCCGCCACTATGACAGCGCTCGTTATGAGCCTTCCCCTGGTGATTATGAAAAAATACCCCCAGCGCCGCAACCAGGAAGGCCTGCTGGAAACCGAGGTCTATTCGTTCACCAAAAATCAGCCTTACATTCTCACCGTCAAGCGGGAGTTCATTCGCCCGGGCGACCGCGTTCTGTTGATTGACGATTTCCTGGCCAATGGCGAGGCGGCTTTTGGCGCCATCCGCCTGATTGAAGCGGCGGGGGCGGCGGCATGCGGGGTTGGCGCTGTGGTGTGCAAATCTTTTCAGCCGGGCAAAGGCAAGCTGCTGGAAAAGGGCTACCGCGTGGAGGCGCTGGCCGACGTGGCTTTTATGCAGAAAAATACCATTCGATTCGTGGGAGAAACGCTATGACGCTATCCAAAGTGAAATGCTTTTTGCTGGATATGGACGGCACCTTTTATCTGGGCGGCCGCATCATTCCGGGATCGCTGGAATTCATCCGCGCGCTGGAAAACACGGGCCGGAGCTACTTGTTTCTCACCAACAATTCCTCTCACAACGCGCAATTCTATCAAAAGCGGCTGGAAGGCATGGGGCTTTCCGTGCCGCTTGAGCGCATCCTTACCTCTGGCAGCGCAACTGCCGCACTCATCCGCGAACGCTATGCGGGCAAGCGCGCCTTTGTGCTGGGCAATGAATACCTGCTGGCAGAATTTGAGGAAGCTGGCGTGCCCATCGACCAGCAAAATCCCGATCTGGTGGTCATTGGCTACGATACCACATTGGACTACAAAAAGATGACTGCCGTATGCGATTTCGTGCGCGCAGGGCTGCCTTATGTGGCGACGCACCCGGATTTCAATTGTCCCACGGAAACGGGCTTCGCTCCGGATATCGGCGCCATCATGGCCTTTATCGAGGCCAGCACGGGCCGCCGGCCGGAATTGATCATAGGAAAACCCCATGCGGAGATCGTCAATGCGGCGCTCAAGCGCACAGGTTCCACCCGGGAAGAAACGGCCATGGTGGGCGACCGCCTGTATACCGATATCGAAACCGGCCTGCGCTACGGCATGCTTTCCATCCTGGTGCTTTCAGGGGAAACCACGCAGGAAATGCTAAAAGCTTCCCAAACCAAGCCCGATCTCGTGTTTCAGTGCCTGGGCGATATGGTTCCTCTCCTGCGGTAAATCCGCGCAGGCCGTATCTTAAAAGCGGCATTCCCGAAAGCCTTCCTTTTCTTTCATAAGGCAAGGCCTTGCGGGAATGCCGTTGTTCTATCAACAGGATTTCTCCCTGCCCACTATTGCGGCAGAAAATGGTAGAAATGCACGATGTTCATGTCTTCTGCCACATCCAGGCCATGGCTGCCCAGGCCACCGTCGATTTCATGGCAGCCGTGATCCGGCAAAAACGCCATGGCCGCCCGCTTTCCGCTCCATACCTTGCGGGCCAACCGCTCAAAAGCGGCGAACGTATCCGCATTGCGCTTTAGCTCTGCCAGCGATTGCTCGCTTTCCGGGCCATTGCGGTGCATAGTGGCGTCGTAATTGCGATTGTATAGCACCAAAAGATCGCAGGCGTCGCGCTCCATTAGCTCAGCGGCTTTCGCGTTGCAATCCTGCGGCGTGGGCAAAATGTAATAGTCCATTTCGCGCTCCAGGAATATTTTGGAAATGCTGTCCCCTTCCGTAGAAACGATGGCTACCCGGTGGCCCGCGGCAATGGCTGCATCGAATAGGGTTTCGCACTTTAGCACCGGTTTTTCATAGGCGCGAATGCCGTGGACTTCCGGCATGACGCCGGTATACATGGACGCGAAGCATACGGGCGTGACAGAAGGCATCACAGACCGCACCGGAATCGTAAGGCAGGAGTGCAGCATAACCCCTGAAAATGCTGGCGTATATTTCTGGAACAGCCACATCGCGATTGCATCCGGATTATAAAGCAACATCCGCTCCACCGGCAAAGCGCCAAAGCGGTTCTGCGCCGCCTCCAGCACGACCGGGATAGGTTCTGCGGCCGCCGCCGGAGCAGGAAAGCGCATCAGTGCGGCAACGGTCGCCGCCGTTTGCGTAATGCAAGTGGTATTATACATTTCCGGCATATAACAAACACTCCTTACTGAACCGGCACGCCTAACAGCCGCGCCACGTCCCACACGGTTTCCGCCAGCGCAATCGCGCCCGCGCCCAACAATTCCTCACGGCTGCCAAAGCCGTAGAGCACGCCAATGCAATCCAGACCTTCTCGCCGCGCGCCAAGCACGTCATGCTCGCGGTCGCCGATCATGACGGCGCTGTCTTTCTCGCAAATGCCGCACGTCTCCAGAGCATAAGCGATCACTTCATGTTTGCGCGTGCGGGTTTCATCCAGGTTCGCGCCCGCTACGAACTCAAACGCGTCTATCAAGCCAAAGCGTTCGAGAATCCGCCGCGCAAAAATCTCCGGCTTGCTCGTCGCCACCAGCAGCCGCTTGCCCGTGCCGCGCAGCGCATGCAGCACATCCGCAATGCCCGGATAGGGCGCATTTTCAAAAATGCCCCTATCCTGAAAATACTCTCGATACCAGGAAATGGCCTGCCGCGCTTCTTCCTGCGAAAAGCCATATTCCTGCGCAAAGGAATCCATCAGCGGTGGGCCGATGAATTTGTACAGCGTGCGCCTTTCCGGCGGTTCCACGCCCATGTGGCGCAGCGCGTACATCACCGAATTCGTAATCCCCACCGATGGATCGGTCAGCGTGCCATCGAGATCAAAAAGCAAAACGTCATAGGTTTTCATATTGCATCTCCTCGTATAATAGTAAGTGCGGACGGAAGAACGAGAATGCCGGGGAGCTTCCTACCGGGGCGCATTTTCCGCAGAAGGCGTAGCCCAAAGCGGAAAATGCGCGGCGTTTTACCGTCCCATGGTTGACGATTGGCGCTCGTTCCCCTTGCGCTTTCTGCCTCCAATCAACGCGCGGTAATTCACCCAGCTCCACAGCAGAATCGCGCCGCCCGCCGCTCCGCTCCCGTTCCAGTGGCGAAGCAGCGCCGTCATGGCCAGAAAAGCGAAAACCCCGTAGCCCATCGCAATTTTTTTCGCTTTCTCCGCACCAACAGGCCTTCTGCGGATTGCATAACGATATACCATAATGGGAAGTGAATAGACGGCAATGGTCAGCGCAAGGCTGATTAACAGGTCGCGCCAGGTATATAAGCGCCCGAACTCCTCCATCAGGCCCGGCGTTTCCACGTTACCAGGGAAAAAGGCCATGCCATCAATGACGGATTTCAGCAAATCTGCCTGGGCAGAATCCACGCCGCCTGCGCGCGAATACAGCGATACAGAAATCGTTCTGCCTTCGCGCACTGTGCGATACCGCAGGCCCTGCAAGGATTCATCGGCGTTTTCCCGAAAAGGCGCTTTCACAAATTTGGTCTGCGCATGGCGATAGATCTCTGCTTCCCCGTAAACGCCATCCGCTTCCGCGCCCGTCTCTTCCTCCACCGCCATCAGCACACGCAAATAAGCATCGCTCACACGATGAAAATCCGCATATGGGCAGTTATCCGTCATCGAGATGACAATTGAACACTCCAAATCTTCCCTATGCGCGATCCAATAGACGTTTTCCCGGATCATATAGTCCAGGAGGGCTTCCCAAGAGATCCCGCATTCGCGCAAGCTGGCGTCATCCGCGCGCGTTTCCCGCGTAAAAACCATCATATCTCCCGGAAGGGTTATGCGCACGCCAAGTTCCGCCAGATCATATGCGCTTTCCCCGGCAAAAGCGGCGGTCTGCAGCGCAGCACAAAGCAACAGGCAAAGCCACATTCTTTTTCCGCCCTTCTTCATGCGCTCATCCCCCTGCAGCTTGCCACGTGCCGCTATTTTCCGCAAGGCCCGTTCTTATTATAAAAAGATTTCCTTCCTTTGTCAATCCAGAGAAAGATTTCAATTTCGCCCGCTTCCTGGCAAAAATTTGGGGCTGTGAAAAAGCCAAAAGGTTTTTCACAGCCCCAAGCATCCTTTGTTTCATTCTCCTTCAGGTAAATATACCCTCTCCCCTGCTCCGCGCGTGAGCAGGCGCAGGATCACATCCGGCGTTTCATCCCGTTCATGCTCACAGGCAAACGACAAGGCAGAAATGCCCTGCGGAATCGCCAATGCGCCCACGGGCGTTACGTCCTCTACCAGCCGGTAGTTCTTATCCGTCACCTTCGCCGTTCCATCGAAGTCATAGAGCAGGTACTGCCCCTCTTCCACGGTGCAGGAAAATTTGATGGCGCCGCCCGCGTTGGAAAAGATGGGATTACGAATGGCGCCTTCGCCTTCCACGCGCAAGCGGAAGGCAAACGACGGCAATTGCGGATTTTCCACCTGCCAATCCGAGCCGCCCGGCTGCCCCGGTTGCATTTCCGATAGCGCGCATACGTATGGGTGGGAGATATGCAGTGGGAACAGCGTATAGCGCGTGTCGCTTTCCTTTTCCAGGCGGAATTCGTTCTCCGGCCTGCGCAGGCGCGCCCGCTGCTCTTCGCTGAACGCATTGCGATAGCGCAACGCATCCCAATCGCGGATCAGGCGCATGAGCTCATCAATTTGCCCATGGCGCTTGAGTACCATGGGCCGCGCGGTGATGGCATAGCCCGCGTCGAACCCCGCCGCTTCCGACAGCGCCCACTCCAAATCCTCGCGACTGGTGCATTCGTGGTTGCGCTCGGCCAGGCGAATCAAAAACCATCCCAGCATGCGCGGGAAAAGGTTGCGGCGGAAGAAATCCTGGTTGCGAATGCGCCCTTCCACCTGGCCCGTGCGCATCGCCTCGCCCCACGGCTCGCCCCAGTTCATTCTGGTATGGATGTGCCAGGCAAAATGGTGCAGGCCGCTGGCGTCGTTCAAAACAAAATGATCGTAGCCCGCATAGCACCGCGTCAGAAAGCGCGTCGGCGCATAGATGTCGTGCCCCGTATAAGAGCAACCTTCGAGCCCATCATAAGAAATTTGCGCCGCGCCCGTGCGATTGAACAGTTCCACCAGGCGGTCGCAAAAGCAATCCTGGAGCGCGAGATCGGGGAACAACGTCTTGTAGGGATAGTCGCGCAGCAGATCGCAATCGCACCCTTCCGCATGCGCCTGCGCCTCGGTGCCAAACGCGCCCCGCGCAAGTCCCGTGAGCCACAGCCCCTCTTCGCACTGTTCCGCGGCAGTAAAGGTAACGATTTCCGTTCCGATCTGCACGGCGTTGAGCGTCTGCGCCACAGAAAAACAAACATGCGGTTCCACCAGCGCCTCCACCGCCTCGGCGGAAAGCGGCCGCAGCAGGCGCACCCGTGCCAGTTTAAGCAGGTGCTCACTCGGCACCGGCGAAACATAAGGATCGTTGGTGGTGGTAAAGTTCGTCAGCGTATGCAGGCCGACCTTCATGCCGCGCTGCGCCGCCCGGTCCGCAATCTTTTCCCGGAAATCCGCATCGCTGGCTGCCAGGTGCTCTGCCCACGCGAAGTGGCCCCATGTGCGGAACGGCTCCGCATGATAAATGGTATCCATGCCCGCCATTTGCGCCTTATCCAGGACGAGATCGACCTCATCGGCGGAAAAATCCGCAATCAAATAGGACTTCATGGCCTTGCGCGAAGTTTTCACCCATTCCCCATCGATCAACGGATGCGGAAGCCCCTGCGCCACTTCGATTTCGCCTATGCGCTCGAGCGCCGCGGCAGAGGGACTGGCAAAGAAGAGGATTTTCGCGCCCGGAATGCGCGCGTCCGGGTCACCGGCGGGCATGGGCAAAACCCAGGCTTGCGGCGCGCCCACAACTTCCGCGTATGCCATGCGCGTGCGGTCCCGGCAATACAGGTGCAGTACCGACCCGCCCCCTTGCAATTGGGTGGCCGCGCGCTCATAGGCTTCCATTCCTCCCGTTGTAATGCCCGTCTGTGAATCCGCATATGGCACGGTGGAAAGGAATGCAGCGCTATAGGCCTTCGGTACGCCTTCCAGCGTTTTCGCGTTCAGCGATTGCATGCCAAAAGCCGCGCCGCCGCCCTGCACGACGCCGATCACATCGCCAATCGTTTCATCCAAAGTGGTGCGCAGCGGCCCAAACACCAGGCCGTCCGCGTCCTCGGGCAGTTCGAGCACTTCTATCGTAACGCACAAATCCTCTTCCTGGATGCGCACAGACACCTCGCACCCATCCTCCATTTGCAGCACGCATGTGCCGCTAGTTTGCCGTGCGCTCACGGGCGCATAAAGAGTTTGCCCTCTGCACAGCGTGACCACGGGGCTTTTTTCCCGCAACACCGGATTTGCGCAAGCCTCCACCCGGCAGATCCATCCCGCCTCGTTCATTTCCATCCAAAGGTCGCGCGCGCGCCAACTGAACATGCAATCGCTCCTTTCCCGCAAACAAATCCAATATATCCTCTAAGGCTGTATATTAACACTACCCGATTTCATTCATATTGTCAAGCCATTCTTACAACAACTAAAAAAATATCAAGTTTTCATACAAATACATCAAGAAAGCCTCGCCATTTTCCTGTATAATAGAATTACAGATCATTGTAGGGGGAATCAAAGTGGCACAGATTGGCGTTCACCGGCACAGCCGCCGCTGCGACCTGGTTAAGCGGATCAAAAAGTACCGCACACTTTTGCTCATGCTCATTCCCGGCCTGCTGCTCGTATTCGTCTTTAACTACATCCCCATGGTTGGATTGGGGCTTGCA
>DVJN01000093.1 GCA_018716755.1 Candidatus Alectryocaccomicrobium excrementavium
GAGCAAAGCGCAGTGCGCAGCCACGGAACACCGCGCAAGCGTCAGCGCAGGGCGGTGCGAAGATGCAGGACGACCATTGCGAATTGAGGAACAGCGCGAAGCGCTCCGCAGCCCCAGAATACCGGGCCAGCGAAGCGCAGGCCGGTACGAAGACCCCAATGAAGCAGGGAGTGCCGCAAGCGAGCTTGTGAGCGTCCGAAGGCCCGAAGGGCTAAAGTGGCGAGCACACGGAGCGAAGCGCAGTGCGCAATCGAAGGCCGCGAAGCGGCTGGAGGCGCGAGGACACGCCCAAAGGGCGGCCGCAGTGCCGGAACACCGCGCAAGCGAAGCGCAGGGCGGTGCGAAGACACGGAACACCGCGCAAGCGTCAGCGCAGGGCGGTGCGAAGATGCGGGACGACCATTGCGAATTGAGGATCAGTGCGTAGACAAGCGGCCGGGTAATCCTCGCCCACAAACCAAAGGTTTGTGGGCGATCAGAGCGGAAAACCTGCCCGGCAGCCGGAAGCAATCAGGCGGGCGCGCCCTCCGCCTTCAGGCGGCGGAACAGGCGGGTGAGCACGAACACCGCGGCGGCGGAGAGCACGATCTCCGCGCACATCTGCGCGTAAGCCAGGCCATAGGGCGGGAACAGCCAATTGAGGATGAACAGCGCGGGGATCTCCAGCACAATCTTGCGCAGGATGGCGAAGATCAGCGCCTCCCGGCCCATGCCAACCGCCTGGAACACGCCCACGGCGATGAAATCCACGCACAGGAAGGGGATGGCCAGGCACATACCGCGCAAAAAACGCGTGCCATACTCGATGATCGCCGGGTTATCCATAAACATGCGGATGAGCGAACCCGCCGCGAAGGAATAGAACACGGTGACGGCCACCATGATGCACAGGGCCGTTTTCAGGGTGAAGGAAACGGTGGCCTTCATGCGGTCGATGCGGCGGCTGGCATAGGTATAGCTGTTGAGCGGCATGATGCCCTGCGAGGTGCCCAGCACGATGTAAAACGGCACCTGATTGATCTTCTGGGCAATGCCCATGGCGGCCACGGCGTCCGCGCCAAAGGCGGAGGTGAAATTGTTGAGGATCGTCATGCCGGTGACGTTGAGCAGGTTCTGGATGGAGGCCGGCAGGCCCACGCCGAACACGCCCAGCACGATTTCCTTTTCCGGGCGGAACATCTTCGGCTGGATGCACACAAAGGTTTTGCCGCGCTTTGCCGCCAGCAGGATGAAGAAATACAGGCAGGCCACGCAGTTGGAAAGGAACGTCGCCAGTCCGGCGCCTTCCGCGCCCATGTTCAGCCCCCAGGGCAGGATGAAGATCGGGTCCAGCACGATATTGAGCAAACAGCCGCTCATGGTGCCAATGCTCGCGTGCATGGCCGCGCCCTCCGAGCGCACCAGATAGGCCATCACCACATTGAGGATCGCGGGCACCGCGCCAAAATTCACCGTCCACTTCATATAGCCCGCGGTGGCCTGCGCGGTGGTTTCGTCCGCGCCCAGCAGGGAGAGGAGCGGACCGCCAAAGGCCGTGCACAGCAGCGAGAACACGACGCCGCACGCAATCGCCATATAAAAGCCAAAGGCCGAGCTGCGCGAGACCGTTTCATAATCCCTGCGCCCCAGCGCGCGGCTCATCATGCTGGAACTGCCCACGCCGAACAGGTTGTTGACCGCGTTGAAGGCCAGCAGCACCGGCGCGGCGAGCGTGACCGCCGCGTTCTCTATGGGGTTGTTCAGCATGCCCACAAAATAGGTATCCGCCAGGTTGTAAAGCACCATCACCAGCGAACTCAAAATGGTGGGCACCGCCAGCGTCGCCACTGCCCTGGGAATGGGCACCGTTTCGAACAAGGCCTGCCTCTGGGGCGTCTGCATGGTATCTCATCTCCGTTTTCCAATCGTTTGCCCGTTCGTTTATTGTATCAGCCAAAGAGGCAGGGCGCAATGCCATTGGGTTAGCGCAGTGTGGCTTCTTTTTGAACTTTTCGCCTCATTCCTCCGCGCCGTCCTCTTCTTCGCCGCCCAGCTTGATATAGCTTTCCAGAATGTAGCGGGGGCGGCGCTTGGTTTCCATATAAATTTTGCCGATGTATTCGCCAATCAGCCCCAGCGCGATGAGATTCACGCCGCCGATGAGCCAGATGGACATGATCAGGCTCGTCCAGCCCGCCACGGCATGCCCGGTGCACAGGGAAATGAGCGCGTATATGCCAAAGACCACGCCCAGCAGCGCGAACAGCACGCCCAGCAGCGTAATCAGGCGGATGGGCTTGACGGAAAAGGAGGTGATGCCCTCCATGGCGAAGCCGAGCATTTTCCTGAGCGGATATTTGGATTCGCCCGCGAAGCGCTCCGCGCGGTTGTAATAGACCTTTTTCGAGGGGAAGCCGAGCAGCGGCACCATGCCGCGCAGGAACAGATTGACCTCGCCAAAGCGCAGCAGCGCTTCCAGCGCGCGGCGGGAGAGCAGGCGGTAGTCCGCGTGGTTATCCACGATTTCCGCGCCGAACAGGCGCATCAGCTTATAAAAGCCTTCGGCGGTGAGGCGCTTGAAGGCCGTGTCCGTTTCGCGGCTCTTGCGCACGCCATAGACCACGTCGCAGCCTTCGCGGTAGGCGTCCAGAAAGCCGTGGATGGCTTCCGGGTCGTCCTGCAAATCGGCGTCGATGGAAATCACCGCGTCGCACTGGCCGCAGGCCAGCGTCATGCCCGCCCACAGCGCGTTCTGATGCCCGGCGTTGTGGGCGAGCTTCGCGCCCTCAAAGCGGGGATCGGTAAAGCTCTCGATGATGTCCCAGGTGGCGTCCCCGCTGCCGTCATCCACAAAGAGCACGCGGCTTTCCGGCGAGATCTCGCCAAACGAGATCAGGGAATCCATCAGCGCGGAAAGCCTGCGCGCCGTTTCGGGCAGAACTTCTTCTTCATTATAACAGGGAACGACGATATAAAGCGTGGGTGTCGGATTCATAATGCCTCCATATTTTTGTTTGACGGTTGGTTGCGCGGGGGAAAATCTGGCTGGCCGCGCCACCTTTTCCGCTATTTCATCACCACATTTTCCGCGCCGAGCAATTCTTCCAGCGCGGCGCGGTTAAAATCCGCGCGGATGGAATAGTTTTGCGGCGCGCGCAGCGTGCGCTTTTCATCCGCCAGGCGCAGCGTTACGGGGATGGGCCCGGGCGTGAGCGCGAGCAGGGAAAGCGCGCGGTCAAAGCGGGCGCGGTCGAGCTTCAGATAGAGCATGTGCGCGGGGCGCTTTTCGGGCGCGGGGGGCGGGGGAGAAGCGCCCTGCGCGGGCATTTCCGCCCCGCCCTGCCCCAGGGGGCGCGCGCTTTCCAGGATCAGCTTGGGCGCCTCGTCCTCCCGCACGCTCAGGCGGCCGCTGAACAGCACCACGCTGTCGCCCAGCAGCACGGAGCGGTAGCGCTCATACACGCGGGGGAACACCAGCACCTCGGTTGCGCCATACAGATCTTCCAGCTGCACGAAGGCCATGATCTGGTCGTTTTTGGTGACCTTGGTCTTTACGCCCGCCACCATGCCGCCCATGGTCACGGGCAGCTGATCGTATTGAAGGCCGTGATCCTCGCTCTCCTCCTCCAGGGCGCGCAGCGTGCGGGAGCTGGTTTCCAGCGCGTCGAGCTGGGCGCGGTATTCATCCAGCGGGTGGCCGGTGATGTACACGCCGGTGACTTCCTTTTCCATGGCCAGCATTTCGCGGCGGGGGAATTCGGGCACAACCGGCAGTTTGGGCGGTTCGTGCGGCTCTTCCTCCAGCGCGTCGAACAGGGAAAGCTGGCCCGCCACCACGCCCTGGGCGCGCTTGCTGGCCGCGTCCATGGCCCGGTCGAAGGCGGCGAGCTTCTGCGCGCGGGAGCCGGGCAGCGAATCCATCGCGCCCGCGCGGATCAGGCTTTCCACGGCCTTTTTGTTCACGGCCTCGCCGGGGATGCGCGCCGCGTAATCGAACAAATCGCGAAACGGCCCCTTTTGCCGGCGGTTTTCCTCGATAAAGGCGATCGCGCCGCCGCCCACGCTCTTCACCGCCTGCAGGCCGAAGCGGATGCAGCCGTCCTCCACGGAAAATTTCGCGTTGGAGCGGTTGATATCCGGCGGCAGGATCCGGATGCCCATGCGGCCGCAGGACTGGATGTAGAAGGCGACCTTATCCGTGTTGGTGGAAACGGAATTCATCAGCGCGGCCATGAATTCCACGGGATAATACTTTTTCAGCCACGCGGTTTCCACGGCCACGCGCGCGTAGGCCGCGGCGTGCGATTTGTTGAAGGCGTAGCTGGCGAAGGCGGCCATCTCGTCGTAAATCTGCTCGGCGGCTTCTTCGCTCACGCCCATGCGCACCGCGCCGGGGATTTCCACGGTGCCGTCGGCCTTCACCACGCCGTGGATGAAATTTTCCTTTTCCTGGGCCATGACGTCGTGCTTCTTTTTGGCCATGGCCTTGCGCACCAGATCGCTGCGGCCCAGCGAATAGCCCGCCAGATCGCGCACAATCTGCATCACCTGCTCCTGATAGACCATGCAGCCATAGGTCACATCCAGGATGGGCTTGAGCTTGGGCGTGATATAGGTCACGCTGGAAGGATCGTGCTTGCCGCGGATGTAGCGCGGGATGGAATCCATGGGCCCGGGCCGGTAGAGCGAAACCGCGGCGATGATATCCTCAAAGTTTTCCGGCTGCATGGTCTGCAAAAACTGGCGCATGCCGCCGCCTTCCAGCTGGAAGACGCCATCCGTATCGCCGCTGGCGATCAGCGCGTAAACGGCGGGATCGTCCATGGGGATATCCTCCGGCCGCATATCGGCCTTGCCCTCCGCGCGCATCATATCCAGGCTGTCGCCGATCACGTTGAGCGTGCGCAGGCCCAGGAAGTCCATCTTCAAAAGGCCCAGCGATTCCAGCGTGGTCATGGGGAACTGGGTGGTGATCACCTCGTCGTTGGTCTGCAGGGGCACGTAATCCGAAACGGGCCGGGGCGTGATGAGCACGCCCGCCGCGTGCGTGGAAGCGTGCCGGGGCATGCCCTCCAGCTTTTGCGCGGTATCGATCAATTCGCGCACGCGCTCCTCGGTTTCATAGGCGGCGTGCAATTCGGGATTTTGCTTGAGCGCGCGCTCCAGCGTCATATCCAGGGCGAAGGGCACCATTTTGGCGATGCGGTCGACCTCCGGATAGCTCATGCCCATCACGCGGCCCACATCGCGCAGCACGCCGCGCGCGGCCATGGTGCCAAAGGTAATGATCTGCGCCACGTGATCCGCGCCATATTTGCCCGCCACATAGGCGATGACCTCGCCCCGGCGCTCATAATCGAAATCGATATCCAGATCGGGCATGGACACGCGCTCCGGATTCAAAAAGCGCTCAAAGAGCAGGTTGTATTTCAGCGGATCGATGCCCGTGATATTGAGCGTATACGCCACGATGGAACCCGCGCCGCTGCCGCGCCCCGGGCCGACCAGGATGCCGTTCTGGCGCGCGTACCGGATAAAATCCCACACGATCAGAAAGTAATCCACATAGCCCATGGAACGGATGACTCCCAGCTCATAGTCCAGCCGCTCGCGCGCCTGCGCATTTTCCTGCGGATAGCGCTCTTTCAGCCCCTTTTCGCACAACGCGCGCAGGGTTTCGAAGGCGTCCTGCCCCTCGGGCAGCGGGTATTTGGGCAGGTGCAGCGTGCGGAAATCGAAATCCACCCGGCAGCGCATGGCGATCTTCTGCGTGTTTTCGATCGCCTCGGGAAACGCGGGGAACACGCGGCGCATTTCTTCCTCGCTCTTCACATAGAGCTGGTCGGTCTCCATGCGCATGCGGTTTTCGTCCGAAAGGGTTTTGCCCGTCTGGATGCACATGAGCACTTCCTGGGCGCGCGCGTCCTCTTCTGTCAAATAATGGCAATCGTTGGTGGCCACGAGCGGCACGCCCATTTCCCGGGAGAGCGCGACCAGCTCGGGCAGCACCTGCTTCTGTTCGGCCAGGCCGTGATCCTGAATTTCGATAAAATAATTGCCCTCGCCGAAGATTTCCAGGTGCTTTTTCACGGATTCGCGCGCGGCCTCGCGGCGGCCGTTGAGCAAAAGCTGCGGAAGCTCGCCGGAAATGCAGGCGGACAGCGCGATCAGGCCCTTGGAATACCGCCGGAGCAGATCGTAATCCACGCGGGGCTTATAGTAAAAACCGCGCGTGAAGCCCTCGCTCACCAGCTTGGTGAGGTTGTGATAGCCCTCGCCGTTTTCCGCCAGCAGGATCAGGTGGTTGTAATCGCGGGCGCCGCTTAAGCGGTCGTCCATATTGGGGCAGACGTACACCTCGCACCCGATCACGGGATGGATGCCCGCTTTTTTGGCCGCCTGATAAAATTCCACCACGCCATACATCACGCCGTGGTCCGTGATGGCGCAGGCCGTCATGCCCAGCGCCTTGAGCCTTTCCATCAGGGGATCGATGGAGGCCGCGCCGTCGAGCAGGCTGTATTGCGTGTGCAGGTGCAAATGGGCAAACATGCGTTCCCTCGCTTTCTATATCCGTTCCTGGCCAAAGCCAGGGCTTTCGTTCAGACCACAGCCTTTCCCATATAGTATACCAGAAAAATGGGATTTTGGCAGAGATCGCGTGAAATTTTGCGCCGGGCGCCGCGCGGCCCTTTAAAGCTTTTCTCCATCCCACTGCGCCGCGGGCAGGGATATTCCGCGCTCTTCCGCCAGATAGCGCTCAAAGGCGGAAAAAAACGCGTCAAACGCCGCGCCATCGCAATTGGCGCTGGTGTACAAAATATGGTTCCACCAGCAGGCATAGCCGTTTTCCTCCCGAATCACCGTTTCCCGATACCACGCGCTGAATCCGCGCAGGTATTCCATGGGATCCGCATGAAGGCAGAGCTGAAAAGCATGCTGCATGCCAAACAGGTGATCGCGCAGCGAGAGCAGGGACTTTCTCCCCAAATACAGCCCCGGCCGCTCCTTGAGCTGCGCAAACAGCATGAGTTCATCCCATTGGTTTTCCATCTGGCCGCGCTCCTCTCCCGCCCGATCAGCAGCCGCCAGTGCGTTCGCGCTCGCGCTGGCGGTATTCCGAGGGCGAAGGCAGGCCCGCGCGGCGAAAGGCGTGGCACAGCTGTTCCGCGCTGGCGAACCCGGCCGAAAGCGCCACGGCCGAAAGCTTGAGCGATGTGGAGCGCAAAAGCGACTGCGCGCGGCGCGTTTTTGCGCGCAGGATCCAATCCTGCACGGACAGGCCGCTTTCCGCCATGAACACCCGGTAGAGCTGCGAGCGGCACAGGCCCACGAATTGCGCCACATCCGCCACGCGCACGCCCGCGGCCAGGTTGCCCTCGATGAACCACACCGCCTTTTTATAGGGCGAATTCGCGCCCGCCCCGTCGGTTTGCGGCAAATCCGCGCCCTCGCGGATCTCCGCCAGCGCGCGCAGCAAGCCGCCCAGCGCGCTCCATTCGCCCGCGCGCATGGACGCAACATCCGCGCAAATTTCCGCCAGAATGCCGCGCATGCGCTCCGCGCGCGGCGGCGCAAACACGGGCGCGGCGAGCGACAGCCCGGCCTCCCCCGTCAGGCGGCTGGCGGCCTCGCCGGAATAGCCCACCCAGCCATAGTGCCAGGGATCGCTGGCGTCCGCCACATACAGGCTCATTTCGCCCGGGAAAATGATGAACCCCTGCCCCGCACGCAAATGGTGCACGCCATCCGGCCCATAATACGTTCCCCGCCCGGAATACACAAAGTGGATCAGGTAATAGGGGCGCACGGCGGGCCCCCATCCATGCGAAGGCGCGCACGCCTCCTCGCCGCAGCAGGTGACGGAAAGCGGAATCGAATCCATGTGCCCCCTCCTCAGAATGCAACATTCCAACAGTATTATGCAACATGGGGCGCTGTTTTTCAAGCCCCCTGTGCGATATAATTTGTAATATCCTGAAACCATTGCGAAGGAGGAATTTGGTATGGCTCATAAAATTGCGTTTATTGGCGCGGGCAGCTTTGGGTTCACGCGCTCCCTGGTGCGCGACCTGCTCTCGTTCCCGGCGTTTCACGATGCGACCATCAGCCTGATGGACATCAACGCGGAGCGCCTGGCGGCCATCAAGCGCGCGGTGGACCGCATCGTGGCCGAGGGCAAATACAGTGCAAAGGTCGAGGCGACCATGGACCGCAAGGAAGCGCTCATGGGCGCGGAAGGCGTGGTCACCACCATCCTGGCCGGCGAAGTGGACGTGTGGCAGCACGATATCCTCATCCCCAAGAAGTATGGCGTGGACACCAACGTGGGCGACACGCGCGGCCCCAGCGGCATCTTCCGCTATCTGCGCACGGTCAACCCCATCATGGAAATCGCCGCGGATATCGACCGCTATTGCCCGGGCGCCGTCTACCTCAATTACACCAACCCCATGGCCATGCTCTGCCGCACCGTGCAGGGCGCGTATCCGCACATCGTGACCAGCGGCCTGTGCCACAGCGTGCAGGGCACCGCCTCCATGCTGGCCAAGTGGATCGGCGCGAAGAACGAAGACGTGACCTACACCTGCGCGGGCATCAACCACCAGGCGTTCTACCTGGATTTCCGCGTCAATGGCCAGGACGCGTACCCGCTCATCCGCAAGGCCATCACCGAGCGGCCGGAAGTGTATAACGAGGAAATCGTGCGCAACGAGATGTTCCTGGCGCTGGGCTATTATGTCACCGAGTCTTCGGGCCACAACAGCGAATACAACGCCTGGTTCCGCAAGCGCCCGGACCTCATCGAAAAATATTGCCTGCCCGGCACGGGCTGGAACCCGGGCGAATACGCCTACATCCTCAATGAATACCGCCGCCGCGAAACCACCTGGAAGAAGGAGATCGACGAGTGGTTCGAAAAGCCGCTCGACCTCTCGCGCGGCCAGGAATACGCGGCCTATATCTTCAACGCCATCTTTGGCGACGGCGAAATGTTCAAGTTCAACGGCAACGTGCGCAACTTCGGCCTGGTGGATAACCTGCCCTATGGCTGCTGCGTAGAAGTGCCGGTGCTGGCCTCCAAGCGCGGCCTGGAGCCCATCCACGTGGGCAAGATGCCGCCGCAGCTCGCGCTGCTTTCGGGCACGAGCGCCCAGATCGAGGAAATGGTCGTCGAGGGTTCGCTCGCGGGCGACCGGGAAATGATCTATCAGGCCATCTGCTATGATCCGCTCACCAGCGCGGTGCTCAGCCTCCGGGAAATCCGCGATATGGTCGACGAGATGTTTAAGCAGAACGAAGAGTGGCTGCCGCAGTTCAAATAAACATATTCCTGTCACCTTCGGGAACGGCCGGAAAATGATAGAGGAAGCGGCCCCTTGGGCCGCCCCAGACCGTTGACAAACCCCAAAAGAGCGCGAAAGGGCTTCGTTCCCTTCGCGCTCTCTGATCGCCCACAAACCTTCGGTTTGTCAACGAGGATTACCCGGTCGCTTGTCTTCGCACTGTTCCTCAATTCAGCATGGTCGTTCCACTGCGCTCACAAGCTCGCTTGTGGCACTCCCTGCTTCATTGGGGTCTTCGTACCGGCCTGCGCTTCGCTGGCCCGGTATTCCAGGGCTGCGGAGCGCTTCGCGCTGTCCTCGCCCCTTCACCCCTTCGGGGCTTCGACAGCTACGGCCTGTTTCGCGCACAGCGCGCGGCCTTCGTGCGCCCCGCCTACGGCGGCCCAGTGTTCCGGCGCTGCGCACTGCGTGTGCTCGCGCCTCCAGCCGCTTCGCGGCCTTCAACGGCCAGCGACCGGGACGGGAAAGTATTTTTCCGTTTCGCACCGTTCCTCAATTCAGCATGGTCGTACCACTGCGCTCGCAAGCTCGCTTGTGGCACTCCCTGCTTCATTGGGCTTACTCCGCGCTGTTTCGCGC
>DVJN01000094.1 GCA_018716755.1 Candidatus Alectryocaccomicrobium excrementavium
TCCGATGCTCGCAGAGCTCGCTTGCGGCACTCCCTGCTTCATTGGGCTTACTTCGGCCTGTTTCGCGCACTGCGCGCGGCCTTCGTGCGCTTCCTCAATTCAGCATGGTCGTCCCGCATCTTCGCACCGCCCTGCGCTGACGCTTGCGCGGTGTTCCGTGGCTGCGCACTGCGCTTTGCTCCGTGTGCTCGCCACTCCAGCCCTTCGGGCCTCCGATGCTCGCAGAGCTCGCTTGCGGCACTCCCTGCTTCATTGGGCTTACTACGGCCTGTTTCGCGCACTGCGCGCGGCCTTCGTGCGCCCCAAAAATTTTTTCCACACCCCCTTGACAAATATATCGCGGTGCGATATAATCGATACATCGAAGTGCGATGTATCGCACTGAAAGGGGTGAGAGCGCGATGAACGCGCACATTCGCAAAGTGTATGTGCCGATGACGGAAACGGGCTTTTACATCCTGCTGTGCCTGCGCAAGGAGATGCACGGATACAGCATTGTGCAAACCGTGGCGGAAATGACGGGCGGGGAAGTGCGGCTCAGCCCGGGCACCATGTACGGCAGCCTTTCCAAGATGGAAAAGGACGGGTTGATCCGCTTCGTCCGCGAGGAGGAAAAGCGCAAGATTTACGCCATCGCGCCGCTGGGCGAGGAAGTGCTGGGGCTGGAAATGCACCGGATCGAGCGGCTATACCGCAATATGATGGAGGCGCGCCAATGAAAACGCACAAAACAGTCTTTCGCTATTTCACAATCATGGAATATGAAAAAGAGCAGGAGTGGCTCTCGCGCCAGCACCGCCAGGGCTGGAAGCTCACCGCCGTCGCGGTCTGCTTTTACCGCTTTGAGCGCTGCGCGCCGGAAGACGTGGTCTACCAGCTGGATTACAACCCGGAGGGCCGGGAGCAACAGGAAGAATACGTGCAGCTGTTCCGCGATTGCGGCTGGGAGCACGTGCTGGACAACGTGGGATACAGCTATTTCCGCAAACCGGCATCGCAGATGCAGGGGCGCGAGGAAATCTTTTGCGACGAAGAATCGCGCATGGAGATGTTCCGCCGCATCCTCTGCCATCGCATGCTGCCGCTTTTGATCCTGCTGGTGGGCATGTTTGTGCCGCTGATCATTATGGAGCTGCTGGAAGCCGACAGCGCGGCGGACGCGCTGGTCACAGGGATCCCCGCGGGCCTGGTGGTGGCGCTGTATATCGCGGTGTTCGCGCAATGCGCGCTGCAATACATCCGCCTGCGCAAGGGGCGCTAGCGCATGGGGGGTTCCGCCCCGCCCGTGCGCGGATAGGGCTTGCGCTCTTCCGTGCGCTCCATGATGTAATCCATGCTGGTGTGGAAAAAATCCGCCAGCAGCATCAGGGTTTCCGTGGGCGGCACCCGCTCGCCGCTTTCGTATTTGGAAATGAGCGATTGCTCAATGCCCGTTTGCATTTGCAGGGAAAGTTGCGTGAGCCCCTTTTCCAGGCGCAGTTTCTTTAAATGATTCATGCCATCGCCTCCATTTTTATTATGGTGGGCAAAGGCGCTGCAAATATGACGAATTGTCATATGCAATAGGGAGAATCGCGCAACGCAACTTCTCTTGCAAGGGAAATGGGATTGTGCTATAGTAAACCTCACCAAAAAGAAAGGACTGACGGTATGGACGCCATTTTGCAGGCAATGGACCTGAAAAAGCGCTTTAAGCTCTCCGCCAAGCAGCAGAAGCTGGAAAACAGCCGCCGCAAATTCGTGGACGCGGTGGGCGGGCTGAGCTTCTCGGTGAACCGGGGGGAAATTTACGGCCTGCTCGGCCCCAACGGCGCGGGCAAAACCACCACGCTGCGCATGCTCGCCACGCTGATCCGGCCCGACGCGGGCGACGCGCTGCTGGAGGGCAAGAGCATTGTGAAGGAGCCGGAGGCCGTGCGGCGGCGCATCGGCTTTTTGACCAGCGAACTGAAGCTGGAGGACTACTTTTCGCCCTCGTACCTGTTCGATTTTTTCGCCCAGCTGCACGGGCTTTCCCCGCAGGCGCGCGCCGCGCGCAAGGCGGAACTGTTCGATACATTTGGCATTGGCGAATTCGCCGGGGTGAAGGTGGCGAACCTTTCCACCGGCATGAAGCAAAAGGCCGCCCTGGCCATTTCGCTGGCGCACGACCCGGACATCGTGATCTTCGATGAGCCGACCAACGGGCTGGACGTGCTCACCGCCAAAGTGGTGACGGACTATCTGCTCGCGCTGCGGCGGCAGGGCAAAACGCTGATCGTTTCCACGCACATCTTCAGCCTGATCGAAAAAATTTGCGACCGGGTGGGCGTGATCATCGGCGGCAAGATGGCCGCGGACGGCACGCTGCAGGAGGTGTGCGCCGGGCAATCGCTGGAGGACCGTTTCTTTGCCATATACGCGCAGACTGTGGGGGAAGAAGCATGAAAAAGAGCAACATTGGCGCCATCATTCGCAAGGAATTCAACCGCTTTTTCACCGACCGGCGGCTGGTGATGACGGCCATCATCCTGCCGGGGCTGATGATCTACCTGCTGTATTCGTTCATGGGCAGCGCGATGAGCAATATGTATTCCGTGGAGGACGATTTCGCGCCCACGGTGTACGCGGTGAACGCGCCGGATTCCATCGCCGCGCTGGCGCAGGAAGCCGGCATGACGCTTACAGACGTTTCCCCGCAGGAGGCGGAGGGCGTGCGCGCGCAGATCGTGGATAAGCAGGCCGAACTGCTGGCCGTGTTCCCCGCGGATTTCGACGCGCAGGTGGCCGCCTACGCGCCGGGCGCGGGCGAAGCGCCCAATATCGAGCTGTATTACAATTCCACCGACGCGGACAGCGCCGAGGCGTATGCCATGTTCACCGCGATGCTGGACGGCTATGAGAGCTCGCTCGTGAACAAATTCGATGTGAACCGGGGCGTCAGCGCGGATCTGGCGTCCGAGCGCGACACCGCCGGGCAGATTTTCTCCTCCATGCTGCCGCTATTGATGATGGTGTTCCTGTTCAGCGGCTGCATGGCCATTGCGCCCGAATCCATCGCGGGCGAAAAGGAGCGCGGCTCCATCGCCACGCTGCTGGTCACCCCGCTGGGCCGGGGCGAGCTCGCCATGGGCAAGGTGATCAGCCTGGGCTGCATATCGCTGCTCAGCGGCGCTTCCAGCTTCCTGGGCACCATGCTCTCGCTGCCCAAGCTGATGGGCGCGGGCGATGTGGCGCTGGAGGCGGCCGCCTATGGCGCGGGCGATTACGCGGCGCTGTTCGCGGTGATCGCCTCCACCGTGCTGCTTCTCACGGGCATGATCGCCGTGCTTTCCGCCTTCGCCAAGACCGTGAAGGAGGCTTCCATGCTGGTGATGCCGCTGATGATCGTCAGCATGCTGGTGGGCGTGACCTCCATGTTCGGCGATGTGCACGCGCAGCTGGGCTGGTATTGCATTCCGCTATACAATTCCGTGCAGTGCATGAGCGGCGTGCTCGCCTTCTCGGCCAGCGCCGCGGCCGTGGGCGTTACCGTGGCCGTGAACCTGGCATTGGCCGCCTGCATGACGCTGATTTTGCGCAGGCTCTTTAACAGCGAAAGCGTGATGTTCTCCCGTTGATATGCAAATCCGCCCACAAACCAAAGGTTCGTTAACGATCAGAGGGGGCTGTGAATTTTTTCACAGCCCCCTAAAAATTACAGTTTGGCCCGGAGCATGCGGTGCTTTTCCCGGAAAAGGCGCAAGGCGCTGGCGGGCGTGAGGAATACGGCCTGCAGGCCATAGCCGATGGCCCGCGGGTATTCGCGCCGCTTGAGCGCCACATAGCAGGCCACGCAGCGGAAGCGGCACTGCATTTCGCGCGCCTGCGCGCGCGTGAGCAAATGGCGGTAGCGCATTTTTTCCTGCAAAAGGCGCTTTTCCCCCTCGATCTTGTTGGCGCCGAAGGAAATGCGCTCGCCGCTGTGCACAATCTGCACCGAAAGCGGCCGCGCCAGATAGCCGATTTTGAGCCCGCCCTCGATGGCGCGCAGCATCAGCATGTATTCCTGCGAAACCGGGCGGTTATCGAACAGGCCCAGGCGCAGGAGCGCCTCCCGCCGGAACATGTAGGTCATGGTGGGGGTGAGCGGCGAGATCAGGTGCGCGCGCAGCAGCGTTTGCTGGCCGGGCGCTTCCGGCAGGGGATGCGTGCGCACATCGAGCGTGCGGCCCTTTTCATCCTGGATTTCGCAATCCATAAAAGTGAGATCAAACCCGCCGCCCTGCGTGAAGGCGAGCTGCTCCTTAAGCTTGCCGGGGCGGTAATAATCGTCGTCGTCCAGAAAGGAAATGTATTCGCCGCTGGAGGCGAGAATCCCCCGGTTGCGCGTGAGCGAGCCGCCCAGGTTCTTTTCGTTTTCCCGATAGAGGATCCTTGCGTCGCCGATTTCCTGCACGGCCTGCCGCGTGCGCTCGCGCTCGGGCGAGCCGGGCGGGTTGTCGTTGACCACCACCGCTTCCACATCCACGCCCGCCTGATCGAGCACGGAGCGGATGGCGCGCGGGAGCATTTCCGCGCGGCTGAAGGTGGGAATAATGACCGATATTTTCATGGGAATCCTTTCCTGCGCCATTGGGCCGCGCTACTGCACCGAGATGGCAACTTCATCCGTCTGGCTGAGGGCGATTGCCTCGCGCGAGACCTGGCGCACGTGCACGCGCTCGCCCGCTTCCAGCGCGCAATCGCGCACAATCAGGCGCGAAGCGCTGGCAAACTCGGTGGGCAGCGCTTCCTCCCCCGCGAACACCTGGCTGGAAGAAGTGAAATTTTCCCCCTCCACCACCAGATCGCCGCCGGAAAAGAAGGCGCGCAGCGCGCGGATGGGCCGCAGGCCCATGGTCAACTGCGTGGGCTGGTAGGGGCTTTCCCCCTCGAACACGCCGCCATCGCCATAGAGCATATCGTATTGCAAAAGTTCCAGCCGCTCCAGATAGTCCGCGTCCTGCGCGCTCTGCTGGGTGAGCTTGGTGAGGTAGCCCGCGTCCAGATCGAAGAGGCCCATCGTATAGGCGGCGATCTGATAGGCTTCCATGTCCTGATCCTGCGCGTGCAGCGGAAAATTGGCCCACAGCGCGTATTCCGATTCGAACAAATCGCCCGAATCGATCATATCCGCCTCCAGCGACAGCGCGGGCAGATGGTCGCCATACACGAGCACCACCGTTGGCTCCGCCCGGTCTTCGAGCGCCGCGAGCAGCTCGCCCACAAAGGCGTCCGTCTCGCGAAGCTGGTTGACATAGTATTCCACGCTGGCGGGGTTCAGGCGCCCGTCATCCACTTCCACCGCGATGGACGCCTCGCCAAGGGGTTCCTCGGGATACGGGCCGTGCCCCTGCATGGTGGTGACGAAAACAAAATCGCGGCCCGGCGTGTTTTCCAGCGCGAGCAGCACCTCGCCCGCGAGCACATCGTCCCTGGGCCAGTCGAGCGCGTTCAGCGATACATCCGGCATGTATTCCACGGAATCGTAATCGTCGAAGCCCAGCTGGGGGAGCACCTCGTGGCGGCTGTAGAACGAGCCGGAAAAATTGTGGATGAAATGCGCGCTGTAGCCATATTCCCTGAGGTTGAAGGCAATGCTTTCGCAGGCCACCTCGCGCACGATGGTGTTATAGGGATATTCGCCCACGCCAAAGAAATCCGTGTTCATGCCGGTGAGCACTTCAAATTCGCAGTTGGCCGTTCCGCCGCCTACCATAGGCATATAGAGGCTGCCGCTGGGGCCTTCGGCCCTGAGGCGCGTGAAAACCGGCACCGCCTCTTCGCTGGTGCGCACGCCCACGAGCCGGTCCGGATCCATGAACGATTCCAGCTGCAAAAAAATGATGTTGGGCCGCAGGCCGCTCTGTGGCTCGGGCGAGGCTTCCAGCGCGTCCGCCACCGCTTCGGCGGCCTGGGGAGAATAGTCCTCCGGCTCGTCCATGCCCAGGTCCGCGAACGTATACAGGAAGCAATAGGCAAAGCCGTCGTGCTCATAGGTTTCGATCACGTTTTCAAATTCCGTGTCCAGCCAGCCGCTTCTCCCGCCGGCGAGCATGCTCACCGCCACCAGGAAGGCGAGCCCCGCCACGCAGGGCACGCTGTACTTTGCGGGAATGCGCGGCTGCTTTTTCGCGCGCACAAAGAGCACCGCCACCGCGGCGGTCAGTATAAACGCGCCCGCGAACAGCAGCGCCGCCTGGCCGCGCGTGAAATACGTGCCCATGAGCTTCACGGCCTCGGGCAGGAGCAGCACGTCCACCATGGAAAAGGGCACGGAACGGAAGGCGATGACGATGGCGTTCGTCACGCCCACGGCCAACCACAGCCCGCAGATCAGGGCAAAAACGGCCGTCCTTCGCCGGAACAGCGCGGCGGCCGACAGCGTGACAAAGATCAAAAAGGCATTGTAGAGAAAGCGCGCGGGCGCGCGGAGCAAAAAATCCAGCGCCTGCGCGGCGGACAGCCGCCCGAGCGCTTCCGTGGCAAATGCCAGAAAAAGCGCCGCGAGCGCCGTCCACAAAATCATACGCAAATATCTTTTCATTTCCAGTGTTTCAGCATGGGCATGTACAGGCCGCCCTGCACAGCGCGCGCAATAAAGTGTTCGTATTTGCCGGTGACCGTGTCATACCAATCCGAGAACGGCACGCGCGAGTCCGTTTCCCGCAAATAGGCGGCGATGGGCGCGATGAAGCGGCGGAATTCTTCCTTCGATTGCGCCATGGTCGCGATCCACAGCTCCCAGTCGCTCTTGGTATAGCTCCTGCGCGAATCCAGCGGCAGGCCATAGCGGTTCATGCGGCCCGGATAGCTGCCCATTTCCTGCGCGTAATATTCCCGCGGCAGCAGGCCAAGGCCCAGAATCTCATCCCACACCAGGTTGTATTTCATGCTCCAGCCCGTGCCATCGAAGGTGAGCGGGCCGCCGCCGGGCCTTTGCGCGCGCGCAAGGAAGCTGTCCCGCAGGCGCGCGGTTTCGCGGTTCCAGTGCGCGGCGTCCTCGCCCAGCGCCTCCATGAGGCGGGCATAGCAGGCCACGCCCACCAGCGCCTTGGCCGCCAGGTTCACGTTGTGGGCCAGGTGGCCGGCAAAATCGTCCGTGCACAGCTGCTCGCCGGGATCCTCGCCATATTCGCACAGGTATTTCGCCCACTTTTCCAGCGTGGCCCGGTGCGCCTGCACGAGGGAAGCGTCCCCCGTTTTGAAGAAGGCGGCCGCGAGCATGATGAGCATGTTGCCGCATTCCTCCACGGGCATCTGATCGTGGGGATTGTAAACGCCCGCCCCCGCGGGATAGAGATAATACGGCGGATGCACGCCCGCGGTCTGGCGGTAAACGGCGCGGTCGCAGGCGGCGTACACCTGGCCGGTGGCATAGGGATAGCGGCCAATATCGTGCGGCGCGTAGTCCTCCTCCCACACGGGCATTTCCGCAAATTTCAGCACGCCGCGGCACAGCGCGTTCACCAGCTGCGGGCAGAATTTGAGGAAAATGGGGGCGGAAGGATAGCTGATGTCCACCGTGCCGATGCAGCCGTTGGAATCGTTTTCCTTGGAGAGCAGCACCATGCGGCCCTCGCCGTCGGCGATCAGCTTGTGCGCGGCGAAGGTGTGCCGCCACGCGGCGGCGGCGATCAGGGCGTAATCCTCGCCGCCAATCTCCCGCGCTTCGCCCAGCACCCTTTCATCCAGCGCGCGGCACTTTTGATGCAGCTCGTCCCAGCGCGCGTCAAAGGCGCGCAGCCAATCGATGATGCTGCTGCCATCGCGGAAGCACCACGCCTTTTGCAGCGAGCCGAAATAGTTGATGGAGGCGATATCGTCGTAAGCGGCCAGCGCGCGGATTTCCGCGCCCGCCCCGCCAACGCTGCCGCTCCAGCAAACGCCCAGCCCCTCCTGCGAAGAGGTGAGCGGCGCGGCGCTCATCAGATACAGATAGCCCCAGTCGATGGTGGTGTGGTCGCCGGAATGCGAGAGCGGCTTTTGCGCAATCTGGCCCAGGAAGGCCACGTTTTTCCCGCCCAGCGAATAGGAAACCGCGTGCATATCGCGCTTTTCCCCGCCATACACGCACAGCGCGGCGGAAAACGACAGCTCCGCCCGGCAATCGTGCTCCCTGCCATCCAGGGCGCGCAGGCGCATTTCGATCATGGTGATGGGCGCGCTGAGCACATCCAGGTCCTCGGGCAGCGCGGCGCCGGTAAAGCGCAGCGTCAATTCCACGCCGTCCGCCGCGAACACGCATTCCGTGGCGGTGGGCGTTACATCCTGGCGCAGGGTCTTGATGGCGGGCGCTTCGCCCAGGCCCAGAAAGCGGTACGCTTTCCCATCGATGGCCAGCGTGCCGCGCAGCGG
The DNA here is from genome assembly GCA_018716755.1 of Candidatus Alectryocaccomicrobium excrementavium. Taxonomy (GTDB): domain Bacteria; phylum Bacillota; class Clostridia; order Christensenellales; family Aristaeellaceae; genus Alectryocaccomicrobium; species Alectryocaccomicrobium excrementavium. Next base: position 8,359 of record DVJN01000094.1, read on the forward strand.
CTTTGCCTCGCCGCACCAGTGGCAGGTGTCCGCATCGGTGAGCAGATCGGCAGGGCACCAGATGGAAAAATATGGATCGTTGGCGATCAGGGGAATCGCCGGCAGGCGCACAATAGACATCCTTGTACCTCCACAAAGGTAAGCGTATTTTCACGCCTATTATACCACACAATCCGCGGGATGCAAGGGAATTTTTTGCGGCGCAACCGGCCAGGGGCCGCTAGGTTGGGCCGCCCGGGCGGCGCGGGGCCGCGCCACAGCGCAGCCGAGCAGGGCGATTCCAATATAGGAGAATATATAGCGCGTGAACACGTTGTGCCGCCGCCATTTTTTCATGGGAATCCTTCCCTTCTGCCCAAAAGCCGCCCGGCAGCCCCGCGGAGAGCGCCGCGGGGCTGCTGCGGCCTTTGCTTATTCCAGGTTCGCGAGGTACTGCTGATAATATCCGTCGTAGAGTTCATTCAATTCCGCCGCGCCCATGCCCTCGATTTCCTGGAGATAGCTCTCGAATTCTTCCGGGTTGAGCGGGCGGTCGCCGGTGATGAACTGCGCGATGGCATTGCTCATATAGGGCACGAGCGAGGCTTCCAGCTCCGCGATGCGCAGCGCGTCGTCCGAGCTCATGTAAACCACGCTGGGATAGCCGGTTATGGTGTAGGGCGCGATATAGTGCATGATGGACAGGCGCCAGTCCTCCGACAGGACCTCGGATTCGATGCGCTCGCCCTCATACGTTTCATACGTGTGCACATTGAGCACCGGTTCCACGCCCACCAGGTGATAGAAGTAGTTCGGCGTTTCCTCGGGGTTTTCAAACCAGACGCTGTAATTGCCTATGGCATACGCCACCACGCCGCTGGGCACGCTGTAGCGGTACGCGTTGCCTTCCATCTTTTCGCCGTTGGCGTCCAGGAATTCCACGCTCGTGTAGCCTTCCTCCTCATCATAAACCACGCCGCGGCCGCCGCAATGGTACTGCTGGGTGGTTTCGCTGCCGTACACGGGGCCTTCCCAGGCCAGCCAATGGCCCTCGTAGGCGAACAGGGCGTCGAAGGCGCGCAGGATGGCCTCCGCGTTTTCCGTCTGCGCCGAGAGGGCAAAGCCGCCGGTGTAAATGGAATTGGCCGCCCGCCACTCCGGCTCGCTCTGATCGTTGCTCGTCAGCGGCGTGACGGAGACCCAGTGCTTTTCAAATTCCTTGTCGTCCGGCGCGACGGTTGCCGGCACGAACGGATACACGCCATACAGGCCATCGTAGCACTTGGCGTTCACGGCGGTGGTATCCAGCGTGAAGAAGTCCCGGTCGATGATGCCGTCCGCATAGAACTGGTTCATCAGCTCCAGCGCGCCATAGAAGGTTTCGTCCGTCGCGGGGATCACGGCGTGCCCGTCGCGCACGGCGACGGCCGTGCCATCCGAGCTTTCCGGGCCCACATAGCCGAACGCGTTGAGGATGTAATAGAAGGGACTGTAGGCATCGAACCCGCCGCCCAGGGGGATGATTTCCTCCCCATAGTGTTCCTTCATGGCATAGAGCATGTCCGTAAACGCGTCCAGCGTGGTGGGCACGGCCTCTATGCCGGTTTCGCGCATTTTATCGGTGTCTATAAAGGTGCGCGCCTCTTCGCCGCCGGCCGCTTCCCACACCCAGCACAGCGTGTAAATGTTGCCGTCCGACGAGGTGATGTAGCTTTTGATATCGGGGTAATATTCCATCAGCGTGATCAGATTGGGCATCACATCGTCGTTGATGTATTCGTTCAGCGGAAGGAGCAGGCCTTCTTCGTTGCCATATTGCACGATTTCATTGGCCGTTAGCCCAAAGCCCAGCAGCACATCCGGCAGATCGCCCGATGCGAAGATCAGGTTCTTCTGCTCGCTCATGGCGCTGTCGAGAATCTGCGTGATTTCAAAATCGATGCCCGTAACTTCTTCAAACCATGGCCAAAACCAGGTTTCCTCCGCGGGAACGCCATATGCCGAGTTTTGCGGCATATAGATGGAAACCGTCAGGGAGCCATCCGCAACCGGCCATTGGGAAAACGCGGCATATTCCGATTCCGCCGGTTCCGCCAGGGCCACGCAGGGGAGCAGCATCAGGGCAAGCAAAATGGCAACCGTTTTTTTCATGGGGCAAAACCTCCTATTTTTTTGCAGCCGGCCGCCGGGCAGGCGCGCCAGCTGTGTGATGCCTTAGCCCTTTAAAGAGCCAATGAGCATGCCTCGCACAAAATACTTCTGCACAAACGGATAAGCAACCAGCAGGGGGAGCGCCGCGATGATAATCAGCGAATACTTCATGGCCTCCGCCATGTATTGCTGCCGCGCAAGCGCGGTGAGCATTTCCGAATCCGTGGCCAGCTGGGAAGCGTCCACGCCGGACAGCGCGCTCTGGTTGAGCAGCAATATGCTACGCAAAACGATTTGCAGGGGCATGTAGTCGCTGTCGATCACGTACACCAGCGCGTCGTAATACGAATTCCAGCGGCCCACCGCGTAAAACAGCGCCATCACGGCCACGATGGGCGCGGCGAGCGGCAGCGCAATTTGCAAAAAAGACCGCATGTGGCTGGCGCCGTCCATGTGCGCGCTTTCGAACAATTCTTCCGGAATGCTCGTTTGAAAGAACACGCGCGTGACCACCACGTTGTACACGCTCACGCCGCCCATCAGGATCAGCGTATAGGGCTGGTTCAAAAGCCGCAGGGATTTCAGCAAAAGGTAGGTGGGAATCAGCCCGCCGCCAAAATACATGGGGATCAAAAAGAAAACCGCGATCGCGCCCCTGCCAACCAGCTGCTTTTTGCCCAGCACATAGCCCGCCGGAATGGTGAGCAACAGGTTCAGCGCCGTGCCAAACACCGTGTAGCGCAGGGTGTTGGCGTATCCCCGCCACACCCGGGCTTCGCGGAAGACGTTCTTATAGGCGTCCAGCGAAAAGCCCTCAAACCAGAAATACACCTCCCCGCGCACCACGGAATACGGATCGGAAAACGACGCGATCACCACGAAATACAGCGGATAGGCGATCACCAGCAGCAGCAGCGCGATGGCCGCGTAGTTGACGGCGCAGAAAATCCGGTCGCCGCGCGTCATGCGGATGCTGGAAGAGCGAACCTTTTTCAAACTTCCGCCTCCTTACCAGATGCCCACATCGGAAACCGATTTGGCGATCGCGTTCACAATTAGCAGGCACGCGACGTTGACCACTGTGTTGAACAGGCCGATGGCGGAGGAATAGCTGTATTGCGCCTTCAAAAGGCCGATATCGTATACATACGTCGAAATCACCTGCGAGGCTTCCAAATTCAACGGATTTTGCAAAAGATACGTTTTTTCGAAGCCGACGCCCAGCAGCCTTCCGCAGCTGAGGATCAGGGTGATCACGATGGTGGGCATGATGCAGGGGATGTTCACGTGGCGGATGATCTTCAGCCGGGTGGCGCCATCGATGCGCGCGGCCTCGATGAGTTCGGGCGAAACGCCGGAAAGCGCCGCCAGATAAATGATGGTGCTAAAGCCAATGCCCTGCCAAACGCCCGTCCACACATACAGCCCATAAAACCGGTCTGGATCCTCCAGGAATTCTATGCGCGCCATGCCCAGGGAGGCGAACATGTTGTTCACCAGCCCGTTGGAATAGGAAAAGAAGATCTTGATGATGGCGCACATGATGGTAACGGAGATAAAGTGCGGCGCGTAGCTGACCATCTGCACCACTTTTTTGAACCGCTGGTTGTCCAGCTCGTTGAGCATCAGCGCGAGGATGCAGGAGAGCGGAAACGTGGCCAGCGAATACAGCGAAATGCAGATCGTATTTTTCATGATCAGCCCAAACTGGGGGAACGTGATAAACTGCTTGAAGTATTGCAGCCCCACCCAGTCGCTGCCCAGGATTCCCCGGCTGACGCGATAATTCTTGAAGGCGATGATCACGCCATACATGGGAAAATACGAAAAAATCAGCAGATACACAATGGCAGGGGCGATGAGCAAATACCACTGCCATTGCGAGCGCATAAGGCGCAGCCGCTTCGCCATGGGCATGGCCGCCAGAGCGCCCCTGCCGGGCGTCATTGCCCGCCCTCCCGCTCGCGCAGGGAGCGCAGCGCCGCCAGGGCTTTTCTTTGCGCGGGATCGATGCTGCCATCCCGCATAAGGCACGCATCCAGGGACACGACGCCGCCCAGCCGGTTGAAGCAATCCACATAGGCGCGCAGGTATTCCGGCGAATATTTGCACCCGGGCTTGCCCCAGCCCTCATATACCTTGACGGGCTGCGCCGGTATGCCCAGGAACGACAGCACATGGGGAATCGCGCCGCCAATCTCCCGCTCCTCGGGATAGGCGTCGAAGCTCACGATTTCGCCCGCGCTGTAATCGTCATAGGCCGTGGGCTGCGCAATGCTGTGATAAAAATTGCCGAAAATCACTTCGCCCACTTCCGGGAGCACCCTGGTGCCGCCGCCGTGGAAGCAGCCGAAATGGTTCGCGCTGAAGAGCGCGTTGGGGTTTCCGGCCAGCGCGGCTTCGCGAATGCGCCCGATGCCCGGCGCATCCGGCGTGGGGAACCCGCACGGCGGATACGCGCCATCGATCCACCAGCCGCGGATTTTCTCGCCGTATCGCAGGCTGTATTCCCGCAAAACGGCCAGCCACTTATCCAAAAACGCATCGACGGACGCGCCGGGAATTTCCGTGGGGCAGCCAAAGGCCCTGGCCGCGCGCCCGTCCAGGCCCGGGCCGTCGCCCGTGTAATACAAGAACAGGGGAATATCGTATTTGGACAGGGAAGCGATCAAATCGGCGATCAGGTCGCGCTCGCTGCACGCCTCCCCGGGCTTATAGCCGGTGATGGCGTCGTATGCCGCGTTGGGCGCGATCATGTGCCGGCTGCGCTGCATGATCGTAAACACCAGGTAGCCAGCGCCCATTTCGTGCAGCTGTTCGGCCAGCCAGTCCGTATTCAGCGCGTTCACGCAATCGTTCCAGTCCGTTTGCTGGCCGTCGCTGTTTGCGGAATCCGCCTGGTTCTGCAGGGCGTTTAAGTAATGATGGAATACGCCCCATTTCCTGGCCCGGAACCATTCTTTTTTGTCCATCCCATAGCCCTCCTTCATAAAACGTCCGGCGCGGCCGCGCCCGCTTTGGCTCCTTAGGATTGCATATGCAGTATAGCATTTTGATATGCCGGTTCGCAATCGTCCATTTCGGGAGGATAGCTCAAAACGGGATTTTGGCGGGGTTTGCGGCATTTTTGCGCAATTGCATCATTGCGAGGGCGAAAAAAGGCGCGCGGCGCGAATGCACAATCGAAGGGCAGCGCGCGGGCCGCCCGGCGGCAGGGCGCAAAAAAGCGCGCCGCAGCGGCTTGTGCCATCCGCTGCGGCGCGCAGATCCATATTCGCGTTGCTCTTGCGCCGGTTTTGGGTTATCCAGCGTTGTATGCCTTGAGAATCATCTTCTGGTGATCCGGGTCCACCTTATCGGAGCCGTGCGTGCGCGAATTCACAAAGTGTACGCACAGGTGGCCGGAATAGCCGTTGTCGTCGATCTGGCCGTCGCCATGCGGCTCCGTGTAGATGGAGGCCGCGTACCGCTGGCCATCGATGGTGACCCACACAGCGTGGCGCACATACGTCCAGTTGCCGTTGCTGTCCGCGCAGGCCTGGCGCATGGCCTCGGTATCGGCCAGGGTGAGCGGCTCCACATCGGCGTGGTTGGTGCTGTTGCGGCGGATGACATTCCAGGAAATGCCGGAATCCACATCCGTGATCACCGCGTAAGTGCCGGGCGAGAAGATGGACTGGATATCGCTGGTGAACCAGTCGACCATCAGCACGCTGCCGCTGCCCGGGACGCCCGTGCTGCCGCCGCCGCCGGAGAAGATGGGCGAATTGCTGAGGTTGGAGCACAGGGCAAAGCCCGTGTGGCCATTGTATTCAAAGCGCGCCCAGGTGCCATCCGCGGAAACCTGCAGCACCTGCACCTGCGTGCCATAGGACAGCGTGGCCAGCACATCCGCGCTGGTGGAGGCGCTCGCGTACACCTTCATCATTTCCACGCTCACGTAACCGGGCTGGTTCACATCCTGCGGGCCGCTTTCTTCCGCCTCCTGCTGCGAGGTGGAAAGCTGCGATTTGCGCATATAGCCGATCACGCCGTTGTTGGAAACGCGGCACCAATCGCCGTTGGTGGCGTACACCGTGATCGATTTGCCCGCGGAAAGCGTGGCGTAGCGCCCGGCGCTGGTAGACGCCTCCTTATAGATGTACGCGTCCTGCGTGGCGTAGGCGGTCACGGGATCGCCGGGCGTGCTCTTGGACATGCCCTCGATCCTGGCAAAGCCCTTGTAGGAGCCATACTGGATCTTGGCCCAGTCGCCGCGCGTTTCCACAACGGTCACTTCCCGGCCAAAATCGATGGTTGTCACCTTGCCAGAAGAGGTGGAAGCGGACGCATACACCGGCAGGGAATCCACCGCCACATAGGCGGAGAACGTCTCCTTGGAAACCTCTTCGTCCTCTTCCGGTTCCTGCCCGTCTTCCTGATCGGGCGGCTCGTCCTTATTGTCCTCATCCTCGGCGACGTAGCGCTCCTTCACATAGGCGTTTACGCCGTTGGACGGGTTTTCAATCCATACCCAGCCGTCGTAGGATCCCTCGCCGTATTCGACGATGATCACTTCCGTTCCCTTGGGCACGGTCATGCTCACGGAGTTGGTTCGGGGCTGCTGATAGATCTTGGTCTTCGATGTGAGATATCCTGTCGTTTCCGCCAGCGCGCCGGGAGCCATGCTGGTGAGCAGGAGCGCCGATACCGTTACCCCCGTGAGCCATTTCGCACTTGGCATATCCTCACTCCCTTCGGATTTTTGCAACGCGGCCGGGCGCCAGAGGGCGCACATCCCCCAGGCACCGGTATACAGTCATTATATGGCAAACGCCTGGAATTATCAAGCAAAGCAGCGGATTTGTTCCGAAAAAATTCAAAGTTTAACAATTGTGTTTCTTTTTTGCCGCCTCTTCGATGGCTTTGATTGCATTTTCAAGACCATCCGGGAGCGCCTCGTGCTCCATGCGCTCGATGAGCATGCCGCGGTCGCGATAGGTTTCCACCACGCGCTCGCAGAGCGCATCCGCGGTGAGATCCTCCTGCTTGAGCACGCGGCACAGCCCGCGCTTTTCAAACGCCGCGGCGTTGGCCAGCTGGTCGCCCCGGCTGGCGGTCTTGGGATAGGGGATGAGCAGGGCGGGCTTGCGCAGCGCCAGCAGCTCGCACAGCGCGTTCGCGCCCGCGCGCGAAACGATCACATCCGCCATCTGATAGGCGTGCGGCAATTCCTCGCTGAGATATTCCCGCTGGCAGTAGTGGGCCGTGCCCTCGTGCGGCTCGGAAAGGTGCCCCGCGCCGCAGATGTGCAGCACCTGGAAGCTCTCGGTGAGCCGGGGCAGCGCCTCGCGCACGGCCTTGTTGATCGCCACGGCGCCCGAAGAACCGCCCACCACCATCATTACGGGCATATCGGGCTGGAACCCGAACAGGCGCAGCCCTTCCTCCCGGCTGCCGGAAAAAATTTCCGGCCGGATGGGCAGGCCCGCGTAGCGCGCCTTGCGGCCCGCGTGCTCCGCCGTTTCCGGGAACGCGCACAGCACAATCCTGGCAAAGGGCGTGCTCAGGCGGTTGGCCAGGCCGGGCGTCATATCGGATTCGTGGATCACCACGGGCACGCCGTTGACCTGCGCGCCGTAAACCACGGGCACCGAAACAAAGCCCCCCTTGGAAAAGACCACATCGGGGTGCAGCTTATGCACCAGCGCCGCCGCCTGCGCCGCGCCCTTGATGACGCGGAAGGGATCCGTGAAATTCTTGAGATCAAAATAGCGGCGCAGTTTACCGCTGGCAACGGCATGGTAATATACGCCGGGCACCTTTTCCACCAGGCGCTTTTCGATGCCATTTTCCGTGCCGACATAGTGAATTTCCCAGCCCGCGGCCTGTAGGCGCGGAATCAGGGCCAGATTGGGCGTGACGTGGCCTGCCGTGCCGCCGCCGGTAAGGATGATACGCTTCATAAACTACAGCCTCCGCAGTTTGTCTATGGAAATCCTGGAACCGCACTTATTATAGCACCCAAACAGGGCTATTGGATTGATCTTTTGTAAAACAACGCGAACCATGGGTTATTCTATGCGAAGAAATGTGGTATAATGCCATGGGAGCCAGGCGCAAAATGGCTTCCGCAATGCAAGCGCGAATGGAGGAACCGATATGCCGTATCAAACCCTGTACCGGGCGTTCCGCCCCCAAAGCCTGGAAGAAGTGTGCGGGCAGCAGACCGTCACGCGCGTGCTCACCCGCCAGCTGGAAACCGGGCGCATATCCCACGCATATCTGTTCTGCGGCAGCCGGGGCACGGGCAAAACCAGCACGGCAAAGGCCTTCGCGCGCGTGCTCAGCTGCCAGCACCCTTCCGGCAGCCACGCCTGCGGCGAGTGCGAGGCCTGCCGCCAGAGCAACAATATGGATATTGTGGAGATCGACGCGGCTTCCAACAACGGCGTGGACGAAATCCGCGATTTGCGCGAGCGCGTGAAATACCCGCCGGTGAACGGGCGCTATAAAATCTATATCATCGATGAAGTCCATATGCTTTCCACCGCCGCCTTCAACGCGCTGCTCAAAACGCTGGAGGAGCCGCCCGGGCACGTGGTGTTCATCCTGGCGACCACGGAACCCCGCCGCCTGCCCGCCACCATCCTTTCCCGCTGCCAGCGGTACGATTTCCGCCGCATCAGCGCGCAGGTGATCGTGGCCCGCATGCGGGAGATCCTTTCGCAGATCGGGGCCGCGGCCGAGGATGAGGCGCTGGACCTGATCGCGCAAAACGCCGAGGGCGGCATGCGCGACGCGTTGAGCCTGCTGGATATGTGCCTGTCCTACGCGGACGGCGCGCTCACGGCGCAGGCCGTGCGCGATGTGACCGGCAGCGCGGGGCGCGCCTTCCTCTTTGAATACACCCAGGCGCTGCTCGGCCAGGACGCGGCCAGCGCGCTGAAACTGATCGACCGGCTGGTGCGCGACGGCCGCGACCTGGCCTCCTTCGCCAGCGAGGAAAGCGACCACCTGCGCGCGCTTTTGCTCTCCAGGGTCGCGCCGGACGCGGTGGAGGAACTGCTGGAAGTTTCGCCGGAAACGGCCCAGCGCTACCGCGAGCAGAGCGCGCCCGCGGGGGAAAACCGGCTTTCGCAAATGGCGGAGCTGTTTCTGGAGGCGCAATCGCGCATGAAATACCTTTCCAGCGCGCGCGCCGCGCTGGAATTGTGCACGGTGCGCGCCTGCCGCCCGCAGGAAGAGGCAGAAGGGGGGCTGGAAGGCGTTCTCGCGCGCATAGAGGCGCTGGAGGCCATGCCGCGCGCGCAGCAGGCGGCCCCATCCGGCGCAGCCCCATCCAAAGCGCCGCAGCCGCAGCCGAAAAAGCCCGCTTCCAGCGAGCCCGCGCCGCGGCAGGCGCAAGCCGCGCGCGCCACACCCGAGCCCACGCCCCCCGAATATGAGAAGGCGCTGGAAGCGCTCGCCGCCGCCAAGCCCATGCTGCGCCCGCAGCTCGCCGCCATGCGCTTTGAGCGCCGCGAGGGCAATTGCATCATGGCCGTGTTCGCCAAAAGCGCCGCCCTGCAAATGTCCCTGCTGGAGCGCTTCCGGCCGCAAATCGAAGAGGCGCTCTCGGAGGCCTTCGGCGAAACCATGTCCCTGCGCATGCGCCGCGAAGACGAACGCCCCAGGGGCTTGGACCGCCCCGTGCGGCAAATCATTACCCAGGCGCAGGATCTCTTTGGCGAGCAGAACGTGGAACTCGGCGATGAGTAACCGCCGCAGCTGGCATGCGCGGTTGCGCGCGAAGGCCGCCGCGGGCGGCGGGAACGGTCACGGCCGGGCCAGCATGCGCAGCTGTTCCTGCAAATTTTGATAAAACCGCGCGATGTGGATGCCGTCCACCAGCGCGTGGTGCGCCAGCACCGTGACCGGCAGGCTCACGCGCCCATTGCCGTCCTGCCGGTATTGGCCCCATGTGATGCGGGGATTGGATTCATCCCCGCCGGCCACGGGCTGGATCAGCGCCGAATAGTGCAGCCACGGCAGGGTGGAGATGAAATACAGGCTTTCCACCTCCGCGTCCTCCTCTATGCTGGCCCGCTGGCGGCACTGCCGCCGCGCTTCTTCCGCATAGGGGTAATATTCCTCCAGCGGCATGTGGTGGCGCAGCGTGCAATAGCAATAGGTTTCGTCCTCCAGCAGCTCGATGTGCGAGGTGGGGCATTCGCTGTATTCCACGATGCCGCCCGCGCGAATGCGCTGGCGGAATTGCGGCACGCCATCGGCCGCCAGCGCCGCGGCGTGCAGAAACGAAAGATAAAACGAACGCTGCCTTTCCCGGCACGCCGCCAGCAGATCCGTCACCTCGGTTTCCTGCGTTACGCCCACATAGGGATATTGCATCGCGCAAAAATAGGCAAAGTGCCCGCGCCGGGCATAGCGCTCCATATCGATCCCCTTTACAGCCATGGCCATGCCCCCTTGCAAAAAAATGGCAGATAAAACAAAAACATCCGCTGGCAAAGCCATTGGATGTTGGCACCTCCAAGGGGACTCGAACCCCTGTTTTCGCCGTGAGAGGGCGACGTCTTAACCGCTTGACCATGGAGGCAAAAAAATGGCAGCGGAACTAGGATTCGAACCTAGACAATACGAGTCAGAGTCGCAGGTGCTACCGTTACACCATTCCGCTACAGTCAACCGAGCACGTCGTGCCCGACCGACAAACCATAGTATATCATAGTGCTCCCTTTCTGTCAATAGGCTGCAAAAATTTTTCTGTTAAACTTCGGGAAATAGAACTTGTGTTCCGGCATGAAATGTTAAATTCGTTTTTCTGTATTGACAAACCATTTGAGCATTGCTATAATGGCAGCAATTTTTAGAGGGAGGTGCGCACAATGTTGCTGGTTCATTTTCTCCACCAAAACTTGCACATTCATATTCTGCTTTGTGGGCCAGCCGTGCGCAGCGTTTGAGCCATTCAACGGTGCGGCATGGCGGTGGCTGTGCCGCACCGTTTTTTCTTTTTCCGGCATTCCAACAAAGAAAGCGGTGCATAGAGCGCCGCTTCAGACTGTCAAAAAACTCCGGGAGAGCGCGAGAGGGCCGGGGCCCTCTCGCAATTCAATCGTACCCGACGGCGTGTACGTTGGGGGCGGGACGATTTTTGCGCCGGAAAATCCCATTTTCCAGAGCAAAAATCGTTTCTTTGCAGTTTCCACGCCCGGAAATCCGTAGGATTTTAGCGGAAACTGGTGGGGCGCACGAAGGCCGCGCGCAGTGCGCGAAACAGGCCGTAG
>DVJN01000014.1 GCA_018716755.1 Candidatus Alectryocaccomicrobium excrementavium
AACGGGAGGATACACAAACATTCGCACGGCGAAAACCGTGGCCGCGGCTGTGCAGGTGGCGGAGGAATATCAGCCGGAAATGGCAATATTGGATGTGATGCTGCCCGATGGCGACGGCTTTTCTCTGCTGGAAAGGTTGAAGCAACAGGGGCGGGACTATCCCATCCTCTTTTTGACCGCCAGGGGAGAAGAGAACGACAGGTTTCGGGGCTATGAATTGGGCGCGGATGATTATGTGGTTAAGCCATTTTTGCCACGGGAACTGCTCTTAAAAGTCTCTGCCATTCTGCGGCGCAGCTATAAGGCGGACGCGCCGCTCGTCCGCCTTCGCGATAGCCAGATCGATTTTGAGCGCGGCGAGGCCGTCAAAGAGGGGAAACACATTCCTTTGACCGCCAAGGAGCACGATCTGCTCCTGGCGCTCTGCCGCAACGCGGGCAAGATCGTAACCATCGACGCCCTTTGCGAGGCGCTTTGGGGCGACAATCCCTTTGGCTATGAAAATTCCCTCATGGCGCATGTGCGCCGGGTGCGGGAAAAAATTGAGAAGGATCCGTCCCATCCGGTTTCCCTGCTCACAGTCAAAGGGCTGGGCTATAAGCTGATGGTGGAAGGGGAATAGCATGAAGGACCTTGCAAAACTGACGGGGCGATTTCTCAAAATTTTGCTCGTGAGCTTTTTGCTCCTGTTCCTTCTCAATGTTGCGCTTTTTGCGCTGTGCATGGGCACATACGCGAAGCAGGAATCGCCCTGGCGCGTCGCGCAGGAAACGGCGGAAGGAATCGTACGGGTGGAGGGTACTTTCGAGCTGCCGGCGGATTTGCAGGAAAAACTGGCGCAGCAGGACATATGGGCCGCGCTGGTGGACGATGATACATTGCAGGTTCTCTGGAAAACGGCAAACACCCCTGGGAGCGTTCCGGCCACTTTTACGGCCGCGGAAATCGCCGGCCTGAATGTGGGATATATCGATGGGCAGCCCACATTTGCCGCTGGCGGCCCCTATGGGCTGGCGGTAATCGGCTATCCGCGGGAAACTTTCTGGAAACTGGCGCATCCCAGCTGGCATTACCGCTTCATCCAAAATGTGCCAGTCTATGGCTTTTGCGGCCTGCTCCTCAACGCCGCGGCGATTTTGGCTATTTATCTGATCGCCAATAAAAAGCTCCTAAGCGTTATCGGGCCCATCGCACAGAGCATCCAGAAATTGCCCGGGCCGGATCCCGTGCGGGCGCCGGAACATGGCCTCCTCTCCGGCCTGGCCCACAGTGTCAACGAAGCGGGCATGGTGCTGCAAAGGCAAAGGGACGCACTGCAAAAAAAGGAAACGGCGCGGGCCAACTGGATCGCTGGCGTTTCCCACGACATCCGCACGCCGCTTTCCATGGTGATGGGCTACGCCTGCCAAATGGAGGAAAACCTGGCTCTGGACGCGGATACCCGGCAGAAGGCCATGGTGATCCGGCGGCAGGGCGAAAAGATGCGCAATCTGGTGAGCGATTTGAACCTGGCTTCAAAGCTGGAATACAATATGCAGCCGCTTTCGCGCGCACCCGTCAATTTGGTTGCGCTGGTTCGCCAGATCGTCGCGGATTTTCTGAACCTGGATATTGATGGAAAGCACCCCATCGAATTTTCTGCCGAAGAGGGCTTGAGTGCGTGCATGGTGCAGGGCGACAGGGAACTGTTGCAGCGTGCGGTGGGCAATCTGCTGCAGAACAGTGTTACGCATAACGAGCAGGGTTGCCGCATTCGTGTCTCCGTCCGCCGGGAACAGGAGTGCTGCCGGATCTGCGTAGAGGACGACGGAGTGGGAGTAAGCGAGGAAACGCTGGAAACCATTCGGAAAATTCCCCATTATATGACGGATAGCAGCGGGCAGCGGCACGGCCTGGGTTTGCTCCTCGTGCAGCAGATTGCCGGGGCGCATCAGGGCACGCTGGCAATCGGGCACGGCCGTGATGGGGGATTCCGGGCGGAAATCATCCTGCCGCTGGCGCGGGATGGATAGGCTATTTTGGCCACAGGCATTTGCATGGCAGGAAAAAGGTGCTATAATGGAGACTAACTATTAAAAGTCAAGGGGGGAAAGAGCGATGATCAAGAAGTTTTTCTATAGAAAGCCCGCCGCCCTTGACAAACAGCATTCAAATGCAAGAGGGATTCAGCGAGGGCGAAGGAGGGAATAGCAAAGCAGACTCAGTGTGCCCTCGAAACAAAAGCATAGCATTTGAATACTTCGGTTTGTCAAGGGTACGCTGCGCCGGCTATGTGGATATAGAGGCGCTCAGGCTCCGAAGGGAACAGCGGGGTTACGCGGTAGGACAGTAAGGTTGGCCGGAGCGTTGTAAGGCAAAGATGAGGCGCACGAGTTTCTTGGCAGCGTGGGAAAGTGCGACGTTGTAATGCTTGCCTTCAGCCCTCTTTTTTGCCAGATAAGCGCAGAAGGAAGCGTCCCAATGGCAGACATACTTTGCGGCATTGTAGAGTGCGTAGCGAAGGTAACGGGAGCCGCGTTTTTCCATGTGCGCATAGGCGTTGTCCAGTTTGCCGGACTGGTAAGTGGAAGGAGAAAGACCGGCATAGGCGAGGATTTTATCCGGGGAATCGAAGCGGGAGAAGTCGCCAATCTCAGCGAGGATCATAGCGCCCATGCGGTAGCTGATGCCGGGAATGGTGAGGATAGGCGAAGCGATTTGATCCATGATCTGTTTGATGGCAGCTTCAATCTCGCTGATCTCAGCGTCGAGTTCACGAATGAGGCGGATGGTATGCTGAAGTTCGAGAGATTTGGCGGGCATGGTGGAGCCGATGGAGCGTCTGGCGGCATTGCGAAGTTCAACGGCTTTGGAACGGTCATAGTGACCTTTGGAAGCGGCGGAGAGGAGGTTGGTGAGGTGAGTGAGCTGGCAGGAAGCGACCTGCTTAGCGCCGGGGAGTTCGGCGAGCAGCGCATAGACCGACGCTATGTGAAGCGAAGGAACGAGCTTTTCCAGCTCCGGGAACAGGATGGTAACAAGCCTGGAAACGGCTTGCTTCAGCTTAGCACGCTGGCGAACTTTGTCAAATCTGTACCGGGATAGTGACTTTAGCTCCTCATTGTGGTATGATATAGCTGTGTAGGACTTAAGGACTATACCGGAGCTCATCATAGCTGCAATGGTACGCGCATCCACACGATCGGTTTTTGTCCGGCGAAGACTGGTAGATTTGCGAAACAGGTTGGTGTGGAGCGGGTTCAAGACAAAGGTGGCTAGACCTTTGTCGAGGAGAAAACCGAGGATGTTGTAGCTGTAATGGCCGGTGGCCTCGAGTCCTACTTTTACGTTGAGCAAATCGGGTGCTACAGATTTGAGCCTTTGCAAAAGCAGGTCGAAGCCATCCAGGTTGTTCTCAACAGAGAACACATCCGCAAGAACTACTCCGTCCGAGTTTACGATGTAGCAGTCGTGTTTGTCTTTGGAAACATCAATGCCGACGTAGATCATGGGTCAACCCTCCGTTTGTGTATTTGATGCTGTTGGGGCCACAGTACCTCTTGCCCTTGTAACCTCGTTCCAAATCAACCGTCTGCGCGGTATCTAACTGATTAACAATCCGGCAAGGGGCTGTGGTTGGATCCTCCCTTAAACCGTCTTGCGGTAGGCACGTGACACCAATCCACAGCATCCCCTACAGTGTAGCACACCTCTGGAGAGAGGTCTATAAATACTACTCTTATATAATACGAGGCACGCCATACAAATGGACGAGAAGGGAAGGAGCGGAATATGAAACCAGTACGGATTGGCGTTTTTGGCCTGTATCGTGGCACCAGCATGATCAACTACTGCCGGGCGGCGGAGCATGCGCGGGTGGTGGCCATTTGCGACAAGTGGGCGGAGGGAATAGAACGCAAAAAAGCGCAGTTGCAGGATGATTCCATCGCCTTTTACACAAACTTTGAGGATTTTATCCAGCACGACATGGATGCCGTTGTTCTGGCCAACTATGCCAACGAACACGCCCCCTTCGCCATTCGTTGCCTGCGGGCCGGAAAGCACGTTTTCAGCGAGGTGCTGCCGGTGCAAACCATGCAGGAAGCAGTAGAGCTGGTGGAGTGTATAGAAGAAACGGGAAAGATATACGCCTATGGGGAAAACTATTGTTATATGCCCGGCCCCTATGAGATGCGCCGGCTGTACCGCGCGGGGAAAATCGGCGAGTTTGAATATGGCGAGGGCGAATACATCCACAATTGCGAGCCCATCTGGCCGAGCATAACCTATGGCGACCCCAATCACTGGCGCAACCTGATGTACGCCACCTACTATTGTACCCATTCGCTGGGCCCTCTTGTGCACATCACGGGGTTGCGGCCCGTTTCGGTGGTGGGGTTTGAAAGCGGCAAGGTGGAGCGCAAGCGCCGCTGCGGCGACAAGAGCGGCCTGTTTGGCATTGAAATGGTGACCTTTGAAAACGGCGCCATCGCCAAGAGCATTCACGGCTGGCTATATAAAAATTCCATCTGGTACACGGTATATGGTTCCAAGGGACGCATGGAAACCGCGCGCGAAGACGCGAAAAGCGGGGATGTGAGCCGCATTTATGTGAATGCGGACGCGTATTCGGGCGAGTATGGCGAGGAAAAGCTGGAAGCTTACACCCCGGAAAACGCCCTTTCGGGCAGCGCGAAGATCTTTGGCCACGGTGGGTCGGATTTTTATTCGATGTATAACTTCATTGAGAAAATCCTGGGGAACGAAAATGCGGATACCATCGATATTTACGAAGCGCTGGACATGTGCCTGCCGGGCATGTTTGCCTACCGCTCCGTGCTGCGCGGAGGCATTCCCGTGGAAATTCCCAATCTGCGCGACAAATCCGTGCGCGAACAATTCCGGGGCGATACCATGTGCGCCGATCCCAAAGTGGCGGGAGAACAGCTGATTCCTTCGTTTTCCCAGGGCAACGCGGAAATTCCGCAGGAAGTATACGGGCGCATGCGCGAGGCATGGCAAAAGGAATTTGCGGCGAACAGCGGCTATACGCGCGCGGCGTATACGCAGGGCAGTGGGGAAAGTATGGATTCCGATGCGTGAGATCTTCGCGCTATGGGTCCTTCCGGCGATGCGCGCTGGATGAGGGGGTTCCGCCGTTGCGCACGCCTTCGCTTCAACACGCTTTTGCTGCGCTCACGCTTCGTTTTGCAGTCCAAGCGTTTCGGGATTCACGCTAAGGCCGTCTTCCAGCGTTTCAAAGTGCAGGTGCGGGCCGAGATAACTTTCGCCACAGAGAACGCTGCCCAGGGCGCCGACGGTTTGCCCGGCGGAAACGCGATCGCCGGGCTGCACCGGGCACGCAGCGGCCAGGCCGCCATAGCGGGTGACAAGGCCGCCCGGGTGCTCGATTTCCAGCACATAGCCATAGGAGGGGGAAGCGTAAAACGCTGCGGCCGTGCCATCTGCTGCCGCGCGCACGGCATCTCCGGCCTGGCCTGCGATATCTATGCCCACATGGGCCGTGAACGCGCCCAAAGCGGGCTGATAAACGGCGCTTTCCGGCGAATGGCCCACGAGAATTTCGCCTTCCAGCGGCCATTGCATGGGAGGCGCGGGCGCGGCGCTCGCCGTGGGCGCCGGCGATTCCAGAACGGGCTGCATGGCCGCAACCGGCGCAATTTCCGGCGCGGGGCGGTTGCGAATGGCGGCCGCGCCGCCGCCAATCAGGGCGAGAACCAACGCCAGCGAAGCGTAAAATCCCCAGCGGTCCCAGGCGCGCCGCAGCGCCTGCAGGGAAAACGCGCGCGCGAATTTTTGCCATCCTTTGCGCAAAAGGCGCGCCGCCCGTGCGCGATGCTGCAACCAATCCATCGCCATAAAAAATCCCTCCCGACGGGGAGTGTACCCGCCGGGAGGAGGATTATACAGTTTATGAAAAAAATTCGCCGGAAATTTATTCTTTGGTGTGGAGCACGCTCAGGGATTTTTTCAGCTCTTCCGCCACCTTCGCGTCCTTTTCCGCATGGATCTGGTGTTCAATGTGCACGCGCGCACTCGGACGGCCCAGCGTAGCCAGCGCCTTGCCCGCGGCAATGCGCACTTCCGCCTCGTTTTCGCGCAGCATGGGGACCAGCGCGTTATACGCTTCGTCCACATCAATCCTTCCCAGACCCGCGATGGCTGCCAGGCGCACATCCATTTTTTTATCGCTCGCCAGCGCGATCAACGGCTCAAACTTTTTCTTTTCCACCAATTTCTCGATCTTTGCAATCTTATCGCCGAACATGTAAAACCCTCCCTTTTATTCACTAGTGCTATTATACTCCGCAAATTTGACGAAAAATTGAAATCAGGAGGACTTTTGCGGGGTTTTCCGTGGCTTTGTTCGGCGAAACTTTTCTTTTTCAAAGTGGACGCTGT
>DVJN01000095.1 GCA_018716755.1 Candidatus Alectryocaccomicrobium excrementavium
GGCCGCGGCCAGGAGACCTATGGCGAGGACCCGTATCTCACGGGGCGGCTGGGCGTAGCCTTTGTAAAGGGCCTGCAGGGCGAGGGCAAATATCTCAAGGCCGCTGCCTGCGCCAAGCATTTCGCCGTGCATTCCGGCCCGGAGGCCACCCGGCACGAGGCGGATGTGCATCCCAGCACGTATGATCTGTGGGATACTTATCTTCCGGCTTTTGAAACGGTGGTGAAGGAGGGCAAGGTGGAGGCCGTGATGGGCGCGTACAACCGCGTGAACGGCGAACCCGCCTGCGGCAGCAAGACCTTGCTGCGCGATATCCTGCGCGGGCAATGGGGCTTTGAGGGCCACGTGGTGAGCGATTGCGGGGCCATCGCGGATTTCCACATGTTCCACAAGATCACCGACACCGCGCCCGAAAGCGCGGCCATGGCCATGAACGCGGGCTGCGACATCAATTGCGGCAACACGTACCTGCACTTAAAGCAGGCGCTTGCGGATGGGCTGATCACCGAGGAGCAGGTCACCGAAGCTGCCGTGCGCGCGTTCACCACGCGCTACCTGCTGGGCCTGTTCGATGAGATGTGCGAATACAACGCCATCAATTACCAGAAGAACGATTCGCAGGCGAACGCCAACCGCGCGCTGGAAGCCGCGCGCAAATCCATGGTGCTGCTCAAAAACGACGGCATCCTGCCGCTGGATAAGGACAAGCTGCGCGCCGTGGCGGTCATCGGGCCGAACGCGGACAGCCAAATCGCCCTGGAGGGCAATTACAACGGCACCTCTTCCCGCTATGTGACGTTCCTGGAGGGAATCCGCGCGGCCTGTGGAGATACCATCCGCGTGAACTATTCCACCGGCGCGCACCTCTACAAGCGCAGGAGCACGGATCTCGCAGAACAGGACGACGACCGGCTGGCCGAGGCCGTAGCCATGGCGCACATCAGCGATGTGGTGATCCTTTGCCTGGGCCTGGATTCCACCATTGAGGGCGAAGCGGGCGACGCCAGCAACGAGTATTCCTCCGGCGATAAGCCCGATCTGGAATTGCCCAGGTCCCAGCGCCAGCTGCTGGACGCGGTTCTGATGACCGGTAAGCCCGTGATCACTGTGGTGGCGGCGGGCAGCGCGCTGCGCGTGGAAGAGGGCAACGCCATCCTGTGGGCCTGGTATCCCGGGCAGGCGGGCGGCACCGCGTTGGCGGACATCCTCTTTGGCAAAGTATCGCCTTCCGGCAAGCTGCCGGTTACCTTCTACCACTCGGTGGACGAGATTCCCAAGTTTGAGGATTACACCATGCGCGGCCGCACTTACCGCTATTTCCAGGGCGAGGCGCTGTATCCCTTTGGCTTTGGCCTGAGCTATACGGAATTTTACTATTCGAACCTCGCCTTTGATCCGCAGAAGCTGGAATTGAGCGTGAGCGTGCGCAATGGAGGCAATATGGAATGCGAAGAGGTCGTGGAAGCGTACATTCGCGATCTCGATACCAAATCGCACGGCCTGCGCTGGAACCTTTGCGCTTTCGGGCGCGTGCTGCTGCGCCCGGGCGAGGAAAAGCGCGTGAAACTGCCCCTGGGCGCGGAAGCGTTCACCACGGTGAGCGACCGCGGCGTGCGCCAGAAGCGCGGCAAGCATTTCCGCTTCTGGGTGGGCGGCAGCCAGCCCGACGCGGTGAGCGAGCGGCTGATGGGCATCGCGCCGGTTTCCATGGATGTGGAGCTGGAATAGGATTTTGATGGTTAGTTGTTTCAAACCATCGGTTGCGGGGTATAGAATAAGCAGAGCGCCAAAAGGCGGATTGCGCGGCGCGCGTGCGCGCCGCGCACCCTTTCGACAGCTCACAAGTTGTTGGAGGTAGATTTTTATGAAGAAACTGTTTGCTTGCGTGCTGGCGGTGATGCTGGCGGTTTCCGCCGCAGCTTTTGCGGAAGAGGCAAAGCCGGAGATTCGCGTGGCTTCCCTGAAGGGGCCCACGACCATGGGCCTGGTGAAGCTCATGCAGGACGATGCGGCGGGCGAGGCGCACAACGATTACACTTTCACCATCGAGGGCACGGCGGATGCGATCGTTCCCGCCCTCGTGCGCGGGGAACTGGACATCGCGCTGGTGCCGTGCAACCTGGCTTCCGTTTTGTATAACAACACGGAAGGCGCGGTGCAGGTGCTGGCCATCAACACGCTGGGCGTGATCTACGTGATCGAATCGGGCGATTCCATCCAGTCCGTGGCGGACCTGGCGGGCAAAACCCTGTATTCCACCGGCCAGGGCACCACGCCGGAATTCGCGCTGAATTACATCCTGGAAAAGAATGGCCTGGATCCGGCCAGCGACGTGACCATCGAATACCGCGCGGAAGCCACGGAAGTGGCGGCAGCCGCCATCGCGGATCAGACGGCCATCGCCGTTCTCCCGCAGCCCTATGTCACCACCGTGCTCAACCAGAACGAGAACATGCGCGTGGCGCTTTCGCTCACCGAGGAATGGGACAAGGTAGGCGAGGGCAGCGCCATGATCACCGGCGTGGTGGTCGCGCGGCGCGCGTTCGTGGAGGAGAATCCAGAGGCTGTGGCCGCGTTCCTGGAGGAATACGCTGCGTCCACCGCGTTTGTGAATGAGAACCCCGCCGAAGCCGCCGTGTGGATTGGCGAACTGGGCATCGCCACGGCGGAGGTCGCCGAGCAGGCAATTCCGGCCTGCAACATCGTGTGCATCACGGGCGAGGAAATGCAGGAAAAGGTTTCCGGCTATCTGGAGGCGCTCTACGCGCAGAATCCCGAAGCCGTGGGAGGCAATTTGCCCGATGCGGATTTCTACTACCTGCCGTAACCGAATCATCCGCGTGCTGGCGGTCGCGTTCTGGATTGCCGTATGGCAAGGGGTTTCCCTGGCCGTCGGCAGCGAGATCCTGGTCGCGTCCCCGGCGCGCACCTTTGGCGCGCTCCTTTCCCTCTTGCGGGAAGGAGCGTTTTATCGCGCGGTGCTCGGCTCGCTGATGCGCATTTGCGCGGGCTTTGCGCTGGCGCTGGCGCTGGGCATCGCGCTGGGCGCGCTTTCCTTCGCCGTGGGCTGGGTGCGCGCGCTGCTGCATCCCGTGGTTTCCGTTGTGAAGGCCACGCCGGTGGCTTCGTTCGTGATCCTGGCGCTGATCTGGATTTCCTCGAAGAACCTTTCGATCTTCATTTCCTTCCTGATGGTCTTCCCCATCATGTACGAAAACATGCTGGCCGGGCTGGAAAGCGCCGATCCCAAGCTATTGGAAATGGGGCGGGTGTTTCAGCTTTCGCGCCTTTCCCGCATCCGGGCCATCTATCTGCCCGCGGCCTATCCGTTTTTGCTTTCGGCGGCGCGGCTTTCACTGGGCATGTGCTGGAAATCGGGCATCGCGGCGGAGGTCATCGGCCAGCCCCGGCAGTCCATTGGCGCGGAGCTGAACCAGGCCAAGCTGTTTTTCAACACGCCGGACCTGTTCGCCTGGACGGTGACCATCATCGTCGTGAGCGTGGTATTCGAGCGGCTGGTGCTGTGTGGCATCCGCGCGCTGATGCGGAGGTGGGAGCATGCTTGAGGCCATTGCGGTGAGCAAAAGCTTTGAGGGTAGGCCGGTGTTGCAAAATGTCAATCTGGCTGTAACCGGTACGGTGGCGATCATGGCCCCCTCAGGTTCGGGCAAAACCACGCTGCTGCGCATCTTGCTGGGCCTGCTCGCGCCCGACGCGGGCGAAGTGCGCACGGGCGGCGCGCGCATTGGCGCGGTGTTCCAGGAGGACCGGCTGATCGAGCACATGACGGCGCTGCAAAATCTCGCGCTGGTGGCGGGCAAGGCCAGCCGCGCGCAGCTTAAGGAGCACCTTGCCCTCCTGGGACTGGAGGCGGAGGCCGAAAAGCGCGTGAGCGCCTTTTCCGGCGGCATGCGGCGGCGCGTGGCCATCGCGCGGGCGATCGTCTATGGGCCGGACGTGCTGCTGCTTGACGAACCGTTTACCGGGCTGGATGAGGAGATGCGGGCGCGCACCGCGCAGTACATTCTGGCGCACATGCGGGGCAGGGATATGGCCGTCGTTACCCACGACAGGGAAGAGGCCCGCCTGCTGGGCGCGCAGAAAATTTTTACTCTTACGGATACGGTTTTGCTGTCGTAGAAAAACCGCGCTGTGTGCAAAACGGGTCTGCATACAGCGCGGCACTCTGAATCCCTCCGCCCCAGGCGGCTTTCGTGCTCCTTCTCAATTCGCAATGGTCACTCTGCTGCGCCTGACGGCTTGCAGTGCGCCCCTGCTCATTCCCAAAGGCTCTTATATTTAGGTATTTTTCATGATAACACTTTCGATCACGTCCACAGCATCCTCACAGGCGTCCAGGCACTCTTCAAAGCCCTCGAACAGCGTCATCCAGGCGATGATGCTGAGCGCGTCTTCGCTTCCGCAGAACAGCTTGCGGATGCATTCGGCGTGCAGGGTATCGCCATCGCTCTCCAGGGTGTTGACTTCGATGATATGCTTGCCGATGGTCTGGCTCTTTTTGAAATGGCGGAATTCCTCGATGGTCGCCAGCAGGGCATGGCAGCATTTGGTGATGAGGGAAGCGAACTGCTTGGCTTCCGGGCGAATGGTTTGCACATTGAACATGTATATGCGGCGCATCACATCGTCAATCGCGTCGACCACGTTGTCCAGATCCTGCGCCAGTTCAATGATATCCTCCCGTTCAATGGGGGCGATGAATTCATGTGAGAGCACCTGGGTCATATCGTGGCGGAAGCCATCCGCGGCGTTCTCAATGTGGTGCATAACCTCCAGCTTTTCGCGGCAGGCTTCCGGCGCAAAGTTGGCCAGCGATTTTTCCAGGTGCTCCGCTGCCTGGCAGGCATAGCGCGCACTTGCGCAGAAGTATTCAAAATAGTCGTATCCCTTTTTGCGCTGCTTTTCCTTCGCCATAAAATATCCTCCTTAAAAAATGGCCATAAATAGTTCTGCAACCAGAAAACCCAGCAGGCCGCACCCCGGGAAGGTGAGAACCCAGGCGAGCGCCATTTCCCTCACGATGCGCCAGTTGACTGCCGAAAGCCGCTTGGAAGCGCCCACGCCCATGATAGCCGTGGTCTTGGTGTGCGTTGTGCTCACGGGAACGCCCGTGACCGATGAGAGAAGCAGGCAGGACGCCGCGCCGATATCCGCGGCAAAGCCCTGGTAACTTTCCAGCCGTACCATGTCCATGCCGACGGATTTGATGATGCGGTACCCGCCGATGGAAGTGCCCAGCGACATCACCAGCGAGCACAGAATCATCAGCCACATGGGAATTTCAAAATTGTTCACTTCGCCCTGCCCGCTGGAAAGGAAAATGCCCAGCAGGAACACGCTCATGAACTTTTGCCCATCCTGCGCGCCGTGCATGAACGCCATGGAGGCCGCGCCGGCGATCTGGCCACCCCGGAAGAATACGGTGGTCTTCTGCCGGTCCATGCGCCGGCAAATCCACTCGATCAGCCGTGCGGCGCCAAACCCTGCGGCAAAGCCGAGCACGGTGGAGAGCACAAGCCCATAGATCACCTTGATCCACTCCTGGGGATTGATGCCCGCGAAGCTGCCGTGCAGCGCGATGGCCGCGCCGGAAAGTCCCGCGATCAGGGCGTGGCTTTCGCTGGTGGGAATGCCGAATTTCCACGCGGCCGTCGCCCAGGCAACGATTGCAAAAAGGGCGGCACACAGGGCGATGGTTGCGTCCTGCTCGTTGCCGCCAAAATCGACCATATTGTAGATTGTCATTGCCACGCGGGAGTTGATCATCGTCATAACCAGTACGCCAAGGAAATTGAATACCGCCGCCATGGCAATGGCGGCCCCTGCCTTCATTGCGCGCGTAGAAACGCAAGTGGCGATTGCGTTGGGCGCGTCTGTCCAGCCGTTGACGAGAATCACGCCGATCGTCAACAGCGCCGTGATGGCGAGCATAGGATTTGATCCGAGCATGGAAAAAAATTCGGTCAGGCTCACACTCATGCGGATAACCACATCCCCCTCTGTAATATAAATTTGATTATATCACAGCTTAGTAAACTTTATAGTATGCAAGAGGCGTTTCCCCAAGACAGGCGGGGAAAATTTTTCGGAAATTTTCGTCCATCCGGGATGGGCGATGGAAATCCCGCGCGAGTTGTGGTATAATGAATCCATCCAAGGAATGGGAGAGAGGGAAAGCGTATGCATTTTGAGTTGCAACATCCGGCCGATCAACTGGTCATGATTATGGACCGAATCTACAAATATGGGATGACGACGACCTCGGGCGGGAATCTTTCCGTGCGCGATGACAATGGCGACATCTGGATCACGCCTGCCGGCATCGATAAAGGGTCTCTCACGCGCAACGATATTATGCAGGTGAAGCCCGATGGCACGGTCATTGGCCCGCATAAGCCGTCGTCAGAGCTCCCCTTTCACAGGGACATTTATCGGGCCCGCCCCGATTTGAAGGCGATTGTGCACGCGCACCCGCCCACGCTGGTGGCGTTCAGCCTGGCGCGCAGAATTCCCAATACGCATCTGGTATCCAACGCGTCGCTCGTGTGCGGCGATGTTGCCATGGCCAAATACGCCGTGCCCGGCAGCGAGCAGCTGGGCAGGAACATCGCGGATGAATTCGCCAAGGGGCATAACACGGTGCTCCTGGAGAACCATGGCGTGGTTTGCGGCGGGCCGAACCTTTACCGCGCCTTCATGGCGTTTGAAACGCTGGACTTCTGCGGCCGGCTGGAAACCGACGCGGCCAAGATCGGCAAGGCGCGTTCGCTGACCGATGCGCAGATCAATCTGGACAGTTCCAAGGCCCACCCGCCCATGGATTCCTTTGTGGAGCACAGGATTTCCAGCGAAGAATGCGCGGGCCGGCGCGATATGTGCACGCTGATCCACCGCGCATATGACCAGCGCCTGTTCACCAGCACGCAGGGGACGTTCTCCATGCGCCTGTCGGATGGCTCCTTCCTCATTACGCCCTTTATGAAGGACCGCAAATATCTGGAGCCGCAGGACATTGTGCGCATCAAAAACGGCATGAGCGAAACGGGGAAAATCCCCAGCCGTTCGGCGCTTTTGCACAAGGAAATCTATGATCAGCATGCGGGCGTAAACGCCGTAATCATCGCGCACCCGCCGGCCATTATGGCCTTCGCGGTAACGGAGGCGGAGTTCGATTCGCGCACCATTCCGGAAAGCTATATCATGCTGCGCAATGTGAAGCGCCTTCCGTTTGCCTCCAGCCAGCTGGATGTGGCGGGCACGGCGGCCAGTTTTTCCGCCAGTTCTCCGGTGCTGATGGTGGACAACCAGTGCGTGATCGTGGTGGGCGATTCGCTGCTCAACGCCTTCGACCGCCTGGAAGTGCTCGAATACAGCGCCGCCGCCGTCATTGCCGCGCGCAGCATTGGTCCCATCGTTTCCATTTCGCCGGAAGAAGTGAAGGATATCGAAAAAGCGTTCCATCTGGAATGATGTTTTTAGAAAAGCGCTTTGGGCCGCTTTTGCTTCTTGCCAGCGCGCCGTCCCCTCTTTGGGGACGGCGCGTTTTGCGCTTTTGGCAGGGTATGCTGTTTATCTTTTAGCGGCACACTAAAACGCTTCCTGCCGTTTTGCCTATTTTCCAATCGCGTTCAGGGCATTTTAA
>DVJN01000096.1 GCA_018716755.1 Candidatus Alectryocaccomicrobium excrementavium
TTATCATTGAGTCACCCTGCTTCTTTGACAATATCAGAGAGCTTACGGAATATTTGAAAGACATGGAAGTAGAGGGTATGCTTGTTGCCTATCACGGCGCAGGAGCGGCTTTCCTGCCCGATGTGCCGAAATTTGCAACGCAGAACGCCGTGGAGTATTCCGAAAACGGCGGCGGCAAGGCTCTGATCGACAGCTTTACCGGCTCGTTTGGGGAAATCTTCGATTCTTCCGTCCACAAGATCACCAATGTGGTGGAACCCGGCAAGGTGACCATCGGCGGCATGGAATTTTTCATCAAGCAGACAGCAGATGCGTTTGATGTGGAGATTCCGGAAATCAACGCGGTTTATACCCATATGCTGGGGCATGACTGCCATTCCATCGTGGCGGGCGCAGGCCATGCCGACGCCATGATCGCAGAGCTTCACAGTTACATTGCAAAGGGATACGCTCTGATCCTCACCTCGCACTATACGCCGGAGGATCTGAAAGATGCCCAGACAAAGATCGATTATCTGGAAAATCTGAAAAGGATTGCGGCAGGCTGCAAAAACGCCGACGAGTTTAAGGCGGAAGTGGGCAAGCAGTATCCGCAGTATAGTGGCCAGAATTATCTGGATATGACGGCGGGCTTCTTCTTCGCCTGATCAGAAAATCCCAATACATCCCAATCTGCCGGGGCTGTCGGACGGGCGGCTCCGGCTTTTCCTTGAAGGGAGAGGATGCTATGCCGGCAGACAGGTACTTAAAATATTTGCAGGAAGAAATCCATACAGTCATCGCAGCAACGATTGACGATAGCGGGCTGCCCGTTACCTGTGCCATCGATATGATGGAGGCCGATGAAAACAGTCTTTACTTCCTGACGGCAAAAGGCAAGGGCTTTTATGACCGCTTGAAGAAAAAGGGATACGTTGCACTGACGGGAATAAAGGGCAGGAACACCATGTCCTGCGTGGCAATATCGCTACGAGGAATGGTGAAAGAGCTTGGAAATACGCTTTTACCCCGGCTGTTTGAAAAAAATCCATATATGTGGAAAATTTATCCCACGCAGGAATCCCAAAAGGCGCTGACAGTGTTCCAAATCTATGAGGGGGACGGCGAATGGTTTGATCTTTCCCAACAGCCGATTGAGCGAACCAGCTTTTCTTTCGGCGGGGCGCAGGCAAAGGAGACCGGCTACTTTGTGACGGACAAGTGCATCGGCTGCAAGCTGTGCTATTCCGAGTGCCCACAGAAGTGCATTGATATTTCGACAAAGCCCGTAGTCATACGGCAGGAGCACTGCCTGCACTGCGGGAACTGCTATGAAATCTGCCCCGAAAGAGCAATTGAACGGAGGTAAGGTCATGACGCAGAATGAAAGATTGGACTATCTGCTCCGCTACTTGCTGGCGGAACGCAAAGAATACGCAGACATCTGTGTGCCGGATGACCTTTTGGAAAAAAGGACGCTTCTTCGCAGTCTGATGAATGTACGCCCGCCGGTTCCGGCCAGCGCGGAATTTTTAGCCGTGCAGGACGCATATTTGCAAGAGCGCCTTGCGGAGCGAGGCATCACAAGGCTGGGGGATCTGACGCCGGTGCGTCCCGGCTTGTACCTTTGGCAGGGCGACATTACCACCCTTGCCGCCGGCGCCATCGTCAACGCGGCGAACAGCCAGATGATGGGATGCTTTGTGCCCTGTCATGGCTGCATAGACAATGCCATTCACACCTATGCGGGCGTGCAGCTCCGCTTGGAATGTGCCGAGATCATGCGGCGGCAAGTCCATGAGGAAGAAACAGGACGCGCAAAGATTACAAAAGCATACAACTTACCTTGCTGCTTTGTTTTGCATACCGTTGGTCCTATTATCTACGGCAGTGTCACCAAAGCAGATCGGGAATTGTTGGCAGGATGCTACCGCTCTTGCCTTAAGCTGGCGGCAGAAAACGACCTTCACAGCGTGGCTTTCTGCTGTATCTCGACCGGCGAGTTTCATTTTCCGTCTGAGCTGGCCGCAGAGATCGCTGTCGGGACAGTTCGGGAGTGGCAGCAGAAACATCCGGACCAAATAGGGGTGATCTTCAATGTTTTCAAAGACAATGACCATGCAATCTACAGGCGTCTGCTGCAATAGCATTGCGCGGCTCAGAGAGGAGTTGGACGCGGCGGAGGCGGTGGTGATCGGGGCCGGTTCCGGGCTGTCCACTTCCGCCGGGTTCACCTATGCCGGTGAGCGCTTTGAGAAGTATTTCGGGGATTTTATCGTCAAGTATGGCTTTGGCGATATGTACTCCGGCGGCTTCTATCCCTTTGAAAGCCTGGAGGAGCACTGGGCGTATTGGAGCCGGTATATCTACATCAATCGCTATATGGACGCGCCGAAACCGGTTTACAGCGACCTTTTGCAATTGGTGCGGGATAAAGATTATTTTGTGCTGACGACCAATGTAGACCACTGCTTCCAGAAGGCCGGATTTGACAAGCACCGGCTGTTCTACACCCAGGGCGACTATGGCCTCTGGCAGTGCTCCAAACCCTGCCATCAAAAGACCTATGATAACGAAGCCACTATCAAAAAGATGGTGGCTGTGCAAAAGGATATGAGGATTCCCAGTGCGTTGGTGCCGCACTGCCCTGTTTGCGGCGCACCCATGACCATGAATTTGCGGACGGACATGACCTTCGTGGAAGACGAAGGCTGGCATGAAGCCGCCCGGCGCTACGAGGATTTCCTCGGACGTCATAAGGGCCGGCGCGTCCTCTTTCTGGAGTTGGGCGTGGGCGGCAATACACCGGTCATCATCAAATATCCCTTCTGGAAAATGACTTACCAGAACCCGAAGGCGGTCTATGCCTGCGTCAACCTGTCAGAAGCCTATCGTCCACCCGAGATCAAGCGGCAGGCGATCTGTGTAGAAGGAGATATAGGCGAAATCCTGAACAGTGTACGTCTCACTCATATCTGTCAGAAGGCTGGCGCTTGATCGTTCAATCCTCCGCTGAGGCGCGTGCTTGCTGCAGGGTTGACGTCAATAATTCCATCTTCAACGGCGCTTCGCAATACTTGCTTCAACGTTGCCCAAATGCCCTTCTATGGGTGCGTCGGCTTTGGCGTATAATACTCTTGCGGTATGGTTTCCATTGCAAGCAAATTATACCACCAAGAAGAGGAACTGGGCCCTCCTTTGGCTCCAATCCCTCTTCTTTCTTTTGTTGGCGGATCTTCTGAGATAGGGCTTAGTCAAACCATTGGTTTGGCCGGTGGCTGATTACACCAGATTTTCCGGGTTCAGCCCTTTGAGCGCTTCCGGGACGAAAAGGCCGTCCTTACGGATCAATTCGCCATCGAGATAGATTTCACCACCGCCCATTTCTTTGGTTTGAATCAGCACAAGGTCCCAGTGGATGGCGGAATGGTTGCCATTGTCGCACTCGTCGTAGCACGAGCCGGGCGTGAGATGGAAAGAACCGGCGATCTTTTCATCAAAGAGCGTATCCTGCATGGCGCGGTGGATATAGGGGTTCACGCCCAGCGCCCATTCGCCCACGTAGCGCGCGCCCTCATCGGTATCGAGGATGGCGTTGAGCCGCTGTGCGTCGCTGCTGGTGGCCTTCACGATTTTGCCATTTTGGAACGTGAAGGAAATGTTTTCAAAGGACACGCCCTGGTAGGTAGATTTGGTGTTGTAGGTGATTGTGCCGTTCACGGAATCGCGCACGGGCGCGGTATAGACCTCGCCATCCGGGATGTTCAAATGGCCGTCGCAGGGGATGGCAGGCATACCGGCGATGGAAAAGCGCAGATCTGTGCCCGGGCCCACGATATGTACGTCGTTCGCCCGCTCCAGCCGCTCCACCAGCGGTTGCATGGCGCGGCCCATGCGCTCGTAATCCAGGCAGCATACGTCGAAGAAGAAGTCTTCAAAGGCCTCGGTGGACATGGCGGCGTGTTGCGCCATGGAGGGAGTGGGCCAGCGCATCACCACCCAGCGGGTCTTGGGCACGCGGATTTCGCCGTGCACGCGTTTTTGCACCACACTGGCGTAAAGCTCCATTTTTTCCGGCGGCACGTCAGAGGTTTCGAACGTGTTGTCCGCGGCGCGCACGCCGATATAAGCGTCCATCTGCGCCATGAGCGCGGCCTCGTGCGTTGCGGTTGTTTCCGCTTGCCCGGCGGAAAGCCCCATCAGCAGGGAACGCTGCACGCGCTGATCCTGCAGGTGTACGAAGGGCACCCCGCCCGCGCTGTAGGCGGCCTGCACCAGGGCGCAAATGAAATCGCTGCGGCTGTCGAAGCCCTCGATCAGCACTTTTTCGCCTGGCTTCAAACCGATGGAATGCACAATCAAATTGTCCGCCAGCTGGCGAACGCGCGGATGAATCATAGGCAATCCTCCCGAATTGGAACGCGGGCCGCTGCGCCCGCACTCGTGGTAAAGGATATTATACTTCAAAATGCGCCGGTTGTCAAACGCGGCAGAATGTGATATGATACAGGAGTACAGAAAGGGAGCGGATGCGTATGCAGTTTGCGTCGTTCGCGGAGGAAACGGTGCTCTTTGGCGCCACCGCGGTGGAAAACGAATTCATCATGGAATACATGCTTCAGGCGCCGGGGGATTTTGTGCGCGTGTATCTTTACATGCTGTTTCAGTGCCAGTATCCCCAGCGGAGCAGCAGTCCGGCGGAAGCGGCGCGCATGCTGGGCATCAGTGAGGATGATTTTTTGCGCGCCATGCGCTATTGGGAGCGGCAGGGGCTGTGGCGGCGCGTGGCGGACAATCCGCCGCAATTTCAGTTTGTGGGCTGCCGGCAGACGGCCATGGACGATGTGCCGCGCAAAAACCGCGAATTGCACGCCAGATTGCAAAGCATTTTGGGCGAGGAGTATGTCATTCAGCCGCGCGATTTTTCCATGATCGCGGATTGGCAGGAGGTTTTCGGCCTGCCGGCAGAAGTGGTCATTTTGCTTGTGGAGCACGAAGTGCGGCGTACGCACGAAAAAAAGCGCTCGCTCAACGCCATCTTTAAGCGGATGGATAAAATCGCTCACGATTGGGCGGAAAACGGCGTTGTGACGGTGGAAAAGGCGAAGGAGCGCATCGCGCGCGACAGCGCGGGTTACGCACTGGCCAGGCGCGTAGCGCGGCAATTCAGCCTGCACCGGGATCCGACCGTGGACGAGGCGGCCCTGGCCGACCGCTGGGCCAACGAAATGAAGCTCACGGAGGAGGATGTGCTGGCTGCCTGCGCGGAGACGGTGCGCGCCCGCAATCCCTCCTTCGCCTATCTGGATTCCATTTTGCGCCGCCATGCGGGGGGCGCAGGCGTGCAGGCGGACATTCAGGATGAACGCAAGCGCGTGGAAACGCTCAAAAGCATCTATGCGGAATTGGGCGTGCCAGGGGCGCCCGCGCCCGCGCAGCTCAAAACGTTTACGGATTTTTTGGGCATGGGCTTTCAGGCGGATACGCTGGTGGAAGCGGCCCGCCGGTGCGCGCGGGCGGGCATGCGGGATTTCGCGGCCTGGGAAAAGTATGTGAACCAGTGCGCGCAAAAGGGCCTGTTCACGCTGGAAGCGCTGCGGGAAAGCACCCGCCGCATCGACGAGCTTTCCGCGGCGGCGGAAAAGGTGATGCGCACCTATGGCGACGACCGGCGCGCGGGCAACGCCGACCGCGCCTGGATTGAAAAATGGCTGGCCGCTATGCCCATGGATGTGATTTTGCTGGCCGCCGAACGCTCGCAGGGAACGCAGCTTCCGCGCAAATACATGGGCAAGCTGCTTTCCAGCTGGCAAAAGAAAGGCATTCAAACCGTGGAACAGGCGCAAAAGGAAGAACCGGTGGTGCGGATGGATACAGCGAAGCCGCAGGCGGGCAAGGCCATCCAGGATTACGCGCAGCGGGAATATCGCGATGAGGATTTTGCAGTGGACGCCGTAATGCAGATGTGGATGGAGGAACAGCGAAAGAATGACGCGCAGTGAAATGGTGGAGCAACTGAAAAACGAATACCGTCGCCGCCGCGCCCAGGCGGAAAGGGAGCAGGATGCGCGCGTGGCGGAGGTGGAAAGCGTGGATCCGCAGGTTCACGCTTTGTGGCAAAAGCAAGCGCGCCTGCTATCAGACGCTGTGCGCGCCATGGCCGCGCGCACGCCCGATGCGCAGGAAAAAGCCACCCGCATGCGGGAAGAGGGGCGGCAGATTCTGCGGGAAATTCGCGAGCGCACCGTGCGCGCAGGATTTCCGGAGGACTATATGCAGATGCGCTATCGCTGTCCCAAATGCAGGGATAAGGGCGTGGTGGAGAGCGGCTTTTGCGAGTGCTTCCGCCGCGAATTGAACGAGCGCATGGGCAGCGCTTACCGCGCGCTGGACAGCTTTGAATCTTTCCGCGAGGATTTCGTTCCCGATGTCCCGGTGGAAGGGGCGCAATGCACGCAGCGGCAGGCGCTGTGCGGCGCGCGCGACTATCTTTTGCGCTATTGCGCGAAATACCCCGATGTGGATAAGCGGGTGCTGGTGCTCTATGGCGAGGCGGGCCTGGGCAAGACATTTTTGCTCAACTGCGTGGTGCGCCGCCTGGCCGAACAGGGCGTGGATGTGATGAACGTGACCGCCTATAAAATGCTGGACGCCATGCGGAACAAGTACCTCGGCGAGGACGGCGCAGAATTTGACCGCATGCTTTCCTGCGCTTTTTTGGCGGTGGACGATCTGGGAGTGGAGCCCATGATGCGCAACATCACCGCGGAATCGCTTTTCATGCTGCTCAACGAGCGCATGAACGCGCGCCTGTGCACGATTTTCGCCACCAACCTCACGCCGGCCCAGCTGAAGGAACGGTATGGCGAGCGGATTGCGTCGCGCCTGTTCGACCGGGAAAACGGCGCGTTCTTGCGCTTTGTGGGAAAGGATCTGCGGGCGCAAAATGGCTGAGGTGCAACGGGAAGTGTTCGCGCGGCTTAAGCGCATGGGCATCCCCTTCGAGGCGCTGGAACACGCGCCCGCTTACACGATGGAGGAGTGCGCCGCGCCCGCCCACGCGCTCGGTGCATTGGTGCCCAAGAATCTGTTCCTGTCCCCGCGCAGCCACAGTGCGTATGTGTTGCTGCTTGCCCGGCCGGAAGCGCCTTTTCGCACCTCCAGCGTTTCACGCCAGCTGGGCCTTTCGCGCCTGGGCTTTGGTTCGGAGGAAAAGTTGTGGGAATACCTGCGCACGCGGCCCGGCGCGGTAAGCCCCCTGGGGCTTTTGTTCGATGAAGGGCATGCCGTCCGCCTGGCGGTGGACGGGCGGCTGAGGGAGGAGGAACGGCTGGCATTCCATCCCTGCGAAAACACCTGGTCGGTTGCCATGCGCAACGTGGACTTTTTCAGCCGTTTTCTGCCCATGCTCGGCTACGCGCCGGAATGGGTTTCGCTCGCTGGGGAAGAGGGGTGAAGTTTCATGCGCAAATTTGTGCGCTGGTTGCTTTTCGCGCTGGTTTGCCTGGCCGCGCTGGGCATATGGCGCGAGCGGCACGGCGCGATATATTGGCCGTTTCGCAACATTGCGCCCATCGCTTCGTCTGCGGAGGCGGGCGAGGGAAATGTACTTCTGGTGAACGCCTGGAATCCGCTGCCGGAGGATTATCAGCCCGGCACGCTGGTCAATCTCTATGAGCAAAGGCATTCGTTTTTGCTCGCTTCCAGCGAAATCTGGCTGGAAAAGTCCACTTATGAGGCGGCAGAAGCCATGTTCCATCAGGCAGAAGAGGATGGCGTGAACGGTTTTATCATCACCAGTGGCTATCGCACGCGCGCGGAGCAGGAAGAGATCTACGCCCAGACCACCGATGGCACCGCAGCTCTCCCCGGCACCAGCGAGCACGAAACCGGCCTCGCCTTCGATGTGACCGCGCAGCGCGACGGCGGCGGTTTTGAGGAAACGCCGCAATTCGATTGGCTGATTGAGAACTGCTGGGATTTCGGCTTCATCCTGCGCTATCCTGAGGAGGATGAGGAAATTACGGGCATTGCGTACGAGCCGTGGCATTACCGCTATGTGGGCGTGCAGGCCGCGCGGGAAATCCGCGATAAGGGCTGCACGCTGGAAGAATATGTGGGGGGATGAGCCACGGCGCGCCCGCGTACCGGCTTTATGCTAAAAAAGCACGACGGGATGAAAACCAAAAGGAGGGTAAAAGTTTGAAACAACACACGAAGTGGCCGCCAAGGAAAGGCATAGGAAAAAACCATCCAAGAAAGATGGCGAAAAGAGGAGGGAAGAGAAGCTAAGGGGCAGAAAGCGGGTCGTCAGTGAGAATAAAGCCGCGACGGCG
>DVJN01000097.1 GCA_018716755.1 Candidatus Alectryocaccomicrobium excrementavium
TGTAAACCCCACCTGGTGCAAGATTGATAGGGGAGCATATGCGGCGGCCCGTCGCGCTCCCGGGAAATCGCTGGAACCCGCTGGCAACCGCGGGTCTAGATAGATGACCGTCCACGACAGAACTCGGCTTATAGGCGCCGCTCACAGTCCATTGGCGTTTTATGGCTGCCGGGCGCATCCGGCAGCCTTTGGTAAGCCCGCTTTAACAGTTTGAGCGCTGAATACCGCGGCTCATGCCGCCTTTTCAGCGCCCTTTTTACGGAAATGGGGAGAAAAATATGAAACTGTCGTTTCAGCACACGGTGTGGGCCTGCAATTTTGGCTTTATTTCCCAGGCGGTGGTCAACAACCTCGCGCCGCTGCTCTTCGTTGTGTTCAAGGAACGGTTTGGGCTGACGGACGAACAGCTGGGCTGGCTGATCCTGATGAATTTTGGCACGCAGATCGTGGCGGACATCCTGGCCACGCGCTATGTGGACCGCCTGGGCCAGCGCATTTGCGCGGTGATCGCGCATCTGTTCTGCGCCTGCGGGCTGATTTTGATGGGCGTGCTGCCCTTTGTGCTCCCCAACCCCTATGCGGGGCTGTGCGTGGCCGCCGTGCTGTACGCCATGGGCGGCGGCATCATCGAGGTGATGATCAGCCCCATCGTGGAAGCGCTGCCCGGCGAGCATAAGGAAAAGGCCATGAGCATGGTGCATTCGTTTTACTGCTGGGGCCAGGCGGCGGTTGTGCTGATTTCCACGCTGCTGTTGTGGCGCTTTTCGCAGGATATGTGGCGCCTTTTGCCCATTGGCTGGGCGCTTATCCCGCTGGCCAATGCCATGGCGTTCACACGGGTGCCGCTGATGCCGGCCACGCCGGAGAGCGAGCGCACGAAGATCGGCACGTTGCTCCGGTCGAAAGCGTTCTTCATCGCGATTTTGATGATGGTGGCTTCGGGCAGCGCGGAGCTTGCCATGTCGCAGTGGTCGAGCCTGTTCGCCGAACAGGCGCTGGGCGTGAGCAAAGTATTGGGCGATTTGCTGGGCCCGTGCGCGTTCGCCCTGTGCATGGCGTTCACGCGCATGATGTACGGCCTGCATGGCGAAAAGATCGCCGTGGACCGCGCGCTGGTGCTCAGCGCGGCGCTGTGCGTGGTTTGCTATGCCACGGCAGTTTTTTCCACCATTCCGTTTTTGGCGTTGGCCGGTTGCGCGCTGTGCGGCGTTTCCGTGGGCCTGATGTGGCCGGGCACGGTTTCCGCCACGGCGCGGCGTTTTCCGATGGGCGGAACGGCGCTGTTCGGCCTGCTCGCCATTTCCGGCGACATTGGCTGCTCCACAGGCCCCTGGCTCACGGGCATGATCAGCGACGCGGTGCAAACTTCCGCCTGGGGCGCTTCGCTCATGGAGCGGCTTTCGCTCTCCCCGGAGCAGCTGGGCCTGAAGGCGGGTCTGCTGGTGGCGGCGGTGTTCCCGGTGCTCCTGCTGGTGTGCGCCTGGATTCGCGCGCGCCAAAGCCGTGTTTAAATCGCTTCCGCGCGCATATCATGGTAGCGGAATGCTGTGGCGGCCGCCTCGCGCATGTGGATATGGGCCGCGTTAGGAGGGATGCGCGTGCGGAATTCCGCGGGAAAATGCGAATTGTGCAAAATATTGGGCGCTTTGCTGATCGGAATCGGGGCGATTGTTCTGCTTTTCAGCGTGCCGGAATGGCTTTGGACGTCGCTTATCGGCGTCGCGCTCATCTTGCTGGGTGTTTTGCTTTTGCGCGCGAAATGACCGGAGGGCCAGGCGAAATGCCTGGCCCCCAGAGCATTGACAAAGTATCGGAAGAACGAGGCTTAAATCAGAAATGACGGCGTGTACGTCATTTCTGGTATTTTTTGCAGAGCAAATGCTTGCATTTGCGGTAAAAATGCATTCCCGTCCCGGTCGCTGGCCGCAAATCTTTGATTTGCAAGCGACCGGGTAATCCTCGTTGGCAAACCGCAGGTTTGTCAACGATCAGACCGCCCGGAGGCAACATGCCTCCGGGCGGTTCCATTTTGGGGCGGCAGGCGGAATTTATTGCGGCCGCAAGAATGCGCGTGCGGAAGCGCCCGCGGGCACGGTCACTTCCGCGAACCGCACGGTTTCGCGCGAGAAGGGCAGCACTTCTTCCCCGCCCGCAAACTCCATTCCCTCCACGCACGGCGCGCCGGGAGCCAGAAAGCGCGCGCGCCAGAGCACGGGCCGCGTGCCTTCGTTGATGAAGGTGCTTTCGCCATCGCCGTGTTCCACGCTGCAGCATCCATCCAGCGCGCTCGCGTGTTCCAGGGCCGCCCATGCGCCCCGGGGCAGGCGGCTCAGCGTGGCGACGCGGCCGCTTATGGCGTCGGGCTCCAGGCCCATCAGCCCGGTGGCCAACGCGCCAATGGCGCAGAAGCTGGCCTCCGGGTATTCCCTGCGCGGCAGGTCGGGGCGCATGGCGCGGCGCAGCGCAGCGAGCGCGGCGTCGTTCCGGCCGTATTTCCAGAGGATTTCCGGCACGTGGCTGAAGCGCTCGATGATCATGTCCTCGTATCCGTGGGAGATCTCGTCCAGAATCGGCTGGGCGCGCTCGCCCTCGGCCACGCCCCAGTATAGCAGGGTCATTTCCCCGCTGCCGTGAAACAGGTATTCGTTCTCCTGGCTCAGCGCCGAGGCGTATCCCCGGCCTTCCCGGTACCAATCCTGTTCCAGCCGCGCCTTGAGCGCCTGGCCGCGCTTTTCATAGATGCGCGCCGCCTCGCGCTGATGCCGGCACTCGCACATGCGCGCATAGCTCGCGTAGGCGCGGATCATGCTGGCCACGAGGTCGCTGCCCACCTTCACGGACGTGAAGGATTCGCCGGATTCATCGTAAGAGCCGATGCCGCGGCGGCCCGCTTTGGGATCGCGATCCGGGATGCCGTCGCCATCGCGGTCCCAGGCGCGTACGTATTCTTCCATGCTCTGGGCGCAAAAGCGGGCGATGGCGCCGTCGTACAGATAGTTTTCGTCGCCGGAAAAGCGGTATAGCCGCCAGATGGCGTCCACCAGATCGAAATTCGCGGGCAGGTTATACCAGAAATCCGCGTCGTTTGTATAGTCCACGGGGCAGGGGCGGTCGTAGCGGTCGATTTCCCAATAGGAGCAATAGTCGCGGCAGGGATCCAGCGCGGCGGCGAATTTGCGCACCATGTTCAGGTTGTGCCTGCCCAGGCCCAGCACCTGCGCGCCAATGGCCTGGTGGCTGGTATCGCGCATGCAGAACGCATCGCGCATGGGCAGGGCGGCTTCGTAGTAGTCGCCCACGGGATACCCTTCGAACACCCAGAAAAGCGCCTGCTGCTTTAAGCGGTCGAATCCCTTTTCCAGCGCGCGGTCGCTCGCGTGGAAGGCGAGGGGGGCGGGGGTTTTCAGTGCCATTTACATTCCCTCCCAATGCAACAGAATTTGCGCGCGCGGCGCGCGGAAAGCGACGCTGAGCGTGAGCCAATCGCCCTTCTGTTCGATTCCGGCCGCGCAGCCTTCGCTGCTGCGCACCGCCGCGCGCCCCACGGGCGCGTACAGCGTGTAGCGCACGGCAAGCCCATCGAAGCCGGAAAGCTCCAGCGCGAAGCCGCCATCCTCCGCCCCGGCGCGCAGCACGCTGACGGCGTCCGCGCTCACGTGCCGGTCGCTGCCCACGAGCCGGGGCGCGCCATCCGTTATGTCCGTCAGCGCGACAACCTGCGCGTCGCCCAGCGAAAGCGCGTGCAGGGGCAGCGCGCCGTGTTCCAGGACGCTGGCCTCCTGCGCCCAGAAATCGAACGCGCAATAGCGGCGCGCGGGGTCGAGCGACAGCGCTTCCAGGGCAATGGAGGCGTCGCGCAGCGGCACGACCGCCGCCCGCTCCACGACGGCCCACTGCCGGCCGTTTTCCTCAAAATGGGTGCACCACAGCGAGGAGAAGGGCGCGATATCGTCGTCCGGCGCGATGTGCGCCATGCGGCGGGCGGCTTCATCCAGCGGCAATGTTTTGCTCTGGTGCGGGCAGGCGGGCGTGGTGTAATCCACGGGGCCGGTTTCCGCCGCGCGCACGGCGAGCGCCGGCATGGTTTTGCGGATCAGGTTCAGGCGGTTTTCATCGTAATCCCGGGGCTTGTCAGAGATCATCAGCAGGCCGCCGCTCAGGCTCACGAGCGAGAGCATCATGCGCACCCAGGCGGGTTCGCCGCGCGCGCACACGTGATCGGGATCCACCGTGAAGAGCACGCGCTGTGCGAAGAACCAGCGCGCGGTTTCGCGCAGCTGCATGCTGTAAGCGCCCCAGGAGGGGTTGGCGTCCGTGGCCACGCGCATGGCGTCGCACACGCCGATGGACTGCGAAAGCACGCCCCAGCAGGAAAGGTAATAAGCATCCGGCCCGATGCCCGCGCGTGCGGCCTCCAGATAGGCGCGGAGGCGTGCGCGCGCGTCTTCCGGCTCCAGCACGCCCAGGCGCACGGCCTCCTGCAGGCCATCGTAAATC
This sequence comes from Candidatus Alectryocaccomicrobium excrementavium, assembly GCA_018716755.1. GTDB lineage: Bacteria > Bacillota > Clostridia > Christensenellales > Aristaeellaceae > Alectryocaccomicrobium > Alectryocaccomicrobium excrementavium. Next base: position 4,498 of record DVJN01000097.1, read on the forward strand.
AAATGGCGGATGGAATCGGATTTGAAATAGGCGTAGCCCTTCTCGCGCAGCGCGCGGTAATAGGGCGTTACGTGCGTGGCGAGCGTTTCCGGCAGGCAATCGAGGATGTACTGGATCCAGTCGCCGCAGATCAGTTCGCCCTTTTGATCGCGCAGGCAGCAGGGCATGGCCTGCGCGGCCTCGCGGTTGGTGAGGGTGGCGTTTGTCCAGATGCCGGGGGTGAACCCGCCCGCGCGCGCGGCGCGCACGATGGCTTCGTGCCCGCCGGGGAATTTTTCGTTGGTATTGAGCCAACTGTCGCCCACGTTCGCGCCGGGACGCAGGGGCACCATGGCCTGCTGATACCCGTCGTCCAGCTGCATGTATTCCAGGCCGTAATTTTTCAGCGGGGCCAGGGCGAGGCTGTCCGCTTCCAGATCCGCCTGCGCAACGCCGCTGTGGTACGCCTCCCACGAGCACCAGCCGGTGATGGGCTTGGGATTGGGCCGGAAGCGCCAGGGCTGGTGCTGGGCATAGCCCAGGTGCTCCTGATAATAGCGCGGCCGCACCAGGATGACCCAGGGCGTTTCCCCCAGCGTGACGCGCAATCTGGCGCGCCACTGCCCGTCCGCTCGCTCGATGCGCGGCGCGGTCCAGGCAAAGGGCAGGCCATGGAAGCTGAGCAGCAGATCCCAATCGGGAAAGTACAGGCCGTTGACGCCGAAAAGCAGCGGATGCCCGGTTTGCCCCAAAATCGCCTGCCCGCCCTGCGCGCGCTGGGGGCGCATGTTCCACATTTCCACGGGGGAAGTGAATTCCACCTCCATGGGCGCGTCCTGATCCGCCCAGGCCAGGAACTGCTGCACAAACGGCACGGATTGAAAGTCCCCGTCCGAATGCAGGCGCAGCCCGGGCCGCACGCCATCGGGATAGCGCAGCGTAACGAGATTGGCGCCATTGAACGTTAGATGGTATACGTTGCTATCCGGATCGCCCCACAGCCGCGCGTGCGTGGCGGGCGCATCCGGGCGAAGGACATAATCGCGCTCTTCCAGCGCCTTGCGCAGATGCGGCGGAACCATATTGGGGCTGGCCACCACGGCCTGGGCCTGTTCGGGCACGGATTTTTCGTTCATACCGTTACCTCCATACATTGTAGCGTTGGAATGTGCCTATCCTTTCACCGCGCCGAGCGTGATGCCGCCCACAAAATAGCGCTGGAAGAAGGGATAGATGAACACGATGGGCACCACCACCACGACCGTCGTGGCCGCGCGCACGGTTTCCGGCTGGATGGTGCGCATGGACATATAGAGCTGCTGCTGGTTGGTGATATCCGCCTTGGCGTTTGCCTGGTTGAGCAGGCGGTAGAGGATGATCTGCAGCGTATCCCACGTGCCATCCCGCGAATAGAGGGAAACATCGAACCAGCTGTTCCAGTGGCCCACGCCGATATACACCGCGATGCAGGCCAGCATGGGCATGGCCAGCGGGACGACGATGCGCACAAAGGTTTTCAGCTCGCTGGCGCCATCGATGCGGGCGGATTCGAACAATGCCTCCGGGATGTTCTGGATATAGCTGGAGGCCAGCAGCATGTAGTAGCAGCTGAACAGGCCGGGGATGATGTACACCAGGAAATTGTTCATGAAGCCCAGCTCCAGCATGAGCAGGTAGGTGGGGATCAGGCCGCCGCCAAAGTACATCGTGATGATGAACAGGATGCGCATGAACTTGCGGCCGTAGAACTGGCGGCAGCTGACGATATAGCCCAGCAGCGCGTTGCAGATCACGCCCGTCACCGTGCCAACGACCACCCGCAGCACGGAAACCAGCGCGCCATGCAGCAGATCCCGGTTTTTGAAGACGTATTCATAGTTGGAAAGCGTCCACACGCGCGGCCAGAAATACAGCTTGCCGAGCAAAGCGTCCGTGCCATCGTTAAAGGAAAGCACCAGCATGTTCCAGAAGGGATAGATCATCAGGAACATCAAAAGCGCGATGACGATGCCGTTGACCGCGTCGAATACCCGGCCGGAAGGCGTTTGCTTGATGTAATAGACTTTTCGCATGGCGGTGTCCTCCTAAAACAGCGCGACGTCGCTCGCCCGGCGCGCGATGAAATTGGTGACCAGCACCAGCACAAAGCCCACCAGCGCTTTCATGAACGAAACCGCCGTGCCCATGGAATAATAGCCCTGCTGCACGCCATAGCGGTAAGAATAGGTATCGATCACGTCCCAATACCGCTGGGTGATGGTGTTGCCGATGATCAGGTGCTGATCGAAGCCCGCGGTGAGGATGTTGCCAACGTTCATGATCCAAAGGAGCACGATCGTGGGCACGAGCGTGGGCAGCGTGATGTGCCGCGCCAGGCCCAGCCGGCCCAGCCCGTCGATCACGCCCGCCTGGTAGAGCTCCTCGTCCACGCCGGACATGGCGCTCAGATAGATGATGGTCGACCAGCCCAGGCCTTTCCAGATGTTGATCACGGTGTAAAGGCCCCAGTACCATTCGCCCTTTTGCAGATAGGAAATGGGTTCATCGATCAGGCCGGTGGCCAGCAGCAGATCGTTGAGCACGCCGTCCGTGGCCAGCAGCTGCGTAACCATGGCGCCAGCCACAACCCAGCTGATGAAGTGCGGCAGGTAGCTCGCCGTCTGCACGAATTTTTTGATTTTCAGGTTGCCCAGCTCGTTGAGCATAAAGGCGAACAGGATGGGGCACACAAAGCCCACGGTGAGGCTGAGGCCCGACATGGCCAGCGTGTTGCGCAAAAGGCGCGGGAAATCGTTTCCCGTGATAAAGCGGGCAAAGTATTTCAGGCCCACGAAATCGCATTCCCAGATTTCCCGGCCGGGAACATAATCGACAAACGCCATCAAAAGGCCATACATCGGATAATAGCAGAACACGGCCACCCAAACGATGATGGGCACGCACAGCAGCCACATTTCGCGCTGCTTCACCAGGCTCTGCAAAAAGGGATGCCGCTTTTTTCGGATCGCTCCCGCTGGTGCGTTCATGAATTTCCCCCCTTGGATGGTGAAAAATGGGGCAGGGGATGTTCCCTGCCCCGCAGCGAAGAATTGGATTTTTAGAAACGGAACGGATTATTCCGCCATCAGCTCCAGGTTGTGCTGATAGTTCTCGGTGCGGTACTGCGCGTAGGTCTCCAGCCCGGCGCTTTCCACCGCCATCTGCAGATCCGCCCACGCGGCCTCGAAGGCGTCGTCCGTATCGGCCATGATGACCAGCGGATAGTACTGCTTCCAGGCGTCCGCCACGGCGGTCTTGGCGAAGGTCACGTCCTCATCCATTTCAAGGGATTCATACAGCAGCGCGGTGCCATCGAAGATGGTGCCATCCATGTTTTCGAACATGATGCCCTTCCACTTGTTTTCGGAATACCACATCTGGTTGGCCCACAGGCAATGCACGCCGTCGTCGAAGCGGCCCTGATAGCTGGTGAGCTTGAAGATGCCGGTGTTCCCGCCGAACACGCCTTCCTCGTTGTAATCCCACACTTCATCGATGAGTTCCTGCTTGGCGGTGTCGTTGAATTTCCAGGTGCCGTCGTCATTCAGTTCCCAGATGCACACGGTTTCGTCCGGGTTCTTATAGGACTGCACTTCGTTGGGAATGCCCCAGTTGACCAGCGCGATGCCCTTATCGGAGAGGGTGAAATCCAGCCACTGCATCACGCCCTCGACGTTTTCGCACTTATCGGTGATGATCGTCCAGCTGCCACCGGCGTTGTTCTTCATGGTGACGTAAGCGTTTTCGGCGTCCTCATCCTTGAAGCCGACCTGGATGAAGCGCTTCTCCTCGTACCAATCCTCATCCGTCAGGCTCCAGATTTCGTGCCCGGCGTTGTAGCCGATCCACCAGCCGCCGATCATGGCGATTACGCGCTCCTGGGAGATCTTGGTGCGCAGGTCGTCCCAGGCGTTGGTCATGGAATCCGGATCCATGGTGCCCGTGCGCCACCAGCTGTTGAAGAAGGCGGCCATCTTTTTGCCCTCATCGGTGTGCGTCCAGTAGGTAAGGGTGTTGTCGTCGTTCACCTTCCAGCCCTGCTGCAGGCCCCAGTAGCCGCCCAGGTATTCCGGCATGCCCTGATCGTACAGGCCCAGCGTGTAGCGCTGCTCGCCCTCGTCCGTGGTGGGATGCAGCTCGTAAATGGCCATGATGGCGTTGTACCAGTCTTCCGGCGTGTTGATTTCCGGGCTGCCGATTTCCGTCCACTCGTCGTAGCGGATGTGCGCGGAATAATCCGGCAAATCCATCAGGTTGGAGAAGGAGGTGGGCAGGTAGTAGATGCGGCCGTCCTCATCCGCGTACAGGCCGAGCATATCGCCCATGCGGTGCTGCAGGTTCGGGCAATTGGCGATGTAATCCGTCAGATCCACGGCGCGGCCCTGATCCACGAACTTCTGGCGGTTGATCGTGCTGGCGCCAACGATGATGTCCGGATACGTATCGGAGGCCAGCATCAGGTTGAGCTGTTCGTCCGCGTCGCCATCGGTGGTGATGATTTCGTATTCCACGTTGAAGTTTTCCAGCATATAGGCCTTCATGTTTTCGATGCCCAGATCCTGCTCTTCACCCGTGGCAAAGTTGCTGGAATTGTAGAAGCTGTAGATGCGCAGCGTTTCCTCCGGCACGTTCCAGCCGAAGGCGTTTTCTTCCGCCATGGCGGCCGCGCCCAGCGCGAGCGACAGGGCCATGACCAGCGCCAATGCTTTTTTCAACATTCGAATCTCCTCCTCTTTTTGCACAATATTTCAGTGCGCTACGGATATTATATACAGAAAAAGATAGGCGTGTAAATCGACATTTGTGCCGACTATATGGACAAAAAGAAAACGAATGTTAAAAATGCTCCTTTTCGGATAACTGTTTGCGGTATTCCTGCGGCGATATGCCGCAGTATTTTTTGAACATTCTAGAGAAAAAAAGGGGATCGGAATAGCCGCAGTCCAGCGCGATATCCTGAATCGACCGCTTGGTGCGGATCATGTGCATTTTGGCGCGCTCCATGCGCAGCTCGGTGATATAGCGCTTGACGGAACGGCCCGTGACTTTTTTGAATTCTTCTGTGAGATGGGTGCGGCTCACGCCCGCTTCGTCCGCCAGCGCCTGCACGGAAAGATCGCCGCGGTAGCCCGCTTCCACCTTGGAGATGACGGAGTTGAGCCAGGAATCGGCGGTTTCGCGGCGAATTTCGGGCAGCACGCTTTGCTCCGGGGGCGGAAAGGTCAGCTGGCGCAAATCGTCCATCAGCTGGTAGCACAGGCCCGTCATGGCGAGATAATCGCCTGAGGAGAGGAATGCCTTCAGCATGGCTTCGCACAGGGCGTAGCAGCGCGGCATATCGGGAATCTGGGCCACAGGGCAGGCTTCGCTCAGCCCGCTTTCCGCCAGGATGGCGTCGCCCCAGGGGCCGTCGAAGCCAATCCAGGCGTAATACCAGGGGTCCTCATCGTTCGCCTCATAATAGGAAACCGCGCCGCGGCGCAGGTAAAACAGCTGCCCGGCGAACACCTCAAACCGCCGCCCCGCCGTTGTGACATTGCCGCGCCCGCGGAACACGAAATGGATCAGGTCGTGGTCGCGGATGGCCGGGCCGTAGCCATAGCTTGGCGTTGTGACGTGCATGCCAAATTGCACCAGGCACAGGGGCATGGGATAGTCGGGCCTGGCGTAATGCACATAGGGATGAACGATGTCCCCGCGCCCTGCGTCGAGCACGGAGGGAAACAGCAGGCTCAGCATGGCATGGCGGATGCGCGGCAAAAGCATCCCGCGCACATCCATTGTCTCCTTTCTGTGATGTTTTCTTTTTCTTATTGTAATGGATGTGTGCAAAAGTAAATTGCAACAGCGAAATTTAACGCGCCTTTAGCGCAAAGTTCCGTGAAAGCGGGCCGCGCGGTTTATGGCAGGCGGGGGAATTCATGCCCTTTTCCCCTACAGAGCGATTTCTTCGCTGATTTTCAGCACGATTTCTTCCACAAGGCGCTTTTCCGGAAAATAGCGCTCGTACAGCGCGTAAATGCGGCGGTTCGCATACGCGATATCGATGTATCCGGCCACCGCGTCCACCTGCCAGAGCGTATCCCAGTGCGCGCCCGCGTCCACAGAATAGCGGACGGTGGCATTCACGCGCGCGGTTTGCGAGGCGCAATTGGCGAAAAGCACGCCCTTTTCCCCCGCCGCCAGGCTGCCAAAGCACATGGGATCCGGCAAAGCCTCGCAGGGCCACAGGGCGTCCAGCGTTTCGCCATTGGCCGAAAGGCCCAGCATCCTGCACCGCGCCCCGTTCATGTTCCGGTAGCAGAACAGCAAGCGGCCGTCCGGCAGCTGGGCCACCGTGGTTTCGTTCCCATTGACCATGCCCCCGGCCAGCGCGCCCGCGCGCCAGGTTTGCCCATGATCGGCGCTGTAGACGCAGCCCGCCACGGACGGCCAGTGCCTGCGCGTGAGCCCGCCGCCGTCCATTTCCCCGTTTGCCAGCCAGATGGCGGCCACCAGCCGCCCATCGCGCATGGCGGCGCCGTGGCCGGGGCCCGTGGCGCACACGTTCCAGGCGAAGGGGAATTCCCGGTAAGCCGCGGTGATTTCCCGCGCCTCGCCCCAGGTGCGCCCGCCATCCCCGCTGGAGCGGATGAACGCCTGTTCGTAATTTCGATGATAGATCAAATGCACGGTTTGCCCATCCGGAACCAGCACGGGATTGTTGTACGTGCGCATGGAGCCATCGGGCGGCAGATGCGATTGGCCGGCGCACAGCACCTGCGCCAGCGCGCCATCTTTTTCCCTGCGCCACACGGCGATATCGATATCGCCCCAATCGCCCCTGTTTTCCGCGCGCGCTTCGCAGGCCAGCAGCAGCGCGCCATCCTTCAGGGGCAAAATGCCCGGGATGCGGTATTCGCGGTATCCCCCAGCGCCGCTTTGGAAGATGACCTGTTCCGTTTCTGTGCGCAGATTGGCGTTCATGCGTTTTCTCCTTTGCCGCATTTTCGACAAGCTGGTGGACGGGGGAGCAAGCTATCCACAATTCGCAATGGTCGTCCTGCATCTTCGCACCGTGCCGTCTTCGGCGGCCCGGTGTTCCGTGGCTGCGCACTGCGCTTCGCTCCGTGTGCTCGCCACTCCAGCCCTTCGGGCCTTCGATGTGCGCAAAGCGCACTAGCGGCCCTCCCACCTCTCAGTTCAGCATGGTCGATCCGCATCGTTCGCAAGCTCACTCGCGGCTCTCCCTGCTTCACTGGGCTCATCGACGGCTATTGCAGCCACTGGCTGCGC
>DVJN01000098.1 GCA_018716755.1 Candidatus Alectryocaccomicrobium excrementavium
ATCGTTGACAAACCTGCGGTTTGCCAACGAGATTTCCCGATTGCTTGTCTACGCACCGCTTCGCGGGCTTCGACGGCCAGCAATCGGGACGGGAAAGTATTTTTCTCCGCAAATGCAAGCATTTGCTCCCGAAAAATACCAGAAATGACGTACACGCCGTCATTTCTGATTTAAGCCTCGTTCTTCCGATACTTTGTCAATGCTCTGTGAGCGCGCCGCCCCATATCCGGGGCGGCGCGCTCTGCTGAAAAAAACCGCTTATGCCTTGACCTTTTTGAGGTTCACGAAGCGCGGCAGGCCGTCTTCGATCTTGAGATCGGTCTGGCCCTGGATGAGGGGCAGCGCGTAATCGATGTATTCCTGCTTGAGGCCGTCGCCGGTTTCGTTGATCCACTCCAACGGCACCTTCTTTTCGGTGTTGGCCACATCGGAGAGCTCGAAGAGCTTGATGTTGCACTTATACTGGCCATTTTCCATGGTGCGCTCGAAGCCGACCATCTTATCGGTCACGCCGTTCACGGCGTTTTCCACGGCGGCCTTGCCGGCGCTGAAGGATTCCTCGATGTCCGTCTTGCTGGCGACGTGCGCCGCGCAGCGCTGCAGCAGGCTCAGCTCGATGCCGCGCACCTTGGCGCCCGTGGCTTCCTTGCAGCGGGCCGCGAGATAGGAGGCCAGGCCACCCAGCTGCGCATGGCCGAAATTGTCCTTGGCCATGTTCTTATTGGCGTATTCGGAGATATACACGCCGTCCTTATCGCGGATGCCTTCGCTCACCACGGCGATGCACTTGCCGTTCTTGGCGTAGATCTCCTTCACGGAGGCGAGGAACTTGTCCATATCGAAGGGCAGCTCGGGCAGGTAGATCAGATCCGGGCCGTTGCCCTTGTAGGTGGCCAGCGCGGCGGAGGCGGCCAGCCAGCCCGCGTTGCGGCCCATGGCCTCGATGATGGTGACCATGCCGGTGTCGTACACGCGCGCGTCGCGATACACTTCCATGCAGGTGGTGGCGATGTACTTGGCGGCGGAGCCGAAGCCGGGGCAGTGGTCGGTGCCATAGAGGTCGTTATCGATGGTCTTGGGGATGCCCATCACGCGGCACTCATAGCCGTTTTTGAGCATGAACTTGGAAATCTTGTTGCAGGTATCCATGGAATCGTTGCCGCCATTGTAGAAGAAATAGCGCACATCGTATTTCTTGAAGATTTCCAGGATGCGCTTATAATCGGTGTCGTCCACATCGGGATCCTTGAGCTTATAGCGGCAGGAACCCAGCGCGGAAGACGGGGTATGCTTCATCAGGGCGAGTTCTTCGGGATCTTCCTTGCCCATGTCGATGAGGTTATCGTCGAGCACGCCCTTAATGCCGTTGAGCGCGCCGAGCACGCGGGTGATGGAATCGCTTTCCAGCGCGGTTTTGATCGCGCCATAAGCGCTCGCGTTGATCACAGAAGTCGGGCCGCCGGACTGGCCGATGATGCAGGCACCCTTTAACTGGCTCATGGTATTGCACTCCTTTATATGGTATCTCCACCCTTTACTGTATCACAATCCGTGTTAAATGTCAATTCATGCAGGGTTTTCTCGAATTGAACTCCCATGCGCGGCTCGCTGCCCACGGCGTTTGTGATTTCCATCGCGCGGTAAATATAGCCTGCCGCGCGGCGCACGGCGGCCTGCAGCCCTTCCCCGCGCAGCAGCGCGCCGGTCAACACGCTGGCGAACAGATCGCCCGTGCCCGGATAATGGATGGGCAGCGGATGAAAGCGCATTTCGCCGCGCAGGCGGCCGCCCGCCTCCATCCAGGCGTTCGCCATGGAGCCGTCCTCCATGGGCACGCTGGTGAGCACGACGCTGCGCGCGCCCAGAGCGAGCAGGCGCCTCAGCAGGGCGTCCACTTCGCCGCCCGTGCGCGGCGCGGCGCTGAACGGCTCGTCCAGCAGCAGCGCGGCCTCCGTGAGGTTGGGCGTGATCACATCCGCCGCGGCGCACAGCCGCCGCATTTCCGCGGGGATTTCGCGCGGCAGCGCGCTGTACATCTCCCCCTCGTCGCCCATCACGGGATCCACCACATTCAGGCACTTCTGCCAGCGCATGAGCGAAAGCACATGCTCCGCCTGCGCGCAATTGGCCAGATAGCCGGAATACACCGCGTCGAACCGCATATTCAGCCGCCGCCAGTGCGCCAGATAGGGGCCCATCAAATCCGTCAAATCCACGCTGGCAATGCCATCGAACCCGCCCGTGTGCGTGGAGAGCACCGCCGTGGGCACGGGGCAGGCCTGCACGCCCATGGCCGAGAGCACGGGCAGCACCACCGTGAGCGCGCAGCGGCCCACGCCGCTCAAATCGTGCACGACCGCCGCTGTTTTCACCGGCCGCATGGCAACACCTTCTTCCTTCTGGCCGATTATACCGTATTTGCGGCAAAACGTCAATTCGCTTTGCGTTAGGTTTTTGCGCGCAAAAATGCGGGCGGCTTAGGGCCCAGGGGCATCACACCGTCCGCAGCATATAAGATGAATACAAATGGAGGGTTTTCACCGGTTTTTGCGCATCCGTTTCATGGATGGCTTATGGAAATCCGCTTTTTTCGGGCGCAAGCCGCCCGGGCCTTCGCGCAGAGCGAAAGGCATCTCACAACCCGCGCCGCAGCGGAAAATATTGGCTATGCGGCCCCGGCGCCGTCCGCCTCCTGCCCGGGCCGGGCGATCGTCTCGCCCGCGCCCCTGTCCGGCGGCGTGGACATCTCGCCCCTATCCGGCGCTGTGGGCATATCGCCCTGGTTTCCGCCGGAGCGCTCTCCCCCGCGCCCGCCGCCGAAGCCGCCGAAGCCGCCCTCGGAATACACGGTGCTCTCCATGGAGATGGAAACCGCTTCTGTCCCGCCGATGCGCAGGCTGTAGGTCTGGCCCACGGCCAGGCCCGGCGCGGTAAGCGCCACGGAGCTATACGCCTTTGTGGGCGCAAACGAAACCAGCACATTGCCCGCTTCATCCACGAGCTCCAGCGTTTCGCCCGCCGCGCCGGAGGCGTTCACCAGGATCGCGCCCTGCGTGGAGCTTTCCGAAAAGCCCTGCGCCATGCCCGCGCTGCCCACGGCGACCATCGTGCCGCCGGAAGCGACGCATTCCCCTGCCCAGTCGAGCGCGCTGTCCGCGCCGGAAGTGGGGCCGTTCACATATACTTCGCCGCCGTTCATATAGATCGAGCCGTTGGCGTCGATGCCGTCGCCGCCCGCGTCGATGAGGATATAGCCGCCGTTTACGGTGATATCGCAGCCGGTTTCTTCAAACATGCGGAAGAAATCGCGCCCGCTTTCGCTCTCCTCGTCGCTGCCGCCCGCGGAATTGATGCCGTCGTCGCTGGAGACGATGGAAATGTCCCCGCCGTTGATGGTCACGGCGGAACCTTCCAGCCCCTCAAAGCTGCGGGAAATGGAGAGCGTGCCGCCATTCACGGTGAGTGCGCCGTCCGCGTGCGCGCCGTTGTCATCCGTGGCGATGGCGAACGCGCCGCCGTCGATGGTCAGATCGCCGCCCGAGTGCAGCGCGTCATCCAGCGCGTCGATGGTGAAATCGCCGTCCGCCACGCGCAGCAGCGTGCCCGCCTTCAGGCCCTTGGTGCTGGGCGTATCCTCCGTGGCGGTGCTGGACGCATCCCATCCGCCGCGGCTGGGCCAGCCGCCGCTCTGGGCGGTTTCGCCCGTGGAGCCGCCGCCGGAAGTGAGCGCGAACGTGCCGCCTTCGATCACCAGCTGGGTTTCGGCCTGGATCGCGTCGTTTGCGGCCTCAAGGGAAAATGTGCCGCCCGTGATATAGATAAAGCCCAGCGCCTCGTCCTCGTCGTTGTCCGACTGGATGCCGTCGCCGCCAGCGGCGATGGCGAATGAGCCGCCGGAAATCTTCACGCAATCCTTGCCCACCAGTCCGTGCCCCACTGCCGAAACGCTGTATTCGCCGCCGGTGATGACCAGATCGTCCTTGGAAACCAGGCCGTGGTCATAATTGCCCTCTATGGCGAGCGAACCCGCGCCATTTAAGGTAAGGTCTGCCCGGGAAAAGACCGTCGCGTCCACGTTGTCGTCCTCGCTGGCGAGCGCGAATTCCGCGCCGCAGCTCAGGCGGTTCTGGGTGCCATCTTCCAGCGTGAGGAACACCTTGTCCGCCTCTTCCACATACAGCGCGGCATAGGTTTCGCAGTGGATATCCGCGCCCGCGAGCACGATCTGCACCTTGTCGTCCTCGCCTGCGTTCACGATCACGCGCCCATCGCTCAGCGTGCCGGAAAGCACATATACGCCCTCATCCGCGATGGTAACGGCAGATCCTTCCGCCGTCGCGCCATCGCCATCTATGAAAACGCCGTCGCCGGAAAGCTGGATGTACACGGCGGATTCCGCGTCATACGTCCCATCCCGGTCCCGGTCGGAAAATTCCCAGTCCGTTGCCCCGGCGCTGGCGCAAACGAGCGCCAGGAGCGCCGCGCAACAGAGCAAAACGCGTTTTTTCATGTGATCCTCCTTCTTATTATGCTTCCTTATAATTCTTCATGCCCGCTGGCAGGCCGCCCCAGGGCGATTTCCAGGTTGCCATTCCGGCAGCGCAGCTCGTCGATAAACGGCTTTTCTTCCGCCGCGTTTTTCAGCACCACGCGGTATTGCAGCCGGAACAGGCTGCCCATGTTGGTGGTGCGCACGCTGACAAGCTCGCATGTGCGCAGGTAGCGCCCGAACACGTCGTCGAATGCGCCGGTGTAATCCAGGCTTTCGGGAATCGTCACCCTGAGATCCCGGACCGCCTGGCGCGGCTCGCCAAAGTGTGCCGCCTGCAGGATGAAGCCTGCCAGGCTCACCAGCGCCGCCACGGATACGCACAGCGCCAGATAGCCCATGCCCGCGGCCAGCCCGGCCGCCATGGCGAGAAACAAGCTGCCGATTTCCCGCGCGCCGCCGGGCGCGGAGCGAAAGCGCACCAGGCTGAACGCGCCCATCACGGCCACGCCCGCGCCCACGTTGCCATTCACCAGGGCGATCACCACCTGCACCACCATGGGCAACAGCGCCAGCGTGACCGTGAACCCCGCCGAACCGGCGTTGCGGAAGCGATAGGCCCCCGCGATGACCAGCCCCGCCAGCAGGGCGATGCCCATGGCCAGCAGAAAATTGCCCGCCGTTTCCAGGCCCACTTGCGCAAGCAATCCTTCAAGCACTTTGCGCGCCTCCCATCCGCGCCGGCCGCAGCGCGCGCTGGTAGGCCGAGCCATATTTGGAAAAAGAAGCCGGATAGGCCGCCAATTCGTCCAGCAGATGCGCCAGCCACAGCGGCATGGCGCCGGGCAGCTTCACCTCCATCAGCCGCGCGCCCGCTTCCAGCAATGGCTCGCCCCACGCGCCCGCCTCCAGGGCGAGCGCCTCCCGGCGAAAGAGCAGGCGGCTGTCGAACGTCACGCGCAGGGCGGCGTCTTCCTTATCATATAGCGCCACGCGGTCGTAAGCAATGAACATGGCGGGCGCGAGCCCATCGTATTGCGCGAGCGTATAGGCGATTTCCCGGCCAATCTGGCCCTCCGGCGCTTTTCCCTGCCCGCCGAGCCAGGCCTGCGCCGCATACAGCGGCATTTCCACGCGCCGCTTATAGACGATCCCCCGGTATTTTTTCTTCAATTCCACGAATACCGCGTCGCCTGCGCCCGGCCGCCCGTAGCTGCGCAGGCGCAGCTTTTCCTTATATACCGGCTTTTCCATGGAAGCGCGGATCATGCGCGCGTCCGGCGTGTCGTAATACACGCTCAAAATGGTGCTCTTGCCATATTGATCCACTGCCAGGCGGTGGCGCGTCCGTTCCCGGAACTGGCGGTATTGCGCCGCGGTCAGCAGGTATTTCTTTTCGTATCGTTCGAATGTGGCTTGGTTCATGGGTTTGCCCCCCCTTTCCTCTTGACTGGGGCCAGTATACCATCCCATCTTAAAACCAGCCTGAAAGAGATGTGGCTTTTTTGGCCGGAAAGCATGAACAGTCTTTTGCCGGGCCGCGGTTTGCCCAAAGCAAAGCCCCGCTCTGCGCATGCGGAGCGGGGCGTATTGCGGGAAAAAACCTTGCGCTTACAGCTGCGGGCCGGCAGACACCAGGGACTTGCCGTGCGCGTTGCTCTCGTACTTGGTGAAGTTCTTCTGGAAGCGGGAAGCCAGATCCTTGGCCTTGGCATCCCAATCCGCGGGGTTGGCGTAGGTATCGCGCGGGTCGAGGATCTTGGGATCGACGCCGGGCAGCTCGGTGGGCACTTCGAAGTTGAAGTACGGGATGGTCTTGGTGGGCGAATTCTGGATGGAGCCATCCAGGATCGCATCGATGATGCCGCGGGTATCCTTGATGGAGATGCGCTTGCCGGTGCCATTCCAGCCGGTGTTCACCAGATAGGCCTTGGCGCCGCTGGCCTTCATGCGCTTCACCAGTTCCTCGGCGTACTTGGTGGGATGCAGCTCGAGGAAGGCCTGGCCGAAGCAGGCGGAGAAGGTCGGGGTGGGCTCGGTGATGCCGCGCTCGGTGCCCGCCAGCTTGGCGGTGAAGCCGGAGAGGAAGTAGTACTCGGTCTGCTCCGCGGTGAGGATGGACACCGGGGGCAGCACGCCGAACGCGTCCGCCGAGAGGAAGATCACGTTCTTGGCCGCGGGCGCGGCGGAAACCGGGCGCACGATCTTCTCGATGTGGTCGATCGGGTAGGACACGCGGGTGTTCTCGGTGACGCTCTTATCGGCGAAATCGATCTTGCCGTTCTCGTCCAGGGTCACGTTTTCGAGCAGGGCGTTGCGCTTGATGGCGTTGTAGATGTCCGGCTCGGATTCCTTATCCAGGTTGATGACCTTGGCATAGCAGCCGCCCTCGAAATTGAACACGCCGTTATCATCCCAGCCGTGCTCGTCGTCGCCGATCAGCAGGCGCTTGGGGTCGGTGGAGAGGGTGGTCTTGCCGGTGCCGGAGAGGCCGAAGAAGATGGCGGTGTTCTCGCCGTTCATATCGGTGTTGGCCGAGCAGTGCATCGAGGCGATGCCCTTGAGCGGCAGGTAGTAGTTCATCATGGAGAACAGGCCCTTTTTCATCTCGCCGCCATACCAGGTGTTGAGGATGACCTGCTCGCGGCTGGTGAGGTTGAACACGACCGCCGTTTCAGAATTGAGGCCCAGCTCCTTGTAGTTTTCCACCTTCGCCTTGGAGGCGTTGTACACCACGAAGTCCGGCTCGAAGGTTTCCAGCTCTTCCTGGGTGGGGCGGATGAACATGTTGGTCACAAAGTGCGCCTGCCAGGCCACTTCCATGATGAAGCGGATGGCCATGCGGGTGTCCTTATTCGCGCCGCAGAACGCGTCCACCACGAAGAGGCGCTTGTCCGACAGCTCCTTGAGGGCGATGTCCTTCACGGTGTTCCAGGTTTCCACAGAGGCCGGATGGTTGTCGTTCTTATATTCGGCGGAAGTCCACCACACGGTGTCCTTGGAATTCTCGTCCATCACGATGAACTTGTCCTTCGGGGAACGGCCGGTGTAGATGCCGGTCATAACGTTGACGGCGCCCAGCTCGCTGACCTGGCCCTTTTCATAGCCTTCCAGGCCGGGCTTGGTCTCCTCTGCGAAGAGGACTTCGTAAGAGGGATTGTATACGATTTCACTGGTGCCGGTGATGCCGTATTTGCTCAGATCCAGGTTTTTCATCGGGAACTACCTCCTTGTACTATGCTCTTTCCCTTTGGGCAGCATATCCCTTACCATATGCAAAATGAGTCACGGTACTATTATAGCAATTTATCGGGCGTAGTCAATACAGGCAGAATTAAGAAATTTTTAATCCCATAAGTTTTACTGGCAATCGCCGGAAACCCGCGCAAAAAGCGCGCGCTCAGTCGTTGGGCTTGCGGTAAAAGCGGCCCGCGAGCGAATCGGTCTTGAGGCAATTGATGAAGGCGTGGGAATCCGCCGCGCGCACGCGGGAGAGCACGCGCTTGATCTCGTCCGCCGACACCACGGAATACACCATGGCGCGCTCCTTTTGCTCATACAGGCCCGTGCCGCGAAAGAGCGTGGCCCCGTGGTGCGTGTTTTCCATGATCTCCTTATAAACGGCCTCGGGCTGATCGGTGATGATGAACAGCGTGCGCTTTTGATAGCGCTTGTACACCGTGCCCAGCACCTGCGTGCTGGCAAACTGGAAGATGATGGAATACAGCGCCTTGTCCCAGCCAAAGAGCAGGCCCGCCGTCATCAGGATGACCACGTTCCCGGCAAAGATGAAGTTCCACACATCGCGGTTGTAGCGCTCGGCCATGAAAATGGCGATAAAATCCGTGCCCCCGCTGGTGGCCTCCGCGAACAGGCACAGGCTGATGCCCAGCGCGTTGATGATGCCGCCGAATACGCTGATGAGCAGCGGGTCGTTCGTGAGCGGATAGCCCGGCAGGGTATCCGTCAATACGCTGGTGAGCACAATGGCGGCGCAGGAAAACAGCGTGAACTTTTTGCCGATGAACAAAAAGCTGATCACAATCGGCACGGAATTGAGCAGAAGGTTGATCAGCGTGAAGGGAAGCTCCACGCCCGCAAAACGGGAAAATATGGACTGCAGCAGGAGCGTCAGCCCGTTAAAGCCGCCCGGATAGAGCCCGCCCACGCGCACAAAGCTCTTGATGTTCATCGCCATCACCGCCGCGCCCAGGCATACCAGCGCCAGGCGCTTCACGTCTCGCAGCCGTTCGTTTTTCATCGCGCACCGCCTTTCCGGATTCTATGGCAATTATACCACAAATGGACGGAAAAATCCACAGAAAAACCGCTGTTCCGCGCGGGAGAAGGGAAAAAGGCGGCGCGGCGAAATGGCTCGCCGCACCGCAGGGCATGGGCAAAACGCGCGCCTTACGGGGCGTCCTCCCCGGCCGGCTCATTCTCCCCGATGGGGGCGTCCTCCCCGATGGGGGCCTCTTCCTCGATGGGGGCTTCCTCCTCCCCGATGGGACCGTCCTCTTCGATCGCGCCGGTCATATCCAAAATGGGCAGGGGATCGCTCGCGCCATACACGGCGGGCAGGGAGCCGTCCCACTGCTGGATCTGCTGATACTGCACCAGCTGCCCGGTGAGCGAGGCGGCAATCATCGCGTTGGCCTCGGCTTCGGCCTCGGCCTGCACGCGCACGGCATATGCGGCGGCGTCCGCCTCGATCTGCTTGACGGAAGCGTCCGCCTCGGCCAGGATCTCGCGCTCCTGCGCGTCGGCATTGGCGGCGATGATGCGGCGCTGGGCGTCGGTCTGCTCCACCACCAGCAACTGGGCCTGCTCGATTTCCGTGCGCAGCTTGGTCTGCTCGGCCACCTGCTTATCCTCGACCGCGTCGGTGAACGCGTCGGTGAAATCCACGTTTTCGATGGAGACCGCCGTGACGGAAATGCCGTATTCCTCCATTTCGGGCGCGAGGATTTCCATCACCTGGTCCGCCAGGGTGGAGCGCGCGCCGATCAGCTTTTCCGCGCTGTAATCGGCGAACACGGCCTTTACGCCCTCCTGGATGCGCGGCTCCATCACCTGTTCGTAATATCCCAGGCCCACCCGCTGGTACAGGGTGCTGCACGCCTCGCGCGGGACATGGAAGTTCACCGTGGCGATGACGTCCACCTGCTGGATATCCGAGCTGAAGGCCTGCATGGTGACGGTTTCCTTCTGCGTGCGGTTGTCCATCACGATCACGCGGGCGAGCGGGTTTTTCGCGTGCAGGCCCTCGCCATAGGTCGCGTCTGAAACGCGCCCGAAGAGCGTGAGCACGCCGGTCTGCCCGGCGGGGATCGTCACCACCGGCGAAAACGCCGCGAAAAATACGAAAAGCAGCACCACGATGGCGCAGGCGAGCGCGAGAATCAGCGCCTTTTTGGGGCCGAGCGATTTCTTGGGCGCATAGCCCTGGGTGTTGGATTGAAAGTTCACGAAAACAACCTCCTAAAAATTGCTGAGGGTATCGTAACACATTTCCCGCCCCCGCGCAAGCGAAATCCGCCCAAATGTCGCTACGGGCGCGCCACAGCCGCGATTGCGCGCGCCACAAATCCATCGGCGGCGCAGAGCGCGCGTTCCGCCTCTTCCCGCGTGCAGCGCGCCTCGTGCATGACGATCGCGGGCTTGATGCCGCCCGCGCTTTCCAGCAGGGCCCGGGCCGCGCCGCGCTCCAGGCCCGTGGCCTGCATCACGATGCGCTCCGAGCGGTCGCGCAGCTTCGTGTTGGTGGCGCGCAGGCCGACCATCAGGTTTTTGTAAACCCTGCCCAGCTGCACCATCGCGCCCGTGGAGAGCATATTCAAGATCAGCTTTGTGGCCGTGCCGGCCTTGAGCCGCGTGGACCCGGAAAGGATTTCCGCGCCCGTGGGGGCCTCGATGGCGATGTCCGCGTGCGCGGACTGGGGCGCGTTCCGGTTGCAGCTGAGCGCGATGGCCAGCGCGCCCACCTGTCGGGCATAATCCAGCGCGGCGCGGCAATAGGGCGCGTACCCGCTGGCGGAAATGGCCACCACCGCGTCCGCCGCGCACAGGTTGTGCGCCCTGAGATCGTTCACTGCGGCGGGGCCGTCGTCTTCCGCGCCCTCGGCGGCGGTGCGCAGCGCCGCATCCCCGCCCGCCATGATGCCGCACACCAGGCCCGCGTCCACGCCAAACGTCGGCGGGCATTCGGAAGCGTCCAGCACGCCCAGCCGCCCGCTGGTGCCCGCCCCCAGATACAACAGCCGCCCGCCCGAACGCAACCGCGCGGCGATGCCCTCTATGGCGCGCGCAATTTCCGGCAGGGCCGCCTGCACGGCTTCGATGGCTTCGCGATTGAAATCGTTCATGAGGGAAACGAATTCCAGGGGCGTAAGCCCATCCAGATTTTCGCTGCGCGCGTCGCACGCCTCCGTTTTGAGATGCGCCAGGATTTGCCCATCCGTCATGCAAAATCCGCCTCCTTTGCGCAAAAATAGCATTCCAGATTGTCGAAAAAACATGGGAGAGCTTGCTCTCCCGTCCACCAGGGGCTGCGAAAAAAACTTTTGTTTTTTCACAGCTCCCTTCATTATATCAGAGCATTGACAAAGTATCGGAAGAACGAGGCTTAAATCAGAAATGACGGCGTGTACGTCATTTCTGGCATTTTTTGCGGGGCGCACGAAGCGCGCGCGCTGTGCGCGAAACAGCGCGGAGTAAGCCCAATGAAGCAGGGAGTGCCACAAGCGAGCTTGCGAGCGCAGTGGTACGACCATGCTGAATTGAGGAACGGTGCGAAACGGAAAAATACATTCTCGTCCCGATTGCTGGCCGTCGAAGCACGCGAAGCGGTGCGTAGACAAGCAATCGGGAAATCTCGCCCGCAAACCGCAGGTTTGTGGGCGATCAGACAATCCCTCCCGGCGCGCCGGGAGGGATTGCTTTGCAAATTTATGCAAATCCGGTTTGACAAGCATGCGCCCATATGCTATAATTTGCCACAGATTTGTGCCGCGCCACCGGGTACGGAACTTTGAAAGGATGGTTTTTATGCACAACCATGTGACCCTGGGCTACGTCACCGATTCAGCGCTTGCCAGCGTTTCTCATGAGGACGCCAACGCGCTCACGCACATCAACCTCGCCTTTGGCGCAATTCGCGATGGCCTGCTGGATATGAGCCAGCTGCCGCACATTCGCGAAATCGATCGCATCCGCGATTACAATGCCACGCTCAAGGTCGTGCTTTCCATTGGCGGTTGGGGCGCGGGGGGCTTTTCGCCCATGGTCAGGCGCGCGGATGCCCGCGCGGCATTCCTGGAATCGTGCGAGAAAGCCGTGCGCGAATACGCGCTGGACGGCATAGACATCGATTGGGAATATCCCTGCCTCGATTGGGCAGGCATTGAAAGCGATCCCGCAGACAAGGAGAATTTTACCCTGCTGATGGAAGAACTGCGCGGCGCGCTGGGCGGGCAAAAAATCGTTTCCATTGCCTCTGGAGCCGGGCGCTATTTCCTGGAAAACACGCAAATGGACAAGGTCGCGAAGGCCTGCTCCTATGTGCAGATCATGACCTACGACCTGCGCTCCGGCTTTGAGCAGGAAGCGGGGCATCACACCAATCTGTTTACCAGCCCCGGTGACCGCCTGAATGGCAGCGTGCAATCCAGCGTGGAAAATTTCCTCGCCGCGGGCGTGCCGCGGGACAAAATCGTGATCGGCGCGGCATTTTATGCCCGCCGGTGGGACGGTGTGCCCGATGTGAACCATGGCCTTTTCCAAAGGGCCGAAACCGTTGGGCAATACGGCCCGGGCTACACCGGTCTGTGCGATGAATACATCAACAAAAACGGTTTCGTGCGCTACTGGGACGACGACGCGAAAGCGCCCTATCTTTTCAACGGCAGCACGTTCATCAGCTATGACGATCCGGAATCCATCCGCTTGAAATGCGCTTATCTCAAAAAGGAGGGCCTATTGGGCATCATGTATTGGGAACACGGCTGCGACCCTTCGCGGCGGCTGCTCACCGCCATGGCCGGAGCCATGCGCCACGCGTGATCTTGCGGATGCCGCTACGGCCGCGCCAATGCGCCGGTGGCTTTCCCGGAGCAATCCATGCGGCCGCGCCAATAGCGCTACTTTTTCGGCAAATTTTATCTCGCACCGCTTGACGCGCTCCCAACCCCTGGCTTTATAATAATACAAAAACCCCTGGTTGGGTCGATGCAAAAGAAGGGTCGCGGGCATATGGAAAAAAATCTCACCACCGGCAGCGTATTTCGGAATGTTCTTGCCTTTTCGCTGCCCTATCTGCTTTCGTATTTTTTGCAAACGCTGTATGGCATGGCGGATCTGTTCATCATCGGGCAGTTTGAGGGCGTCGCCAGCACCACGGCGGTTTCCATCGGCTCGCAGGTGATGCACATGCTCACCGTGATGATCGTGGGGCTGGCTATGGGCGCCACGGTTTCCATCGCCCAGGCCATCGGCGGGAACGACCGCGAGAGCGCGGCCCGGAGCATTGGCAACACGGTGACGCTCTTTATGGCGCTCTCGCTCGGCCTGATGGCCCTGCTCCTCGCGCTGCGCCGGCCCATCGTGGCCGTCATGTCCACGCCGCCGGAGGCCGTTGCGGGCACGGTCGATTACCTGACCATCTGCTTTCTCGGCATTCCCTTCATCACGGCCTACAACATCCTCAGTTCCATCCTGCGCGGCATGGGCGACAGCAAAAGCCCCCTGTATTTCATCGCGGTTGCCTGCGCCGCCAATATTGGCCTCGACTATCTGTTCATGGGCGCGCTGCGCATGGGGCCCAGGGGAGCGGCCCTGGGTACGACGCTTTCCCAGGCCGTCAGCGTCGCCGTCGCGCTGCTGGTCATCGTCCGCCGCAAGGGCGGCCTTGCCATCTCCAGGGGCGATTTTCATCCCGCGCGCGCAGTGATGGGCAAGATCCTCAAAATCGGCGTGCCCATCACCCTGCAAGATGGGCTGATTCAGGTTGCCTTCATCGTCATCACCATCATCGCCAATCGCCGCGGCCTTAACGACGCCGCCGCGGTCGGAATTGTGGAAAAGATCATCAGTTTTCTGTTCCTCGTCCCATCCTCCATGCTTTCCACTGTTTCCGCCCTGGGCGCGCAAAACATTGGCGCGGGCAGGCCTGACCGCGCCCGGCAAACGTTGCGCTATGCCGTATTCATTGCCGCGGGCTTTGGCGCGCTGGTCGTGCTGCTGATGCAGTTTTTCGCCGAACCCGTGGTGGCGCTCTTCACAGACGCCTCGCAGGCAGATGGCGCCAGCGTTATCCGCCTGGGCGGGCAGTACATGCGCGGCTATGTGTGGGATTGCATTTTCGCGGGCATCCACTTCAGCTTCAGCGGCTACTTTTGCGCCTGTGGCCGGTCAGGCCTCTCGTTCCTGCACAATATCCTCGCCATTTTGCTCATGCGCATACCGGGCGTGTACTGGATGAGCGAGCGCTTCCCGGACACGCTGCTGCCCATGGGGCTTGCCACATCCGCCGGTTCCCTGCTGTCGGTGCTCATTTGCGCCGTAGCGTTCGCGCTGATCTCCCG
Organism: Candidatus Alectryocaccomicrobium excrementavium; assembly: GCA_018716755.1. Lineage (GTDB taxonomy): Bacteria > Bacillota > Clostridia > Christensenellales > Aristaeellaceae > Alectryocaccomicrobium > Alectryocaccomicrobium excrementavium. The sequence goes on from DVJN01000098.1 coordinate 14,071, forward strand.
CCGCGATGCGTCCGCGCCCCCGGAGCAGGCGTAGCGCGCTTACGCGGGGCGGCGCACGCCCGGCGGTTTCCGGAACGCAGAGCCGGAGCGTGCCAGAAGATGCTCAATTTTTTGCAAGATTTGGCCTTGCAACCGCAACCCAAAAGCGCTATGATTAGGATACAGCTTTGCACAAAGAAAGGATGAAACCAATGCAGTCGATCCCAAGGCCGGAATACCCGCGCCCGCAAATGGCGCGCAAAGAATGGATGAACCTGAATGGCGAATGGCAATTTTGCCTGGATCAGGGCCGGAGCGGGCGCGAACGTGGCCTGCACGAGGCGGCTTCCCTGCCCGATACCATTGTGGTGCCTTTTTGCCCGGAAAGCCGTCTTTCCGGCATCGGCCATACGGACTTTATCGCGTGCGTATGGTATAAGCGCACTGTTTCCCTGCCCGGCGAATGGACGGGCTCCGGCCGCAAAACCCTTTTGCACATTGGCGCGTGCGATTATGAAACGCAGGTTTGGGTGAATGGCCAATCCGTGGGCACGCATACGGGCGGCTATATTTCCTTTTCCTTTGATATCACTGCCGCTTTAAAGCCCGGCGAAAACCAGATCACCATCTGCGCAACGGATACGCTGCGCACGCAGGAGCAGCCTTCCGGCAAGCAGAGCCACGCCTATGGATCGTATGGTTGCTTCTACACGCGCACCACGGGCATCTGGCAGACGGTTTGGCTGGAAAACGTGCCGGAAGCCTACATTGCCAGGCTCAAATACACGCCGGACATCGAAACCGGCACGCTTTGGATCGAGGCCGTATGCGAAAACGCCCACGGCCGCGCGCTGCGCGCTGAGGCCCGCTTTGCCGGTGAGCCCATGGGCCAGGCGCAGGGCACGGTATCCGGGCGCGTGGCCCGCGTGGCGCTGAAGCTGCAAAAAACGATTCTCTGGTCGACGGATTCGCCCGCGCTGTACGATCTCGCGCTCACCCTGGGGGAGGATAGCGTGGAAAGCTATTTTGGCATGCGCTCCATCGCCTTTGATGGCGGCAAGCTGCTGCTCAATGGCAAGCCACTGTTCCAGCGCCTGGTGCTGGATCAGGGCTTCTATCCCGATGGCATCTACACCGCTCCCAGCGACGCGGCGCTGGAAGGCGATATCCGCCTTTCCATGGATATGGGCTTTAATGGTGCGCGCCTGCACGAAAAAATCTTTGAGGAGCGCTTTCTGTACCATTGCGACCGGCTGGGCTATCTTGTGTGGGGCGAGCACGCCAACTGGGGGCTGGATATTTCGCGCCCCGCGGCGTGGCGCAATTTCCTGCCCGAATGGCTGGAAGAGCTGGAGCGCGACGTGAACCATCCCGCGCTCATCGGCTGGTGCCCGCTCAACGAAACGCAGGAAAATCAGGACAACGATTTCGTGCGCTTCCTGGTGAACGTTACCCGCGCCTATGATCCTACGCGGCCTGTGCTGGACGCATCGGGCTGGACGCACGTGGACGGGCTGTGCGGCGCGTTGACCGATTGCCACAACTACGAGCAGGATCCGGAAAAATTTGCCGCCCAGATCGACGCGAAGGGATACCCCATGTTCGTGAGTGAATTTGGCGGCATCCGCTGGAGCGACGACGCCGGCGGTTGGGGCTATGGCGAGGGGCCCAAGAGCGAGGCCGAGTTCCTTTCGCGTTATGAGGGGCTCGTGAAGGCGCTGCTTTCCCGCCCCGGCGTGTACGCTTTCTGCTATACGCAGCTCACCGACGTGGAGCAGGAGCAAAACGGCCTGTATACCTATGACCGCAAGCCCAAGTTCGATCCCGCCATTGTTCGCGCCATCAACACGGCGCGCGCTGCCATCGAAGAATAGCGCCTTTTTTCACCGGCACTTTTTCTTCCCATTGGATTTTAGGATGTTCTCAAGGTTTTCTTAGGGAAGCATTATAAAATGGCTTCTGTCCGCCTGGTACAATGCGTGCCAGGCGGATTGTTTTTTGGGGAGGCAAGAGAACATGCGAAAGAGGGTACGGGGATATGGGCGGCGCGTCCCGGCAGTGGCATGGGGCCTGATTCTGTTTGCGGCGATTGCCTGCTGGAGCCTGTATTCGGCAGGGAAACAGGGCGTGTACGCGCCGGATGGCGCGCATCAAGCCGGGATAGAGGCGCGTTCCGGCCAGCTGCCCTGGAATTTGACGCTGGTCAACCGCTGGCATCCCCTGCCGGGAAATTACAACCTGCATCTGGTGGAAGTGCCGGGCGGGGAAAAGGTGGACGAGCGCATTTATGAGCCGCTCATGGCCATGCTGGAGGCGGCGGAGCGGGAAGGCCTGGGGCCATTCGTCGCCTCCGGCTACCGCACGCAGGAAAAGCAGCAGAGCCTATACGACGAAAAGATCCAGGAATACCGCGCGCAGGGCTATCCGGCGGAAGAGGCCGTGCGGCAGGCGCAAAAATGGGTGGCTGTGCCCGGCACGAGCGAACACCAGCTGGGCATCGCCGTGGATATCAACGGCGCAGTGTGGGAAGTGTATACATGGCTGCAAGAGAACAGCTACAAATATGGTTTTATTTTCCGCTATCCAGGGGAGAAGACGAGCCTGACCGGTACGGCGGAAGAAGTGTGGCACTACCGCTATGTGGGCGTGGAGGCCGCCACGCATATTTACGAACGGGGCCTCTGCCTGGAAGAGTACCTGGAAACTCTGTAACCCGGCCGCATCCCGCGCTGCATAAATCGCGGATTTGCGCGCATACTGGCGAAAGAACGGTTTTCGGGAGGAATGACCATGCGGCAGCAAATTCCGGTATTTTGCCTCATGCGCGAAGCCCGGCCGGGGGATCGCGAAATCCGCATGAAGGCGGCGCTGCGGCCCCTGCGCCTGTTGGGAGGGGAGCGACATGCGTAACCACGCGGGAGATAAATCCTATGATCAACTGGTGAAGGAGAAAACGCCCGGCAGTCCCAAGCTCCGGGGGTATATTCGCGCATTCTGGGTGGGCGGCGTGATCTGCTCCATCGGGCAGGCGCTGAATTTCTGGGCCGACGCGCTGCAACTGACGGTGATCACCAGCCCCATGTTCACTGCCATGGTGCTCGTGTTTGTGGGCACCACGCTCACGGGCTTTGGCGTGTACGACCGCATTGGCAAATACGCGGGCGCCGGTTCTATCGTGCCCATCACGGGCTTTGCCAATTCGATGGCCGCTTCGGCCATGGAGTTCCGGCGGGAAGGGCTGGTGCTGGGGTTGGGTTCGCGCCTGTTCACCGTGGCGGGGCCGGTGCTGGCCTATGGCATCACGGCCTCCATCCTCGTGGGGATCATCTACTGGATTGTGGGGAGGGTGATCTGATGGGCGCGGACAGAACGCTGGTTTTTCCCAACCGCCCGGCGATTGTTTCCGCGGCTTCCATTGCGGGGCCGAAAGAAGGCCAGGGGCCGCTGGGGGAGAAATTTGACGTGGTGCTTGAGGAAGATCTGCTGGGCCAGATCAGCTGGGAAATGGCGGAAAGCGAAATGCTGCGGCGCACGGTGGAATTGTGCTGCCAAAAGGGCGGAATCGCTGTTGCCAACGTGCAGGCGCTGCTCAGCGGCGATTTGAACAACCAGATCATCGCCTCCACCTTTGCCGCGCGCGCATTGGGCACGCCGTTTCTGGGCCTGTATGGCGCGTGTTCCACATTTGTGGAGGCGCTTATCCTGGGGGCCATGCTGGTGGACGGCGGATACCGCGAAAACGCGATGGCCGCCGCGTGCAGCCATTTTTGCACGGCGGAGCGGCAATTCCGCAACCCGCTGGAATTGGGTACGCAGCGACCGCCTTCCGCGCAGTGGACGGCCACGGCCGCGGGCGCGGTGCTGCTCGCACGCCGGGACGGGGCGCAGGTGCGCGTGGTGAACGGCACGCTGGGACGGGTGGTGGACCGCAAAATCCGCGATGCAAACCACATGGGTGCGGTGATGGCGCCCGCCGTGTGCGATACCATCTGCGCGCATTTTGCGCAGACAGGCACGGATGCGGGCGATTACGACCGCGTCGTCACCGGCGATTTGGGCACCATTGGCCGGGAATTGCTGCTGGAACTGCTGCGGGAGCGCGGCGTAGACATGCCGAAAGAAAAGCTCATGGACTGCGGTGCTTCGCTCTATTATGATTGGCAGGATGCGCACGCAGGCGGCAGCGGAGCGGGTTGCATCGCCGCCACCACCTGCGCCCGGTTGCTGGATGAAGTGCGCGAAGGTGCAAAACAGCGCCTGTTGCTGGTGGGCAGCGGCGCGCTTTTGAGCTGGACGAGCGCACAGCAGGGCGAATCCATTCCCGGGATCGCTTTCGCCGCGACGCTGGAGGGGAAATAAATGGAAACGGTGTGGATGTTTGTAAAGGCCTTCGTCGTAGGCGGGCTGATCTGCTGCGTGGGACAGGCGCTCCTCATGCACACGGGGCTCACCAGCGCGCGCATTCTGGTGCTGTTCGTGGTGGCGGGTGTGGTGCTCACCGCGCTGGGCGTGTATAAGCCGCTCGTGGATTTTGCAGGCGCGGGCGCCACCGTGCCGCTCACGGGCTTTGGCTATTCGCTGGCCATGGGCGCGATGGAGGCCGTGCACAAATATGGGTTCTTTGGCGCGTTCACCGGCGGCATTCAAAACACCGCCGCCGGCGTGGCGGCGGCCATTTTGTTCGGCCTGCTCAACGCGCTGATCTTTAAGCCCAGGGCGAAGCCGTAAGGGAATTTCGGAAATTTTCCGTGTACGCTCTTGCGGTGGGAAAGGGAGTTTGGCATAATAAGCATGGAAAATTTTACCGGAAAGGATGCTGGGGAGGGCTTGACAATGCTCGCGATTGCGCCTATACTCAGGCAGGTAGGTAGGCAGGCAGGATAGGGTAAGTCTGCCTTTTTTGGCGTTTTTCCTACAGAGCCGCCGTACAGGAGCCGCAACGGGCCCCTGTGCAGCGGCTTTTGCTATGGGGAAAACGGCTGAAGGAGGCAGAACGATGAAAAGGAAACTATGGATTGCGGCATGGGCCGCGTTGCTGCTGGCGTTGCTGAGCACCGCTGCATTGGCGGAAGATGTTGGCGCAAATGGCTACACAACATACTCGATTGCGTACAATTTGACTGGCATGACGGCAGAGGGACAGCCAACAACCGCTGTGCAGGGAACGTCAGTGGATATAACACTCACAACTGCAAGCGGCTACGAAACGCCGGATGCGATTGCAATTGCCGTTGGGGGAAAGGCATTGTCGCAGGGAACGGGGTATAGCATGTTAAATACGGGCAGCGCTTTAAAGATCAGCATACCGTCAAGTGCTGTCACGGGCGATATTGTTGTTACCGCTACAGCGGCTAAGGCGCCGTCTTTGTCGGACAATGCGGATCTGAGCGCACTTTCTTACGGCGACCCTGTCTCATTGAAGTATCATTCCTTAACCCAGGCGGAGATGCAGCAAGCCGCTTCCGCAGACGGCATACAGGTCACGCTCCCGCATGGCAATAGAGATGGACAGTTTACATGCTGGACTATGAAACGGCCGATCCCAAGGCGAAAGCCAGCGAGAACTATGCGCGGCTGCAAGACGGCAAAGCCACTTCGATCATCACTGTAACCGCAGAAGATGGTGTTTCCAAAAAACGTTACACGATACATTTCACCGTTGATCCAACGCACGACTGGGGGGAGCCGGTTTGGTCCTGGTCTGCAGACTTAACCAGTGCGACGGCAACATTCACTTGCCGGTTGGACACCTATCATGTCGAGCAGCTGAACGCCACGATTACCAGCACCATCACGAATTCGGGCTGCGTGGGGAACCGGATAGTTACCTACACGGCCACAGTCGAGTTCGGCGGCGCTGTCTATAAGACGGATAGACAGGTAGAGACGAGTGGATCGCTTGGCCACGATTATAGCGGCGCGCCCGCTACCTGCACCACGCCGCAAATTTGTGCCCGTGAGGGCTGCGGCGTGGTGCTGGAAGAAGCCAAGGGCCACGTTGAGGTGACGGTTCCCGGCGTCGCGCCCACCTGCACCAGCACCGGCCTGACAGCGGGCAAGCGCTGCGCCGTGTGCGGCGAGATCCTTGTGAAGCAAGCGATCCTGCCCATGAAGGGGCATGCTTACAAGGCGTCCACCATCGCGCCCACCTGCACGGAGGGCGGCTACACCAAATACACCTGCGCGAATTGTGGGGCCAGTTATACCACGGACGAAACGAACGCGCGCGGCCACTATTACGGGGAATGGTCGTTTGGCGACGGCGCGCACAGCGCCCTTTGCCAGCGCACGGGCTGCGAACACACCCGCACGGTGGCGTGTGAATCCTTCGCCTGGCGGCTGTTCGCGGAAGAGGCGGCGTATGATTTC
>DVJN01000099.1 GCA_018716755.1 Candidatus Alectryocaccomicrobium excrementavium
CCATTGGCGAGGAGCGCGGCGAGAAGCGTGAAAGGCTTAACAACGCCAAAGGAATGCTTCATGAAGGCCTATCCGCCGACCTGATTTCCCGCGTCACGGGGCTCTCCATCGCTGAAATCAACAAGCTCAAAACCGCTCCGAACGCCAACTGACTTTTGCCCCACAAAAAGCCCTCTAACGCAGAACTGCCCGGCCAAAGGCCGGGCGGATACGACGGGTGGAGCGGATAAAGTCCGCCGCAGGGAAAAGAGCAATTCCCCACGGCGGGTTTTTTATGCGATTTTTAGTGGTATTCCGGCAGCCAGCCCTTGTGCGCCTCGATAAGATCGTCGCACATGGAAACGATCTGATCGATGGTGAGCTCTGCGGCGGTGTGCGGATCGAGCATCGCGGCCTGGTAGATGTAATCCTTCTTCTTCGTGACGGCGGCCTCGATGGCGAGCAGCTGGGGATTGATGTTGGTACGGTTCATGGCGGCGCACTGCTCGGGCAAATCGCCGATGAACACGCTCTGCACGCCCGAAGCATCCGCGATGCAGGGCACTTCCACGCAGGCGTTGCTGGGCAGGTTGGTAATCAGGCCGGTGTTGATCACGTTTCCGCCGAACTTGAAGGGGCGGTTGGTCTCCATGGCCTCCATGATGTAGCTGGCGTATTCGCGCGAGCGGGTGTGCGTGAGGTTCTCATCGCCCAGCAGGTTTTCGCGCATCTTTTCCCATTCGGCAATCTGGTTGATGCAGCGGCGCGGATACTCGTCCAGCGGGATGTTGAACTGGTCGATCAGCTCCGGATGGGTGGATTTGATGAAATAGGGCATGTATTCGCTGTTGTGCTCGGAAGACTCGGTGACGTAATAGCCGAAGCGCTTCATGATTTCATAGCGCACCATGTCGTGGTGCTTTTCGGTGCGTGCGAGCGCGCGGCGCTTGATTTCCGGATAGAGATCCACGCCATTTTTCGTGACTTCCAGCAGCCAGGCCTGGTGGTTGATGCCCGCGATCTTCCATTGCACGGTGTCGTCGTATTCCATGCCGAGGCCCTTCATCAGCCCTTCGCAGCACACCTGCACGCTGTGGCACAGGCCCACGGTTTTTACGCCCGTGTAGCGCTGCATGGCGCCGGAGAGCATGGCCATGGGGTTGGTGTAATTGAGGAACCACGCGTCCGGGCAGACTTCTTCCATATCGCGCGCGAAATCGAACAGCACCGGGATGGTGCGCAGCGCGCGGAAGATGCCGCCGATGCCCAGCGTGTCCGCGATGGTCTGGCGCAGGCCATATTTCTTGGGGATTTCGAAATCGGTCACGGTGCAGGGCTCATAGCCGCCCACCTGGATGGCGTCCACCACGTAGTTCGCGCCGCGCAGCGCGGCCTTGCGGTTTTCCACGCCCAGATAGGTTTCGATGGTGGCCTTGCCGCCGTTGTTGCGGTTGATGGTGTCCAACATGCGCTTGGAATCCTCCAGGCGCACGGCGTCGATATCGTACAGCGCAATGACGGAATCCTCCAGCGCCGGGGTCATCATGGAATCGCCCAGCACATTCTTGGCGAACACCGTGCTGCCCGCGCCCATAAACGTAATTTTCGGCATGCTATGTATCCTTTCCTGCGGCGAAAGCGCCGCTTTTTTTGAAAAGGGACTGTGAAGAAACTTTGGTTGTTCTTTCACGGTCCCTCAGACTGTCAAAAACCTTGAGGAGAGCGCGAGAGTGCCGAAGCCCTTTCGCGCTTTAATCGTCCCCGACGGAGTGTACGGCGGGGGAGCTTGTTCCCCCGCCATTGGGGCTGTGAAAAAACTTTTGGTTTTTTCACAGCCCCATAATGCAATCCCTTAGATTTCCGGGATGACGACGTCGATTTCCTTGCCAAGCTGTGCGGACTTGACGATGTGATCGATGATCGCCTGGTTGTACAGAATCTGGCTGGAGGGAATCGGCGGCTCGCCCTTATCCCACACCGCATCCAGGAAGGAGCGGATCTTCAGATCGAACAGGCCCTCTTTGGTCTTGAGGATCGGGATCTCGGTCTGCGTCTGCTCGCCGGCCACGTCATGATACAGCGTCATAGCGCCGCCGACGGTGCCGTTCCAGCAATCGGTGGAGGGAATGCGCAGCGCGCCTTCCGTGCCCAGGATGACCGTGTCGCCAGGGGTGTCCAGGTGCATGGCCCAGGAAATGCGGAAGTCGAGGATGATGTCGCCTTCCAGGCGCACGAACGCCGCCGCGAAATCTTCCACGCCAAAGCGCGCCGCGTTTTCGGCCGCGGTGTGGAACTTATCGGGGCGCTGATACTTCGGGTTGGTGCCGAAGAAGTTGGAGGTATAGCCCGTAACGGTGAGGGGCTTGGGATAACCGATGGCGTTGAGAACCATATCCAGCGAATAGCAGCCGATATCGCCCATGGCGCCGATGCCGCCGGTGGACTTTTCGATGAAGGTGCTGTTCGGGATGCCGCGACGGCGGCCGCCGCCGGTCTGGATGTAATAGATCTTGCCCAGCACACCGCTGTCCACGATGCGCTTGATCATCTTCATGTTTTCATCCATGCGCGGCTGGAAGCCGATGGAGAGCAGCTTGCCGCTCTTTTTCTCGGCGCGCATGATTTCCACAGCCTCTTCGGTGGTGACGCACATGGGCTTTTCCAGCAGCACGTTCACACCCGCGTTGAGCGCGTCGATGGTGGTCTGCGCGTGGGCCACGTTATAGGTGCAGTTGCTCACTGCGTCGAGCTTTTCCGCCTTCAGCATGGAGGCATGGTCCGGGTAATACCGGGCGCCCTTCACGCCCCACTGCTCGGCAAACGCTTCCGCCTTGCCGGGGATCAGGTCGGCCAGGGCGACGATTTCCACATCGTCCATTTTCAGGAGGCTCTGAATATGGGATTCGGCGATCCAGCCGGTGCCGATGATGCCGTACTTCAGCTTGCCTTCGCGCTTTTTGGTTTCCGCCGCTACGCTTTGCGTAGTCTGGTTGAGCACTTCATCGCCGTTTTTTGCCATGACAATCTCTCTCCTTTGCAATTGGTGCGTGGCTACATACACATGATACCCCGTTTTTTGCGTGCTGTCAAGAAAAACATTGCGGCGGGAAAAATTTCGGCGAATAGCACACGCAGGAGAAGGGGAAAATTATGGCGCGGCGCATTTTGTGATGAAAAGCGTCCGCGCCAGATGCCTATGCCGTCGTAAGGGCTTCCGCCTGCTCGAGCAGGGCGAGGGAGCGCTCGATGTTGTCCTGCTCGAGCGCAAGGAGCCGCGCGGCCAGATCCTGCGCGCTGGCCTGCGCGCCTTCAAAATCCGCGCGCGCCTTTGTGAGCTCGATCACGCCCATGGTATTGCCCTGGATCAAAAGGCCCGCCATGTGCGGCGTGCTCTTATCGGTCAGGGTATTCATGCGGATGCCGGTCCATGTGCAGGCGCGCGTCATGCAGTTCACGCCGTCCGGGCGCTCGCCGTGCCCGGCGAGCAGGTTTTCCGCTTCGCGCACCACATTCTGGTATTCGGTTTCCTGCCGGTAGATTTCGTTGCGCAGGTTGGTATCGTCCGTAATGTCCAGGATGGCGCGCAGCGAGGTGAGGCCAGTGCGCGCGCCGGCCCAGACTTCGTTGAGCAGTTCTATGGTGGGGTTCACGTGCATCCCTCCTGTTCGTTTTGGCCTTATCTTGTCGAAAACTGCCGCGGGGCATGCGTGGAAATATCTCGCTTGCGCGCTGGAAAGCGTTGCGCGTGCGGCCAAATTTTGAATATATTATGGAGCTTGCGGCAAATGGCTTGCCGTAGGGAGAGAAATCCGCTATAATGAAAGCACAACAGCAATGAGGTGAGAACTATGTCCATGTGTCCCCTGATTTTGATTTGCGATGACGATCCCGTGGTGCATGAATCGCTGGGCATTTACTTAAAGAGCGAAGGATTCGAGTCCGCTTCTGCCTTCGATGGTCAGCAGGCGCTGGAAATGAGCGAATCGCTCCATCCGGATTTGATCGTGTTGGATTTGATGATGCCCAAGATGTCGGGCACGGACGTGTGCCGCACCATCCGGCAAACTTCCAATAAGCCCATCATCATGCTCACGGCCAAGAGCGAGGAAATCGACAGGATTCTGGGCCTGGAACTGGGCGCGGACGATTACATTGTGAAGCCTTTCAGCCCGCGCGAGGTGATCGCGCGCATCAAGGCGGTGCTGCGCCGGTTTGCCGAGCCCGTGGTGCCGGATAACACCATCGTGCGTTTCCCGCAGCTGGAAGTGAACCTGGGCAATTATCAGGTGAAGGCCAAGGGCCAGGTAATCGCCTGCACGCCCAAGGAAGTGGAAATTTTGCACCTGCTTTCCTCCAACGCGGGCCAGGTGTTCAGCCGGGAGCAGATTCTCTCGCGCGTGTGGGGCTATGATTTCTTCGGCGACACCCGCACAGTGGATACGCATATCAAGCGCATCCGCCAGAAACTGCCGCAGGAAGGCGTGCCGTGGTCGCTGGTGACGGTGTACGGCGTGGGCTATAAGTTTGAAGTGCGGCAGGATGAGGCGCGGGCGCAATGAGAAATAGCGCGCTGGTCGTCCGCATCTTTGTCGTCGTCTTTACCGCGCTGTTCTTTACCGCGCTGTTGACCGCGCTATTGTTCAGCGCGGTTTCGCGCGTGTCCTTCGCACGCATGAAGGAGGAAGAACTGCGCCCGCGCGCGGAGGCGTTGGGCAATCTGTTCGTTTCCTTCAGCAAGGAGAGCGAGGAGGACGTGATCGAGTCCATCATGAACTCCCGCGTCGGGGACGAGTCGCTCCTGGGCGCGTATGGCATCTTGGTGGATTCCGATGGCAACATGCTGCACAGCAGCGGGATGGATGAGAGCATTTTGCAGTGGTTTGAGCCGGTACTCGCGCGCAGCCTGGCGGGCGAGGCGGTGGCCACCAGCGATTATGGCATCATTCCCACGCAGAACATGGTGTTCGTAAGCGTGCCCATTCAGGATGGCGGGCAGATTCTGGGCGCGATCATCCTGTTTGTGCCGCTGTTTGAAGTGATGACCGCCATGGGCGGGCTGGTCGGCGCGCTGATGCTTTCGCTGCTGGTCGTGCTGCCGTTCGTATTCGTGATGGTGTTTTTCCTGGTGCGGCGCATCGTCAACCCGCTGCGCGAAATGCGCGATGTGGCCATGGCCATGGCCGCGGGCAATTTCAAGGTGCGCGCGAGCGACGAATGGCGCGGCGAGGTGGGCCAGCTGGGCCGGTCTTTGAACTACATGGCGGGAGAGCTTTCTAAAACGATTTCCGATGTGGAATTCGAACGCAACCGCCTGCGCTATGTGGTGGACGGACTGAGCGAGGGCATCATCGCGGTGGACCAGCTGGGCCGCGTGACGCACCGGAACCCGGCGCTGGGAGAAATGCTGGGCGTTTCAGAAGAAATGCTCGATAACCCGGAGCAAATCGCGGACGACAATATCCGCGATGCGTTCAAGAATGTGCTGCAAAGCGGCGAACCCGCCAGCCTGCAGCTGGAAGCGCCGGATAAGACCAAAATCATCCGCGTGACCATCACCCCCATCCACGACGACCGGGGCGAAACCGCGGGCGCGGTGGGCATGTTCCTGGACATCACGCAATCCGAGCGCCTGGAGCGCACGCGGCGCGATTATGTGGCCAACGTTTCCCACGAATTGCGCACGCCGCTCACCGCCGTGCGCGGCCTGATTGAGCCGCTGCGCGACGGCATGGTGCGGGACGAGGATACCCGCAAGCGGTATTACGACATCATCCTGCGCGAAGTGCTGCGCCTTTCCCGCCTGATCGACGATCTGATGGAGCTTTCCCGCCTGCAATCGGGCGCAATCGCCGTGGAAGTGCATCCCATGGACATCTGCGAGCTGCTGCTGGACATCTGCGAGCGCTACGCGAACATCGCGCAGGAAAAAAACCGCAGATTTATCTGGGCAGATACCATTGAGGATTGCCCGCGCGTGGTGACCAATCCCGACCGCATCGAGCAACTGATGGTGATCCTGCTGGACAACGCCATCAAATACACCGGCGAGGGCTGCACCATCGGCGTGGATTTGATCTGGAACACCGAGCGGGTGGTGGTCACCGTGTATGACAATGGCCAGGGTATTGCAGAGGATGACCTCCAGCATGTCTTTGAGCGGTTTTACAAGGCGGATAAATCGCACAGCACCAAGGGCAGCGGCCTGGGCCTGTCCATCGCCCGCGAGCTTCTTCGCTGGATGGGCGAGGATATCTGGGTCAAAAGCAAGGTGGGCGAGGGCACAGCGTTTTCTTTCACCATCCGGCGGGAAGTGCCGTGATTTTGAGGGAACCCACGTCCGCCCCGGAAAAGCCGCCGTGATCGTCGCTGCCGCAGGTTTCATACAGCCCTTTTTCCCGGCACAGCGTGCGCAATAGCCAGGTGGTTTTCCTGTCGTGCCGGGGATAGTGGCATTCGATGCCGTCAAATCCCAGTTCCAGCGCCCGGCGCACCTGCTTTTCCAGGGGGTCGCCAAAGGTTTCTCGCGGGTGGGCCAGCACGGCCTGCCCGCCGCTTTCGTGGATCACGCGGATGGCGTTTTCCGTGCTGGTAAAGCCCTGGTCCGCGTAGCGCACGCCATAGTCGCCGTACAGGCGCAGGGCCTGTTTCGGCGCGGCCACGACGCCCTTGTGCGCCAGGTAGTATAGCGCTTTCCAGCCGCCCTTTTCGCGCATTTCGGGGAAGAGCGCGTATTCCTCGCGGCTGACGTTTTTGCCCCGCGCGGCGAGCCGGCCGATCAGGATATCGCTCATGCCATCGAGTTTCGCGCGGCTGTCCTGGAGCATGGCGAGAAACGCGGTGTTCGCAAAATCCGGAAAGTACGCCAGCACATGCACCAGCACGCCGTGCAGGATCGTGTCCACTTCCACGGCGGGGATCAGGCGGATACCGGCCCGCGCGCACAAGGGAGCGGCCTCCTGGTTGCCGGAAATTTTGTCGTGGTCAGCAATGGCCAGCGCTGTTACGCCGGCTGCCTTGGCCTTTTCCACCATTTGCGCGGGGGAAAGCGCGCCGTCCGAGTGCGTGGTGTGAACGTGTAGGTCGACATATCCCATAAAGCGGAACTCCTTTGCGCGGTTTGTTTTTATGGTCCTTATTGTAGCATGTTTTGAGGGAAAATGCACCGGAAAAGCGGGCGGCTGGCAAAATAATTTGGATGGAGCGGAAAACAGGAGGAAAATGCAAGCCTATGCAGCCAACGGTATTGATTACCAGCGAGAATTTTGGCCGGTTTTCGCGGGAGGGGCGCCATGTTTTGGAAACGGCCGGGTTGCGCGTTATCGATAATCCCTACGGGCATACGTTTTTGCACAGGGAGCAGATTTTGCCGTTTGCAGGAGAAGCGGATGGCATCATTTGCGATATGGAAAAGATCGACCGGGAAGTGATCGATGCCGCGCCGCGGCTGAAGATCATCGCCCGGCGGGGTGTGGGGATCGATTCGGTGGATTGGCGCTATGCGCAGTCCAGGGGAATCGAGGTGGCGCGCACCACCGGCGTGGTGGAAAAGCCTGTGGCCGAGCTGGTCATGGGTTATATTCTGGAATTTTCCCGGAACATTGCGGCGATGAGCGCCGCCATGCACGCCGGGCGCTGGGAGCGCATTCCGAGCAGCAGCGTGGAAGGCCGCGTGCTGGGAATCGTCGGCATGGGCAACATCGCCTGGGAAGTCGCCCGCCGGGCCGCCGCTTTCGATATGCGCATCCTGTATTACAGCCATCGCAGGAACGAGCGGGCGGAAGCGGCGTTTGGCGCGCAGTACGCGCCGCTGGAAACGCTGCTGCAGGAGGCGGATTTCGTTTCGCTGCACGTGCCGCTTACGGAAGAAACGCGCCATATGCTAGACGCGCGGGCAATTGCCCGGATGAAGGCAGGCGCGTATTTGATCAATACTGCGCGCGGCGCTGTGGTGGATGAGCAGGCCCTGGCAGATGCGCTGCGCGCGGGGAAACTGGGCGGCGCGGCGGTGGACGTCTTTGATGGGGAGCCGTGCGTGGATAGTCCGCTGCGGGGCATGGAGCGCGCAATTCTCACGCCGCATATTGGAACCTATACGCAGGAAGTGTATATCCGCATGGATGTAGAGGCGGCTCGCAATGTGGCGCGCTGCCTGGCGGGACGCTCATAAAACGGCAGAATTTGCAGGGGCAAAGCGGGATCCCGGATGCGCGCCGGGAAGCGCTTCGCCCCTTTTTTGGCGCATTTTGCGCTTGTTTTGCGAAAAATGCGGGGCTTTGGCGGCTACATGGGAAGCAAACATATGCGAACAATTTGTAATATTTTGAAACTATATTGAAATATTTAACTTGATGTATTACAATATTATTGCGTTGAAATTGGCTTATTACTGGAGTGATTCTGCCATGGTTCGCCTGGATCCCATTTCACCCCGGATGGTTCGCAGCATTTCATTTTATGTTCAGATTGTGCGGGAAGTTGAGCTGACGATTGCGATACACTTCCGCGCGAAGCAGCGCTATGCGCGCGTCACGGTCGCAACGCATGGCGCAATGACGCCGGAAAACGCGGTGCGCAACCCCATTGTTTGCGACACGCCCATTTCGGAAAAGAAGTTTGAACGGTATCTTACCGCTTTGCAGATCATCGACGTGGAGGCCTGGCGGGAGCAGTACGCGCAGGTTTCCGGCGGGAATGCCTGGCATTTTCGCATGGAACTGACGGATGGCCGCGTGATCTTTTCGCAGGGATGCGGCGATTATCCCGAGGAGTGGAGCGAAATGATGGATCTGCATGAGCAATTGTGCCCGTTTTGGCATTGCTTTGTGAAGGGACGGGTCATGCCTTCTCTGGGTTTCTTTGCAAAGTGCGGGTAAGGGCGCGCCCGGAACGCCGGAAAAATGGCGCGGCCTTTTTCCCGGGGGGAACGTGCGGCTGCCGCCATGGCGGGGATAGAGCGGGGCTGCGAAAAAACAAAAGTTTTTTCACAGCCCCTGGTGGACGGGAGAGCAGGCTTGCCACAATTCGCAATGGTCGTCCTGCATCTTCGCACCGCCCTGCGCTGACGCTTGCGCGGTGTTCCGTGGCTGCGCACTGCGCTTTGCTCCGTGTGCTCGCCACTCCAGCCCTTCGGGCCTCCGATGCTCGCAGGCTCGCTCGCAGCTCTCGTTGCTCACTGGGCTTACTTCGGCCTGTTTCGCGCACTGCGCGCGGCCTCCGTGCGCCCCTCGCCCCTTCACCCCTTCGGGGCTTCGACGGCTACGGCCTGCTTCGCCCACTGCGCGCGGCCTTCGTGCGCTTCCTCAATTCGCAATAGTCGTCCTGCTGCGCCTGACGGCTTGCAGTTCTCCTTTGCTCATTGGGCTTACTTCGGCCTGTTTCGCGCACTGCGCGCGGCCTTCGTGCGCTTCCTCAATTCAGCATGGTCGTCCCGCTGCGCTCACAAGCTCGCTTGCGGCACTCCCTGCTTCATTGGGCTTACTTCGGCCTGTTTCGCGCACTGCGCGCGGCCTTCGTGCGCCCCGCGAAAAATACCAGAAATGACGTACACGCCGTCATTTCTGATTAGAACCTCTTTTCCCGAGGCTTTGTCAATACTCTGTGCGCATGAAATGCGCTGTATTCCATGGGCGTATTATAGCATCGCTGGCGGGGTTTGGCAAGCAAAAGTATCAGAGGGGCCCTGGTTGCGCGGTTTGTCCGCAAACGCGTCCATGCGCGCTAAAATTTTGCGGGGCTGGAAGCGATCCAGCCCCGACACATTTGCTTTTATTCGGCATCCAGCGGCCAGCTGAAGTGGTGGAATCCGGCGGAAACGCTTTGCGTGCCCTGTGGCAGCGTCACATCCGCCTGCGCGCCGCAGGGAATTTGCACATACAGGTGTGCCTGCCCATAGCGCTTCACCCAGCGCACGCTGACGTCGCCCAGCGGGGTTTCCACGGTTGCCTGCGCGCTGAGCAGGTTCTTGGGCATGTACGGATGGATGGCCACGCGCTTCCAGCCCGCTTCCAGCGGCTTTACACCGGCCAGATAGGCGTAGAACCAATAGCCAACCGCGGCGTACATGGGGTGGTTGTGCGAGTTCATGCCGGGGTTCTTTTTCAGCTCGAAGCGCTCCCACACGGTGGTGGCCTCGTTTTGCAGCATGAAGCCCCAGGAGGGATAGGCTTCGCGGGTGATCAGCGCCCACGCGTCCTCCAGATAGCCCCATTGCGTGAGCGCATCCATCATATAGCGGGTGCACAGATTGCCCGTGGTGAAGCGATACTCGCGCGCGGCGAGATCGTCGTGCAGCACCTTTGCCGCCTTTGCGCGGCCCTCCTCGGGCAAAATGCCCAGCCACAGCGCGAAAGCCTGGCAGGCCTGCGAGCCGGTCGCCACTTTGCCGCTCGCCTCATCCCACCACTTGGCCAGGAACGCCTCGCGGATGGCGTCCGCGCGCGCGTTCTGTTCGGCGGCTTCGTCCTCCTGGCCCAGGGCGGCGGCCATGCGCGCCAGCAGGCGGGCATTGAAATAGTGGTAGCCCGTGGACATCAGGATGCCCGGCGTTTCGCTGGATTTGGCGCCATCCTCGCCTTCGCAGGCGTAGGCGGGGCCTGCCCAGTCGCCATAATAGCTGTAATTCACAATGCCCTGCTGGCTGTGCGCGGCGAGGCAATCGTTCCAGGCCTTGAAGCCACTGTATCCTTCGCGCAGGATGTCCAGGTTGCCTGTGTGCATATAGGCCTGCCACCCCGCAACCAGGAACGAGGAGCACACCGGGTCCGCCGGGCGGCAGCCGAAGGCAAAGGGCGCGGTGCAGCAGATGGCGCCGCTTTCGTCCTGCACATCGAGCAGGTCGCGAACGACCTTGGGGAACAGGCGGCCGATATCAAAGTTATAGGGCGTTTCTTCAAAGCGCACGGTGGCGTCGTTCATCCAGCCCATGCGCTCATCGCGCTGCGGGCAATCGGTGAGGATGCTATGGATGTTGGCGCGCTCGGTCTGCACCACCATCTTCTGGATGGCGTTCACGATGGCGCTGCCGCAGCGGAAACTGCTATGGCTGTCCACATCGCTGTACAGGCTCACCGCGCAAATGTCCTCCTTGCGCAGCGGCTGGCCCAGTCCTTCTACCTGCGCGTAGCGAAAGCCGTGGTAGGTGAATTGCGGCTGCCAGAAGGCCGCGTCCTTGCCATCGCCCAGGGCGATGTAGCGGTCGGTACAGGCGGCGTTGCGCAGCGGAGGCGTGTAAAGCGTGCCGTCCTCATCCAGCATTTCCATGTGCGCCATGCGGATTTCCTGCCCGGCTGCCAGGGTGCGCGGCAGGCGTAGGCGGCAAAGGCCCGCGATATTCTGCCCAAAGTCCGCCACGAACACGCCCGGCTTCACTTCCATCACAGAGACGGCGGGGTATTCTTCGTGCGCGCGCACGGGTTCCAGCGCCTGCACGCACATCTTTTCGCACGGAGCGGGGAAAACGCGCGCGCACGGCGCGCTGGAATCGTCGTCGCCCGGGGCGGCAAAGTGGGGGAGCGCTTTGGCAGCGTCATAGGTTTCGCCCATGAAGATGTTGCTGTAGACAATCGCGCCGTAGCGGCATTTCCAGCTTTCATCCGTATAGAGCCATTCTTCGCCGCCATCGCGATAGCGGATGCGCAGCGCGGCGCTCAGCAGCGTGGGCCCGGTGAAATCCGGCACGCGGCCGGTGAGCTTGTAGCACACATTGTGCGGGGAGCGCCAGCCGGCGGCCACCTCGATGCCGATGCGGTTTTCGCCCTCCCGCAGCGCGAGGCCGGGATACACCGCGTAGTAGCAGCGCTTTTCGTATTCGCTCAGCGCGGGGTTCATAAAGCTGCCGTCGATTTGCGCGCCGTTGAGCGTGATGCGTTGATAGGCGATGCCGCTGGCGAACAGACAGGCGTCCTCCACCGGGCGGCGGCAGAAGAACGTCTTGGAAAAGCAGGGCACGGTGTCCTCGCCCGCCTCCGCCTCGCCAATCCACGGGGCCTTCCATTCGCCCAGCGCGCCGAGACAGAAGCGCACGCACGCTGCGGCGCTAACCGCGCCGCTTTCGTCCATCACCTCCAGCGAAAGCTCGTTGACGTCGCCGGGCGTGAGCGCTTTGCCCGCGTAGGCGGCGCACTGGCTGGCGCTGCGCACCCACTGCGAATCCCACAGCATTTCGCCCCGGCAGCCCACGCGGATGCGCCAGGCGGCCTGGCTTTCGCCAGAAATGGCCCACGAAATCATCGGGGCCGGAGTTTCAACAATGGCAATGGTTCCCGGGCTGGTTCGCCCATACTCAAGCCGGATGAAATGCGCCTGAATCATATAAACCTCCAAAAAAATTCCGTCATTTTCCCTTCCCCTTTGAATTGGTTAGACAGCCTTTCAACCGCCTGCCCTGCGGGGATATTGGTTCCTTTGTTTCCACCATAATCATACCATATTGCAGCCGGTTGTCAATGGGATGCGTGAGATTTTGCCGCGGCGATTTGTTGGGGTACATATAGAATGGTAACAGAGGGGAGGGAAGAAAAACAGAGAACCCCGTGCTAAAAATAGAGTTGCAAGTCTACCTATGGCATTTTCGCTCCTGAAAAGATATGATGGGCTATTGACAAATATAGCAAAATTGATGTATAATTTGAATTGATATAATAAAATTACATCTTAAGAGGATGGGCGTGTGAATCGCGCCCGGTAGCTAAGAGGTATGTTTTGAAAATCCAATTTTTTGGTAAGGAGGCAAACCAGGATGAACGCTCGCTTGATACAGGAAAATGGTGTGGCGAAAATCACGATCAACGGGGAAAAAGTTTCTGCGGTATCCTTTCGCTCATTTTGGCCGCAGCCGGAAATCACCCGGGATTTTGCGCGGGGCGGTATCCGGCTGATGAGCATATATCCCAGCGGCATACTGTGTTCTCTGGATGTGCCCTATTCCCAGTTTGGGGAATTCTGGTTGGGAGAGGGAGTATACGACTGGGAGGTCCTCCGGCGGCAGATGGATCAGTTTATCGAAAATGCCCCGGAGAACTATTTTTCGCTAATTTTGCAATTGGACACGCGCGATTGGTACCTGGCCGCGCATCCGCAGTGCCAGGATAGCTTTAACCATATTCCGGAGGCGTGTTCTTATCAGCCATGGCGCGCGGCGGCCAAGCGCTGTATTCGCGATGTGTTATCCTGGCTGGATCGCGAATATCCGGAAAAGATATACGCAGTGTACGTCTGCGCCGGGGGAACCTGCGAATGGTATAACCGCAAGGCATTGCTGGAAGATCCCGTAAAGGAGAGGGCGTTTCAGGCGTTTGCAGGCGATCCCAACCGCCGCTTGCCCTCCGCGCAGGCGCTTGCGAGCGGCGAGCATGGCATGCTCTATGGTGAAGCAGATCAGAACGCCGTGGAGTACTGGCGCTTCCTTTCAGAAATTGTGGCGGATACCATTATGGAATTTGCCCACGCGGTAAAGGAATATAACCCGGGTTTGCTGGTGGGCTGCTTTAGCGGCTATATCCTCGCGCACGGAACGCGCATCCAGGAAAGCTGCCAGCTACTGGCTTCGCGCGTTTTTGATTGTCCTGATATCGATTTGATTTTCTCGCCTGCGTCGTATGCCCTGCGCGGGTTGGAGAGTGTGAGCAATTCTCAGCTGCCCATGGCTTCGGTGCGCCTGCATGGCAAGCTATATTACCACGAAATCGATAATACGACCTATGTGGCCAATGCCAATCCTTACGCGCAGGTGCTGCAGCAATCCGCGCATCGCCGCCACGCTTCTTTGTGGGAAAGCATACAATACGCGCGGCGCGAGGCAGCATGCGTTTTCGGCGCGCTGGGAACATACTGGTGGTTTGATATGTTTGGCGGGTGGTACGACGATCCTGCATTGCAGAAAGAATTGTTGGCCATTGGCAGGGCGCAGGAACGGCTGTATAGCCGCGATATTCGCAGCAACGCGCAGGTTGCCATGATGGTAGATGAGGAGAGCAATTTTTATTTGCGCCAGCCCAACGTGGTCCACTCCGTATTGGTTGAGCGGCAGTTGGAGCCATTGGGCCGCATAGGCTGCGCGGTAGATTATTTTCCTGCCCGCGATTTGCTGCGGCCGGATTTTCCGCGCGAACAATACAGATTGTATATCTTTCCCAATTTGTGTGCGCCCACGCCGGAATTGCGCGAGGCTGTGGCCGGTTTGCGCGCGCGCGGCGCGAGCATGCTGTTTCTGTTTGCCCCAGGCATTCTCAAGGATGGCAAGTGGGAGCCGCCGGCCATGGAAGAATTGACGGGCATTCGCCTGCGGGTTTCCGATGCCAAGATGGGGTACACTCTGGTACCGAGCGGCCCGGTGAATGACGACTCCATGGGGCGGGTTTTTGGCGGAGAAATGGGCGAAGCGGGGCCGGTGATTGAGGCGGATGAAACGGATGCGTATGTGTTTGGGCGGGGCTTGGTAAGCGGTAAGAGTCAACTGGTGGTGAAACCACGGCCCCATGGTGGATTCGACGCTTGGGCGGCCCAGGGTACTGTGCCGGAGTATATACTGCGGCCATTGGCGCGCATGGCGGGCGCATGGATTTATCAGGCGGATGGCCTGCCGGTGTATACCAACAGCCGCATGCTCGCCCTTTTCGATCACAAAGGCGGTGAGCGGGACATTCGCGTACCCTGGCAGACGGGTGTTTTGGAGGAAATGTATACGGGCGAACGGCATGCACTGCAGGGCGGCGATCCTGTGCGGCTGCACTTTGAGGCGAATGAATGTAAGTGCTTTTTGTACTTGCGGGAAGGGGGAGAATAAAGCGGGCCACCGCAATTGCGGGAAACTGCATTGCATAATCATCATTGGAATATTTCTCCGCCACAGCTTGCGCTGCGGTGCTTCGCTGCCTCCTGGCGATCGGTTTGCGCGCCCATTCTTTCTTCATCCCGGGATAGGGAAAGCCGCCGCGCGAGTTCCTCTCCGGATACATAGGTTCCCCTGTCCGCTTAGCGACAGCAACCGTTCTTTTGTGCGCAAGGTTCGCCCCTCCCTGTGCGCCGTAGTTGTCAACCATAAAAATAAAATGGGTTGACAATCGGAAACCGCATGCGTCCGTAACGAATTTGCTTGCAATCCGCACAAAAATCGTGTATAATAGAAAAAAAGGAGAGGGAGTGACCTGCATGAAGCTGATTATCGCGATCGTTCAGGACGAGGATTCGTCCCGCTTGGTTAGCTCGCTGATGAACGAAGGATATGGCGTCACCAAATTGGCGACGACGGGCGGCTTCCTACGGTCGGGCAACACGACGCTGCTCGTCGGCGTGGACGACACCAAGTTCGACGGCGCTATGGCCGTGATTGAAAAGACCTGCAAGAGCCGCAAGCAGATCGCCACTTCGCCTTCGCCGGTCGGCGGGGCGACGGGCGTGCATATGCCATATCCCATCGAGGTTATGGTTGGCGGGGCGACGATCTTTGTGCTGAGCGTCGACCAGTTCATCAAGATCTAAATGCTGGAAGGTCTACAGGCACTGGAAGAACAGTTGTTGCGCTCGGTTCGCGCCGGGCGCTTTCCCCATGCCCATATTTTTGAAGGGCCGTTTGGTTGTGGCAAAAAAACGCTGGTGGATGCGCTTTGCCGCGCGCTGAATTGCACGGGCGC
Organism: Candidatus Alectryocaccomicrobium excrementavium; assembly: GCA_018716755.1. GTDB lineage: Bacteria > Bacillota > Clostridia > Christensenellales > Aristaeellaceae > Alectryocaccomicrobium > Alectryocaccomicrobium excrementavium. Next base: position 15,609 of record DVJN01000099.1, read on the forward strand.
CAATCCGCCCTGCGGCCTGTGCCCGAGTTGCCTGCGATACGCGCATGGCAACGCGGTGAATTTGCTTCGCCTTTCGCCGGAAAAGAGCGCAAAGGTAGAAGAGATCCGCGATTTGATCGAGCGGGTTGCCATTCGCCCCTTTGATGGCGGGCGTTTGACCGTAGTGCTGGAAAACGCCGACCGGCTGACGGCGCAGGCGCAGAACGCGCTGTTGAAAACGCTGGAAGAGCCGCCGGAATACGCGGTGTTTTTCCTGATTACCGAGCGGATGAGCGCGCTGCTTTCCACGATTGTTTCCCGTTGCGCGGTGCATCATATTCACCCATTGGGCGAAGAGGAATGCGCGCGCGTGCTGGTTTCGCGGGGGATCGAGGCGGAGCGGGCGCGCCTTTTGGCGCGCGCCGCGCAGGGCAGCGTGGGGCGCGCGCTGCAAATCGCTTCTGACGAGGCGTATATGAACGATGTGCGCGCAGTGGACGCGGCGCTGGACGGCATTCGCGCGGCGAGCGACGTCCCAGCCGCGGCCCTGGCGCTCGCGGATGAAAAGCGCGATGCTGCGCGCACGCTGGAATTGGTGGAGGGATGGGCGCGTGCGCGGCTCCTGGAAGGAGGCGCGCTGGATGGCGGCCGCCTGCTGGGCGCCGTGGCGGACGCGCGCATGAAATTGGCAAGCAACGTTTCCCGCCAGTACGCGATGGAGCTGATGCTCTTCGCGGGCCTGGGGAAGCGGAATGGATAAAGTCTGGAAACGCATGGAAAGGAGCGCGCGCCCAGAGCGTGGGCACGCAAGGTTGGATGGCAACGGTTATCGCAGTCCGCTTTCAAAAAGCGGGAAAGCTCTATTATTTCGATCCGGCGGGCATTTGGGCCAATCCGGGCGATCATGTGATTGTGGAAACGGTGCGCGGTATTGAACTGGGAGAAGTGATCACCAGTGCGCGCGAGGTGCCGGACGAGGCGATTGTCGCGCCGCTGAAGAATGTTCTGCGCCTGGCCACGGAGGAAGATTTGCGCCGCGCAGAGGCCAACGCCAAAAATGAAAAGATGGCGTTTGACCTGTGCCTGGAAAAAATCGCCGCGCGAAAGCTGGAAATGAAGCTCATCAGCGTGGAATATACCTTTGACAACAGCAAGGTCATCTTTTATTTCACCGCCAATGGCCGGGTGGATTTCCGCGAACTGGTGAAAGATCTCGCGTCGGTGCTGAAAACGCGCATCGAGCTGCGGCAGATCGGCGTGCGGGACGAGGCCAAAATGCTGGGCGGGCTGGGTTCCTGCGGGCGGCCCATTTGCTGCGGCACATTTTTGAGTGACTTTCAGCCGGTATCGATCAAAATGGCCAAGGAGCAGAATCTTTCGCTCAATCCCACGAAAATTTCCGGCCAGTGTGGAAGGCTGATGTGTTGCCTGAAATATGAGCAGGATTACTACGAAGAAACGCTCAAAAAGCTGCCCAAGGTGGGCAAGGAAGTGCTTACGCCGGATGGGGTGGGCAACATCGTGGATATCAATGTGCTGCGCGAGCGGGTAAAGGTCAAATTGCGCCTTTCAGACGACACGTTCGACGTGCGCGAATACGATATCGACGATGTAAAGCGGGTGGAAGGCAAGCCGGCGCCCCGGCCCGAGCCGAAAAAGCCGGAAAACGCGCCGCCCAGGGCACAGGCAGAGGAAGCGCCCAAGGCCGCCAGAAAACGCTATCCGCGCCAGAAAGCGCCCAAGAATCTGAGCACAGATCAGTTTATTGAGCGGGAGCGCGAGCGCGAGCGCAAAAACACCGGAGCCGCGGAGGCGGAGGATTAGCCATGGCAGCAAAAGCCCGCGGCGCGCTCGATTGGCTGTTTCCGCCGCGCACCATCAACACCAATAAGGATACTGGCCTGCTCAAGCTGATCGCCATGGTTTGTATGCTGGCGGATCACCTGGGCGCGGTGGTATTTCCGCAATACCGGGTCTTGCGCATCGTGGGGCGCATCGCGTTCCCGCTGTATGCCTATTGCCTGGCGGTGGGCTGCGCTTACACCAAGAATATGCTGCGCTATGTCGTGCGCGTGGCGCTGCTCATGCTGGTTTCCCAGCCCATCTATGTTGTGGTGATGAACCACACGAACGCGGCGATGTATTCCGTTTCGTTTGTGGAGCATCCTGTGCGGGCAGCGGTTACTTTTTATCTGGAGAGTTTTCGCGACCCGAGCATTTTGCTTTCCCTGCTGGTGGGCATGATTTTGATCTGGTCGATTCGCGACCGGCAATTCGTGATCACGGCGTGCGTGGGCGTGTTTTTATACTATACGCATGGAATTCTGGATTATGGCTGGCGCGGAATCGTGCTGATGGTGCTGTTTTATTTGCTGGCCTCCCGCCCCATCCTGTCCATGCCCGTTGTAACGGCGTTCATGGTCTGGTGGGGGCTTTCGGGCGCGGGCTATTCGGTGATGGGCGTGCGCTTTGGCATCCAGATGTTCGCGATTTTTGCCTTGCCGTTCGTCTATATTCCCACGAAAACCAACCTGAAATTGCCCAAGTGGGTGTTTTATCTGTTTTATCCCGCGCATTTGCTCCTGGTGTGGGCCATGAAGATGTTGGTATAGCCCAAATGGGCGGCAAGTGTTTTTCCTTGAGTTGCATGGCGCAGCTTTTTTGCAGGCCTTTGGCCTGCTTTTTTGTACGCAAAAATTTTACGTATATTATTTCTTGACAAGCTAA
>DVJN01000100.1 GCA_018716755.1 Candidatus Alectryocaccomicrobium excrementavium
ATTGCCCGCTCGCGGCCCGAGGAGGTTTTTCAGCTCAGCCGCGTGGAGGATATTGAGGCGCTGGCGCAAACGCAGCCGGTGGAAAGGCTGCATTTGGTGGCGACCGACCTGGCCACGCTGTATATGCGCGATTGCGTGGACGCCATGGATGACGACACATTTGCCCTCTATCTGAAATATCACTTTTTCCTGTGCGAACGGCGGGATATGATCGGCGCATCGCACCATGTCCTGGATGTGCTGCGCAAGCGGACGTGAGCGGGCAAAGCGTGGAAAACGGCGGTCTGGCCGCGGAAAAGCCCCTGATTTTTTTGGGCGTTTCAGCGGCCAGACCGTTTATGCGTTTGCAAGGTTTTTAGTGAGCGTTTTCGATATAGCCTTCCAGCGCGTCGAAGGCGGAGCGGGCGAAGTTGGCGCTGGCGCCCCAATCGAAGCGAATGAAGATGCCTTCGCCGCCACCGCCGCCCACTGAGCGCACGAGCGTTTGGCCCGAAAAATCGTCGATGAGCACGCTGAGGGTGAGGCGGTTGCCTGCGCGGTAATAGAATTTTTCAAATACCATGGCGATGAGCGTTTTATCGGCCACCTGCCGCCGCACTTCATCCAGGCACTCGCCGGAGATAGAATTTAAAATGTGCGCGCGGATTTTGTCCGCCGCTTGTTGCGGCGAAAGGGAAACCGTGGCTTCGTATGTTTCCATGGATTTCTCTCCTTTCCGGGCATGGTTCTGCCGCTATTGTAAGTCGTGGCGCGCGCGTTTGCACCAATACAGTGTTAAATCTTCGACACATTTTAGAGAAGTGGAGAAAACAGACGGAAATCAAAGATGACATGGTAGGAATCGATGATATTCGCGGAATTTGGCTAAAAACGCCGGGAATTCCCAGGAATTCCCGGGTTCGCCACTTGCACAAAAGGGGCTTTTTGGATACACTATCCACAGTGCCTGTTAGCACTCAAATGAATCGAGTGCTAACAACTCTACACCATCAGGAGGGACTTATATATGAAGATCATGCCTTTGGGCGATCGCGTCGTGATTCAGAACGTCGGCGCGGAAGAGCAGACGAAGGGCGGATTGTATTTGGCCACCACCGCGAAGGAAAAGCCGCAGATGGCTGTCGTTTTGGCCGTGGGGCCGGGCGGAAATGTGGATGGCAAGGAAATTACCATGCACGTGAAGGAAGGCCAGAAAGTTATTTATTCCAAGTATGCCGGCACCGAGGTTAAGCTGGATGGCGAGGAATACATCCTCGTGCGCCAGTCTGACATTCTCGCGGTCGTAGAATAAGGAGGAAGATCGCAATGGCAAAGCAGCTTTTGTATGGTGAGGAAGCCCGCCGCGCACTGGAAAAAGGCATCAACCAGCTGGCGGATACCGTTAAAATTACCCTGGGCCCCAAGGGCCGCAACGTTGTGCTCGACAAGAAGTTTGGCGCTCCGCTGATCACCAACGACGGCGTGACCATCGCCAAGGAAATCGAGCTGGAAGATCCCTTTGAGAACATGGGCGCGCAGCTTGTGAAGGAAGTTGCCACCAAGACGAACGACGTCGCGGGCGACGGCACCACCACCGCTACCCTGCTGGCGCAGGCGATCATCCGCGAAGGCATGAAGAATGTGGCCGCGGGCGCGAACCCCATGGAGCTGCGCAAGGGCATTGAGCAGGCCACGGACGCGGCCGTCGCCGCGCTGGCCGAGCTGAGCCAGCCCGTCGAGGGCAAGCAGGGCATCGCGCAGGTCGCCGCGATTTCCTCCGGCGATCCGGTCATCGGCGATTTGATCGCGGACGCGATGGATAAGGTCGGCAAGGACGGCGTCATCACCGTCGAAGAATCCAAGACCCTGAAGACCGAAATGACGCTGGTGGAAGGCATGCAGTTCGACCGCGGCTACGCGAGCGCCTATATGGTCACCGACAACGAGAAGATGGTTGCGGAGCTGGACAATCCGCTGATCCTCATCACCGATAAGAAGATTTCCAACATCCAGGAGATCATCGGCCTGCTGGAGCAGATCGTGCAGCAGGGCCGCAAGCTGCTCATCATCGCCGAGGACGTGGAAGGCGAAGCGCTGGCCACCCTCGTGCTCAATAAGCTGCGCGGCACGTTCAATTGCGTGGCCGTGAAGGCGCCTGGCTTCGGCGACCGCCGCAAGGCCATGCTGCAGGATATCGCCATCCTGACCGGCGGCCAGGTCATCACCGAAGAACTTGGCCTGGAGCTGAAGGAAGCCACCATCGATATGCTGGGCAGCGCGCGCCAGGTGAAGGTGGACAAGGAGAACACCGTCATCGTGGAAGGCGCCGGCGATCCGAGCGAGATCAAGGCCCGCATCCAGTCCATCCGCGCCCAGATCGAAGAGACCACCAGCGACTATGACCGCGAGAAGCTGCAGGAGCGCTTGGCCAAGCTGGCGGGCGGCGTTGCGGTGATCAACGTCGGCGCTGCGACTGAGGTTGAGATGAAGGAGCGCAAGCTGCGCATTGAGGACGCGCTCGCCGCGACCCGCGCGGCCGTGGAAGAGGGCATCGTGCCCGGCGGCGGCACCGCGCTGATCGATGCCAGCAAGGAAGTCGCCAAGCTGCTCGCGCAGACCAACGGCGATATCAAGACCGGTGTGGCCATCGTGCTGCGCGCGTTGGAAGAGCCGGTGCGCCAGATCGCGGTGAACGCGGGCGTGGAAGGCTCCGTGGTGGTGGAGAAGGTCAAGAGCAAGAAGAGCAACACCTTCGGCTACGACGCCGCCAAGAACGATTATGGCGACATGATCGAGCGCGGCATCGCCGACCCGACCAAGGTTACCCGCAGCGCGCTGCAGAACGCGGCCAGCGTGGCGGCCATGGTGCTCACCACCGAGTCGCTCGTCAGCGACCTGCCGGAGAAGAATCCGCCGGCAGCGGCTCCGCAGGGCGGCGGCATGGGCGGCATGTACTAAAATAATCCATTGCTCAATTGGGGGCTGTCGCAAACGCGGCAGCCCCATTTTGGGTTTAAGGTTTTTCCGTGCAGAGGGCGATCAAGTCGCTGAGACTGGCAGTGGCCAGGCGCACCACTGCGTCGCCCGCGCTGTAGTAAATGCGCACGGTCTGGTCGTCCTCCAGGATCATGCCGCAGGGGAAGAGTGCGTTGCTGCGGAAGCCTTCGATTTGCTCTTCCGGGCCTTCCGGCGCCATCAGCGGCACTTTGCACAGGCCGATCACCCGGGAAGGATCCTCCAGATCCAGCAGCATCACGCCGATCACATAGCGCTTGCGCCAGGCGTCTTCCCAGCCGTTTTTGCCGCGCGCGGGATCCACGTCCACGGAATGGAAGATCACCAGCCAGCCCGCGCCGGTCTTGAGCGGCGGCGCCCCGGGGCCGATCTTGTCGTTGCAGAAGGGCACATCCCGGCAACTGAGCACCAGGCGGGAATTGCCCCAGTACGCAAGATCCGGCGAATCGGACAGCCAGATATCAAAGAAATGGCCGCCCGTGGAATACACCGGCATGGGGCGCTCCAGGCGCACGTATTTTCCGCCGATCTTTTCCGGGAAGAGCACCATATTGCGGTTGTCGGGCACGCTGAGGCTGATGGGCGCAAAATGGTGGAAATCGTGGGTGGAGAAGATGCCGCCGCGCACGCCATGGCGCGTGTCCACGGCAAAGCACACGTAATATTGCCCATCCATGCGGGTGATGCGCGGGTCGTAGGCACGGGAGATCTCCTCATCGCGCAGTTCCAGCACGGGCTGGCTTTCCACCTGCCAGTGGATGCCGTCATCGCTGAAGGCAAGGCCGATGTTGGTGCCGGCAAAATTGCGGCCTTCCTGCTCAAACTGTTCCCGCGTGCAGCCATAGTCGTTGCGAAACAGCATGATGTAGCGGCCGTTTTCCTTAATGACGCCTGCATTGAAGGTCAGGTTGGAATCGTAGGGCACGTCCTTGCAGGTGAGGACGGGCTCGGGGTACCGCGTGATGACAGGACTGGTGCGAAAGAGCGATTCGGGAATCATGCGCTTGCCTCCTTATGCAAATGGCATTGTTCTACACCATTATAACGCACGGGCCACAGTTTTTCCATAGCGTGGGCCGGTTTTTTTGCGGTATAATAGCGGAAATGGGCAAAGCGCCCGAGGGGAGGAAAGAGCATGTTCGCAGGAAAGGTCGCCGTCGTGACGGGCGGCGCGCAGGGCATTGGCCGGGCGATCGCGCGGGAATTTGCGCAAAACGGCGCGCGCGTCGCCGTGATCGATGTGCAGGAGAACCCCTATTTCGTGGGAGATGTGGGCGACGAAGGCGCGCTGGAGCGCTTTGCCGCCAAGGTGGCCGCTGATTTTGGCCGGGTGGATTTTCTGATTCACAACGCGCCGCCGCCCATGAAGGGGATCGACAGTTGTTCTTACGAGGAGTTTCTGTGTTCGTTGCGGGTGGGCGTGGCCGCGCCATTCTACCTCACCAAGCTATTTTTGCCGCATTTCGCGCCGGGCGCGGCCATTGTGAACATCTCTTCCACGCGCGAGTTCATGAGCCAGCCGCAGACGGAGAGCTATTCGGCGGCCAAGGGCGGGATCGGCGCGCTCACGCACGCGCTGGCCGCCAGCCTTGCGGGCCGCGTGCGCGTGAATGCGATTGCCCCTGGCTGGATCGACACCGCGGGCCGCGTTTACACCGGGCCGGACGCGCGCCAGCATCCCGCGGGCCGGGTGGGCAACCCCATGGACATCGCCCACATGGCGCTGTTTCTGTGCTCCGAAAAGGCGGGCTTTATCACCGGCGAAACCATCACGATCGATGGCGGCATGACGCGCCTGATGATTTATCACGGCGATTGCGGCTGGCAGCTCGCGGAAGAAGAATAGAAGGTTGCCGGATTTGCCCGCGCAAAGCTTTTCTCTTAACCGAATATCTGGTATAATAAAGGGCAAGGTTCACCGCGCCGGGACCACGGCCTGCCTGGCCTTGATTTTGCGTTTACAGAATTTCGGGAGGAAGATATGGTACTGTTATCCTTGAGCGCCGTGCGCAAAGCATTCGGCACCAACGAAGTGATCCGAGACGCGACGCTCGCGCTGCAGGAGGGCGAAAGGCTGGGCCTGGTGGGCGTGAATGGCAGCGGCAAGACCACGCTGCTGAAGATCATCAACGGCGATATGCCATCCGACGGCGGGGAAATTTCCATTGCCAAGGACGCGCGGATCGGCTTTCTTACCCAGCACGCGGACATCGATGGCGAGCTTTCCATCATGGAGGAGCTCACGCGCGTGTTCGATCCGCTGATCGCGATGGAAAAGCGCCTGCGCGCGCTGGAGGCCGAAATGGCCGAGGCCCACGAGGACGCGGAGGCCTTTGCCCGCCTGAGCAACGAATACGACAAACTCACCCGCCGCTTTGAGGACGCGGGCGGCTATGAATGGCCCAGCCGGGTGCAGGGCGTGCTGGCCGGGCTGGGATTTGCCAAAGACCGGCGGGATATGCCCGCGCGCCTGCTTTCCGGCGGGGAAAAGACGCGCCTGTGCCTGGCGCGCATTCTTTTGATGCAGCCGGAAATTCTGATGCTGGACGAGCCGACCAACCATTTGGACCTCGCCGCCGTGGGCTGGCTGGAGGATACGCTGAAAAAGTATCCCGGCACGGTAATCGTCATCTCGCACGACCGCTATTTTTTGAACGCGGTGTGCGATTGCATGGCGGAGCTTTCCATGGGGCGGCTCACGCGCTATTCGGGCAATTACGACGCGTTCGTGCGCAAGCGCCAGGCCAACCTAGAGCGCCAGCTCAAGGAATACAAGCTGCAACAGGCGGAAATCGCCCGGCAGGAGGCGATCATCGCGCGCTACCGCATGTTCAACCGCGAAAAATCCATCAAGGCGGCGGAAAGCCGCGAAAAGCGGCTGGAAAAAATCGTGCG
>DVJN01000015.1 GCA_018716755.1 Candidatus Alectryocaccomicrobium excrementavium
GCTCTGCAAAAAATGCCAGAAATGACGTACACGCCGTCATTTCTGATTAAAGCCTCGTTCTTCCGATACTTTGTCAATGCTCTGAGCCTTCCCGTCGTTGACGGGAAGGCTGGATTTTATAAGGCAACGCGCCGGTAGGCGATGCTCCTGCGCATATAGGTATAGGAGATGTGGAGAGCCCTCCCATCGAACACCATGGCCGGGTAGGAAAACTCCGCGCTCTTGTTTTCCTTTTCGTCCCATGGCATGTCTTCCAGTGTGAAGAACGGTTCGAAGTGTTCGCCGCCGTCTTGCGAGCGTAGGATGGAAAGCGGCGTGCGCGCACCCCAGTTTTGCGAAACGGGATTGAGTACCAGATAGACAGCGCCCCGAACAAAAACGGCGTCGATGCCGCTGTTATTGTTGGGAAGGCCGGTGTTGTAAGCCGGGCACCAGCTCTGCCCTCCGTCCACACTGTCCGAGCGGAAAAGGTAGCCGCCCGTCGTGCGCAAAAAGGCGTGTACATGCCCAGGCGCGTCTTCCCACAGCGCGGGCTGAATCGCGCCCGCTCCCGCAATGCAATTTGGCGCGTCCGCGCAGTCGTTCTCGATGGGAATGGGTGCGAGGCGGGAAAAGTGCGCGCCGTCATCCGTTGAAACATCGGCGAATGTCCGCCAGCGCAGCCGGTCGGTGGTCTTTTCTTCGGAATTGCCCGCCAGCAGCCGCCCGTCCGCCAGCCGGATGGGCTTCGCGCGCACGGGGCCGCACGCTTCGCCATAGGGCCGCGGCTCGCTCCACGTGCGCCCGCCATCGCGCGAAGTCATGGTCCAGCTCAGCCAATCCGCGATTTCCGCCCCCACTTTGAATACCAGCCGCACGCCATCTGCGATCTCCATCAGAACCGGGTTCCAGTGCGCCACTGGCGCGACCTTGGCGATTTCGCGCGGCGGTTCCCACGCGCCGTCTTCACAGCGCGAAAGCCAGATGCCCACGTTGCCGGCCTTTTCGTGGTCGCCGGCAAAGTAGGCCACCAGAACCGTGCCGTCTTTCAGCACGAGAATGCTGGACGCATGGCAGCTTTTGAAATACTTCCCTTCCTCGAAGAGCAGGTAGGAGGGGGCACAGAGATGCTTTTCCATATCGGATCCTCCCGGCAAACAAAGTATAGGGAAACATTCGATGGGCGTGGCGGCAATTCCTTCCTGGCAATTCAATTTGCGCCAAAGTGGATATTGCAGGGCAGTTCCGCGAGTACCTCACCGGTGGCCGCGTTCAGCACCTGGAGCACGCAGGTTTCGGGCAAAACGCTGGTCAGATCCATGGTTTGCCGGAATCCATCGGCTGCGCCCCAGGGGCCGCTATTCGAGATTTCAACGCTGCTTTGGCCCATTTCCAGATTGCGGCCGTCTTCTGCCAGAAGCGCGAAGCGCATTTCCGGCAGTACGAGAATGCAGTTGGGGCAGGGCTCTTTGCCAAGCGATTCCGCCTCCGTTACCGTTCTATGTTCCGCAAGGTTGGGATTCATGCCCATGCAGCCGCTGACTGCGTGGTAAAACACACCGCCTTGTGTGAAATATACGAGATCGCTGCTGGCGGGCGGCGTGGCGGATGTGGGCAGGATGAAATCGATGGCCAGATGCGCGTTTAGCGGCGTGCGCGTAAGCACAGCGCTGCGAAGGGTGAGCAGTGCTTCATCGAACGCGCCGTTTATCACCAGTTCTCCCACTTCAGGCTGGGAGAAACGCTCAATTTCCAGCCGCACGGCGAGCGGATCGAGCCGCGAGCAGGGCATCACGCAAAATACGCTCTCTTCCTCGTCCATATAAGTTCCCTCGCCCGGCCGCACGGTAAGCAGGTACACGAGCGAATTGCCCTCCCGCTTCACAGCGAAGGTCGTGGTATATTCGCCGCCTTTCGCATCCTCGTAGACGGGTTCGCGACCCGTTGGCATGCGGTGCGGGGGCAAAAAGAAGCACTCGCCTGTTTCCACAATTCGCTTGCCCGTGCGCCGCTCCAGCTCTTCTTGCGGAAGCGACTCCTGCCACCATTCCGTCAGCCAGTCCACCGGATAGCAATCATCGTGTTCTGGCGCGACCTCTACCAGCACCAGCATTTCCATGCCATCGTATACCGCCTCGCGCACAGTCATGCGCAAAACGCCGTTGCTATCGCTGCCGAGATTTTTCACCGATGCTTCGCGCGCAGCGCCAGCGATTTGCGCGGCTTCCTGTGGGGGAAGGGCTGCGTCCTGGCGCAAAAAGTCCGCGATGCTCCAGTGCCTGACCCATGCCGTTGCCATCCCTGCGGCCAGCGAGAAAAGCACCGCCGCGACGAGGGCCGCGCGCAGAGGAATGCGCCGCCTTGCGGGCCGGGCTTCCTCCAGGTTTATGAGCGTTTTTTCCAGCGCACGGGTAAAGGGCGCAGGTGCGTCTGGATAAGCCTGTTTCCAGGGAATTGGTTTGGGATTCATGCGGTTCGCCTCCTCATAGTAAAAGATTTCGCAGCTTTTCCACGCCTTGCCGCGTCCGCCACGCAGCCGCACTTTCGGAAAGGCGCAGAAGTTCCGCAACTTGCGCGTAGGAATATCCTTCGATATAGTGCAAAACCACTGGCAGGCGGTATTTGAGCTCCAATTGGTTTAACGCGTCGCGCAGATCCGCACCAGAATCGCTGGGCGCGGCGCGGTTTTCCAGCCAATGGCTTTCTGCCGGAAGTGGCCGCTTGCCGCGCCGCTTTAGCGCGCGTTGGCATTCGCGGATCAAGATGCGCAGAAGCCAGGTTTCAAAATAGCGCGCGTCCTGCAGACTGGGCAGATGCTTCCACGCACGCAGGAGCGCTTCCTGGGCAGCGTCCTGTGCGTCCGCATCGGCGCGCAGAATGGCGATGGCAACGCGATACAGGCGGTTTTGGCAGGCGAGAACGCGGCGCGAAAATTCCGCTTTGTCCAAGGCGTTTCCCTCCTTTTATTTTTGGCTTTCTGTCCATTAGACCCCCGGTGCGGGAGGAAATTGGAGGAGTTTTATAAAGTTAACAAAAACCCGGCCAACTGGCCGGGTATAAAACGGATTCTTTAGGATTCCGCCAGCGCGCGCAGGCTTTCCGGATGCAGGATTTGCACTTCGCCCCGGGCGAGCCGCACCAGATTTTCGCCCTGAAGATAGCGCAGCATGCGCGTGACCACTTCGCGGGCTGTTCCCAGATGGGCGGCGATTTTTTCGTGCGTGAGGTGAACGCAGAAATCGCCGCTCAGGGCGCTCTCTTCCAGCAGAAAGGTGGCCAGGCGCTTGTCCATGCTCTTCCACAAAATTTGCTCCATCAGCCACATCACTTCGGAAAAGCGCATAGCCATTAGCTGGTTGGTATAATTGGCAAGCGGGGCGGATCCCTGCATCACGCGCTGATAGGCCTCGGCGGCGATCACCCACAATCGGGCGTCTTTTTCCACTTCGATAGAAACATCGAATTGCAGACTTTGCAACATGCAGGAGGCGGAAAACAGGCAAATGTCCCGCTCCAGCAGGCGATAAATGGTGACTTCCCGTCCTTCTTCCGAAAGGATGAACGCGCGCAGCTGGCCGCTTTGCACGGCGAGCAGGCCGGTGCAATCCTGGGGCCCGGCGCTGAGCACAGTCCCCTTGGGCAAGTCGCGTTCCACAGCATTTTGGCGCAAAAGGCTCTGTTCCTGCGGTGTAAGCTGGTTCCAGATGGGGAAAAATGTGTCCAGGGTCATGCTTGCGCCTCCAA
>DVJN01000101.1 GCA_018716755.1 Candidatus Alectryocaccomicrobium excrementavium
CGCAACGGCCCTGCTCTGGGCGCGCCGCACATTCTTAACATGAGCTTTCCCGGCGTGCGCGGGGAAGTGCTGCTGCACGCGTTGGAAGAAAAGGGCGTGTATGTTTCCACCGGTTCGGCCTGCTCTTCCAAAAAGCGCAAGGTCAGCGCCGTGCTCACCGCCATGGCGATGGAGCCAGACCGCGCGGAAAGTGCGCTGCGCTTTAGCCTGTCGCCTTACACGACCATGGACGAAATTGCATACGCCGCGCAAGCCCTGGGGGAACTTTACCCCGTCTTGCGCCGCTTCAGGAGGAAATAGGCATGCGAAAGGTTCTGCTCGTTCGCTTTGGCGAAGTATATCTCAAGGGGCTCAACCGCCCCTATTTTTTGAAACGGCTTACGGATAACATCCGCCACGCCGTGCAGCCCATCGGCGGACACGTGTGGCTGAGCGATTCGCGCATCTATGTGAGCAACGCCGAAGATCTGGAGGAATGCGCCCGCCGCGTATGCCGGGTGTTCGGCGTGCATTCGGTGAGCTACGCCTATGAACTGGACAAAAACTGGGAAGAAATCGTTTCCGCCTGCGTGGAGGCCATGAAACCGCTCTCCGGCACCTTTAAGGTGCTTGCGCGCCGCTCGGATAAAACCTTCCCCATGGATTCCATGACCATGGCGGGCGAGTTGGGTTATGAAGTGCTCAAGAGCAATCCCAACCTGTCCGTGGATGTGCACCATCCTGCGCACAAGCTAAATGTGGAAATTCGCGATTTTGCCTATGTCTCCGTGGGAGAAATTCCTGCCGTGGGCGGCATGCCGCTGGGTACAGGCGGCCGGGCGGCGCTGTTGCTTTCCGGCGGCATCGACAGCCCGGTGGCAGGGTATCATCTGATGCGGCGCGGCGTGATCGTGGAGGCCATCCACTTCCAAAGCCCGCCCTACACCAGCGAGCGAGCCAAGGAAAAAGTGCTCGCACTGGCGAAAATCCTGGGCGAATACGGCGGCGGCATGCGCGTGCATCTGGTTCCTTTCACGAAAATCCAGATGGAAATTCACGAAAAATGCCCCGACGGTCTGGGCACGGTGCTGATGCGCCGGTATATGATGCGCATCGCCGAAAGAATCGCCCGCAAAAACCACGCGCAGGCGTTGGTCACGGGTGAAAGCCTGGGGCAGGTTGCCAGCCAGACGATGGAAGCCATTGGTTGCACGGACGCCGTGGTACATATGCCCGTGTTCCGCCCCCTGATCGGGTTGGACAAGCTGGAAATCACCGAGCAGGCTGTGCGCATCGGCTCTTATGAAACATCCATCCTCCCTTATGAGGACTGCTGCACGGTGTTCACCCCGCGCCACCCGAACACCCGCCCCCGCCCAGATATGCTGGAAGAGGCCGAGCAGGCGCTGGATACTGAAGCGCTGGTGCGCGAAGCCGTGGATGCGGCGGAAGTAACAAAAGTTTAATCTTGAAAAAAGCGCTGCGCGAAGGGAGGCCGGTGAGTGAATCTTGAGCAATACATCGAATCGTTAAAGCAAAACCCCGCGTTCATGCAGTGCGTCACCTGCTGGCGCACCTTGCCCGAGCGCCCGGCTCGCTATGCGGATTTCCCGGAAGGGCTGGATCCACGCATCCGCGCCGCGCTGGGCAAGCGCGGCATCGCGCGGCTGTACACCCACCAGCGGCACGCCATCGAAAGCGCCATGGCCGGGCGGGACATCGTGGTGGTGACGCCCACGGCCTCCGGCAAAACGATGTGCTACAACCTGCCCGTGCTCAACGCCATCCTGAAAGATGAGTCTACCCGCGCGCTCTATCTCTTCCCCACCAAGGCGCTCTCCAGCGACCAGGTGGCGGAGCTGTATTCGCTGATTGAGGAAATGGGCGTGGACGTGAAGGCCTATACTTACGATGGGGACACGCCCGCAGCGGCGCGCACCGCCGTGCGCCTGGCCGGGCACGTGGTGGTGACCAATCCCGATATGCTGCACCAGGGCATTTTGCCCAACCATACGCATTGGGTGAAGCTCTTTGAAAATCTCAAATTCGTCGTCATTGATGAAATCCATTCCTACCGGGGGATTTTTGGTTCCAATCTGGCCAATTTGTTGCGCCGTCTGAAGCGCATCTGCGCGTTTTATGGCGCAAATCCCACGTTTATCTGCTGCTCCGCGACCATCGCCAACCCGAAGGAACTGGCAGAAACCATGCTGGAACGGCCCGTGGAACTGGTAGACGATAATGGCGCGCCCGCGGGCAAAAAACATGTGATTTTCTATAACCCGCCGGTGATCAACCGGCAATTGGGCATCCGCGCGGGTTCCATTCCCGAAACCCGGCGCATTGCCGAAGGCTTGCTAAAAAACGACATTCAGACCATCATCTTCGCGCGTTCCCGGCTCACGGTGGAAGTGATGGTCAAATACCTGAAGGAAATCACCCGCGATCCCCTCGGCGCGGCGGGGCGCGTGCGCGGCTACCGCGGCGGCTATCTGCCCACGCAGCGGCGCGAAATTGAGCGCGCGCTCCGCGCGGGTGAAATCACCGTCGTGGCGGCGACCAACGCATTGGAATTGGGCATCGACATCGGCCAGTTGCAAGCCTGCCTTCTGTGCGGCTATCCCGGCACGATCGCCAGCACTTGGCAACAGGCCGGGCGCGCGGGCCGCCGCAATGGCGAATCGCTGATGATCATGGTCGCAACGTCCTCGCCCCTCGACCAATACATCATTTCGCATCCGGACTATTTTTTCGGCCAGAGCAGCGAAAAGGCGTTGATCAACCCCAACAACCTGTACATCCTGCTCAACCACATGAAATGCGCGGCCTACGAGTTGCCCTTTGAAAAGGGCGAAACCTTTGGCGCCGTCGAATCCACGGGCGAAATCCTCGCCTATCTCGCCGGCCAATACATCCTGCGCGAGGTCAACGGCCGCTACTACTGGATGGCCGAGGAGTTTCCCCAGGCAGGCATCAACCTGCGCTCGGCCAGCGACCAGAACTTCGTCATCATCGACATCACGAATCCGCAAAATCACCGCGTGATCGGCGAAATGGATCGCTTCACCGTGCCCATGCTGCTGCACAAATTCGCCATCTACATGCACGAGGGCCGCCAGTACCAGGTGGAAGAGCTGGATTTCGACGACAAAAAGGCCTATGTCCGCCATGTGGACGTGGATTACTACACCGACGCGAACCTTTCCACCAGTCTGAAAGTGCTGGACGAATTCGAGTCCCGCCCCAGCGGCAAATTGACCCGCGCGCGCGGCGAGGTATTGCTCAGCTCCATCGTGACGCTGTTCAAAAAGATCAAATTCGACACGCACGAAAACCTCGGCTGGGGGCCGGTTACGCTGCCGGAACTGGAAATGCAGACCTCCGCCTGCTGGTGGATCCTGCCGGAAACGCTGCCCCTCCCCTGCTCGCAGGAAGAATTGCAAACGGCGCTGGTGGGCCTTGCGAACCTGATCCGCAACATCGCGCCGTTGTACCTTATGTGCGCGCCACAGGATCTCTCCGTGCATTATCACGTGAAAGATCCCTATACCAACCGGCCGACGATTTACGCCTGCGACCACATTCCCGGCGGCGTCGGCCTGTCAGACAACCTGTATGAGCTGGACCGCGAAATCTTTGTGCAGGCCCTGCAGCTGCTGGAGGAATGCCCCTGCGAATTCGGCTGCCCCAGCTGCGTGGGCGCGGGCGCCGAGGGCGGCAAACAGCGTCTGATTGCCCTGTTGCGCGACTGGCTGGCGTAAACCGCGCCAATTCCCCTATTCTTCTTTCGAATCTTCTTCGCGCCCGAGCTCTTGCAGCCGGGCGTTTACTTTTGCCGCTTCCCGGTGCGCGGCGAAATAAAAGCCTAGCCAGATAGCGATAAATATGGCAATTCCGAACAAAACTGAGGCCACAATGTGCCCCACGCTCGCTGTGGGCAACCATTCGAGATGAAACGCCACCGAGAAATATCCCGCAAGCCCCACGGCAAAGTGGATGCCGATCTGCAGCCAGGCCGGCAATCGATCAAAAGTATACACAATCGCCGTGCTCGCGCAGCAGATGCCTACAACCACTCCTCCCATCGCCTGCGCGACAAAATCGTGCGTTACGGGTTCCAAAAATGCTTCTCCGGAAACCAGCACGCCGGCAACGCCCGTAAAAACAAAGCAGATGCATCCCCAGGCAATGCCAAAAAACAGATAGCGAAAAATCCTGCGCACCATATTTACACCCCCAACCGCGCCTTGAATTCTTGCCGGTAACTGCGCGTGATCACTTCTTTCACGCCATTTTTCATCACCACTTCCATCGTGCCATTGAAGGATGGCTCCACATGATGCACGCGGCGCAAGCGAATCAGCGCGGATTTGGAAATGCGCACAAACTCCCTTCCCAGGCAGTCCTGAAGCTCATAAAGTGGCTTGGAAACGGTATATCGCTCTCCGTTCGCGTCGTACAGCGCCAGTTCGCGCCCCTCTGTGCGCAAAATTTCCA
>DVJN01000102.1 GCA_018716755.1 Candidatus Alectryocaccomicrobium excrementavium
TTCCGCGCCTGTGAATTCCAAAAAAGCATCCCTGCAGAAAGCTCCACAGGGATGCGCCATGCGCTATTCGATCGCCTCGTATTCCCCTTCCGCCGTCTTGTGGAACAGGGGCAACTTTTGCAGGAAGATGATGTCCGTGCGCGCGGCCGCGTCGCCCTCCGCCAGGAGCGCGGCCTTTTTCACCACGGAAGCGCCCGCGTTCTGCATCAGCACCTCCAGCGCGTGCAGCGATTCGCCCGTGGAAATCACGTCGTCCACCAGGCAAACCCGCTTGCCGCGGATCTTGTCCGCGTCCACGCCGTCCAGATACAGGTGCTGCTCGCCCGCCGTGGTGATGGAGTGTACGGAGGCGGACACCACGTTTTTCATGTAGCTCTTGGTGCTCTTGCGGGCCACGATGAATTCTTTGAGGCCCAGCAGCTTGCTGATTTCGTAGGCCAGGGCGATGCCCTTCGCCTCGGCGGTGACGATGGCGTCCACCGCGCCGATGCGCCGGGCCATTTCCGGCGCGCAGGCGCTGACCAGTTCCGTGTCGCTCAGCACCACGAAGCTGGCAAAGGCCGTGGTATCGTTGATGGGGATGAAGGGCAGCGTCCGCCGCACGCCGCACAGCTCCATTTGGTATGCTTTCATGGTTCTTCTCTCCTTTTCCTCTTTGGCGTTACAGGCCCAGGAGCTTCACCACAACCCCGGCCAGCATGCCGAGGAACGGGTTGGTGACGGCGGTGACGACCATGGCCGCGCCGCCGGCCGCGGGATTTTCCGCCAGCGCGAGGGGCGCGTCCGGCACGACGGTGCTGAACAGGCCCAGCACGAACAAGAAGCCCGCGATGGAAGACGAAGGCACAAACTTGCCGATTTTCGGCAGCAGCTTGAACACCAGAATCAGGCCGATGATCGCCATCATGATCACGCCCGCCCACACCGGGTGCGGCGCGCTGGCCGTGGCGGAAATGATGGATTCCACCGGCGCTCCGCCGAAGAACGAGGAAACCATATCGGCCACGGAGGAAATCACCGTGAGGTGATCGACGTTGTAATTACCGCTGGTGGCCATGCCCGCCGTGATGCCGCCGAAGGAGATGTTGCTGCCGATGTTCAGGCAGACCATGCCCAGCGCGCCGATGATGACGCTGGAATTGATGGTGAACTTCTGCCGCACAAAGCCGTCGTTTTCCACTGTGATGTTGGCCTTTTCCTTCTTGAAAATCGCGCTGGCGATGCAGGAAGCCACCACCGAGATCACAATGGTGTACACCAGGGCGTTGGAACTGTCGCGGGTGAAGAAATAGGTAATCAGCGCGGCCGCCAGGGAAACGCCGCCGGAGATTGCGTCCTTGCGGATCATATCGATGGCCGCCTTGGTGAGGATGATGCCCACGCCAGCCATCATGCCATAGGAAACGTCCTCCCCGATGAAATCGACGATTTTGGTCAGCAGCCCGAACGCGCCAATGATGGTCATGATGACGCCACCCAGGAAGATCATCGCGCAGCGCTCCGCGCGGTTTTTGCCCGCCGTGCCCGCGTAGGTGATCGTCTCCGCCTGGAACGAGATGGGCGCCACGCTCTGCGTGATGGTGTTGCCAATCACGCCCACAAAAAACGCCAGCGCCGTGGGCACCGAAGCGAAGCCATACGCCAGGGCCAGAAGCCCCTGGGGCAGTCCATTGAGCACTACGCCGATCACAGCAAGTGCATCCGTCAAAATGTCGTTCATTGCGCTCATTCCCTCTTTCTTTTGTCAAAGCCCGCGGCCCTTCCGGCACACGGCCTTTATCATAACTTTTATTATAAAGCGATGATTTACCGCATCAAGGGGCGCTGCGTGAACTGTCTACAACCTTTCTGTAAAACCGCGCCTTTTGCGACATTCTGGCGCCAAAAAAGCGCCATATTTCCTGGCTGCAAAGGGCTCGCCCGCCGCATCGTACTTCGCATCCAGCGCGCGGTACAGAGGGCATTTTTCGCACTGAAACGATTGGCAGTAGCGCCGCACATGTTCCATGCACCACTTCGGCGAGCGGAACGCCGTGGTGAGCGTGGAGTGCTCAAACAACGCCTCGCAGCGCAGCAGGCGCCCGCTTGCGTCCATGCCGACATAAAACGGGCAAATCGCGTCCACATCGGCAAAGTTTTTAAAAACAACCGGCGCCGCCTGCCTCTTTGCGCGCCTGGGCGCGTGCAACCGCCGCTCAGGCGCCTTCTTCCGCATTTCCTGCCCCTGAGGGCACGCTTCAATCCACGCCATCTCGCTTCCCCTCCTCAAAAAACCGGTGCCAGTCGATCTGGAGCGCGGCGCCCAGCCGCTGGGCGGCTTGCCGGCTCGGCCTGCGTTTGCCATTTTCAATCAGGCAATAATGGCTTTGCCCCATTCCCGCCGCCTTTGCCACCGCGGCCTGCGTGCGCTCTCCCCTTGCAATCACCATCCAAACCCGCATTGCGATCCCTCCTCATTTCTATCTCGTTTTGAGATTATTTTACCAGTCGCAGCCAAAAATGTCAAGATAGCGCTTGCAATATATCTCTTTTTGCGATATACTATAGAAAACGGCGGCAAAGAAGGAGGTCGTTCGCATGGAACGGATGCAGGCGCTGCGCAAGCAGCGGGGGCTGAGCCAGGCAGCTCTGGGGGAAGCGCTGGGCGTTAAGCAAAACACCATCAGCCAATGGGAAAACGGCTCCCGGCAACCAGACGCGAAGACGCTCGCGCTGCTGGCGGATTTTTTTGGCATTTCGATAGACGCTTTGCTGGGCCGGGATGCGCAGGAATGGCTCCATCCGCTGCTGGACGCATACCTGCGCGCGCCCGGCTGGGCGCGCCGCCGCGTCTGCCGCCTGTTGGGAATCGCGTATCTTTGCCCTGCGGCCGCGCCGGGCTGGGTAACGTGCGCCATTTATCGCGACCCGGCCGCCGCGGGCGCGCCTCTGGACGCGTCGCCCGATTGGGACAACATGGATTTTCCCGCGCAGGATGTGCCGGAGGGCGCACGCTTTGGCGTGCGCATCCTGGGCGACAGCATGGAGCCCGCCATTCACGATGGGCAAATCGCCTGGGTGGACGACCGGGTGGAGCTTTCCGACGGGGAAATCGGCATTTTCCGGCTGGAAAGCGGCGCGGTGTGCAAGCGGCTGCGCCTGGGCGCGAATGGGCGCGCCATGCGCCTAGAATCCATCAATCCCGCCTATGCGCCCATCACCGGCAAAGCGCTCGCTGGCCTGGAGGGCGTAGGCCGGGTGATTGGAACGGCATGGCCGCCGGACGCGCCATAGAATTTTTTCGATCAACAGGAAAAGCGCATAACAGATTCGAAAAATGCGAAAGGAAATTCCAAACCATGGGCGCCCTGGGCGGAGGAAAAAGCGCTTGCATTCCAGCGCCCAAAACGATATAATGAAACCATAGATTTTTACGAAAGCAGTGAAGCGATGAATCCGGCAAACTGGCAATTTTACCTCTCGGAAATCCGGCGGGCGATGGCCCCGTCCACCGGCTGCACAGAACCCACGGCCATCGCGCTGAATGCCGCCACCGCGCGCAAAGAAGCCCGTGGCCGCCTGGAAAATATCACGATTACGCTGGATCCGTATCTCTACAAAAACGCCATGTGCGTAGGTATCCCCGGAGCGGACGAGCGCGGCGTGGCGCTGTGCGCCGCCATGGGCGCGACGGGCGGCAACCCGGACGCGCTTTTGTGCGTGCTCGAAGGCATTTCCGCGCAGGCCGTGGACGCGGCCAAGGCGCTGGTGGCCGCCGGCCGGGTGGAAGTGAAGACCCGGGAAGACGTGCCCGGCCTGTTCATCGAAACCATCCTGCAAACGGATTGCGATGAAGTGCGCGCGCTTACGCTCAACCACCACACCAACATCGTGCGCGTGGAACATGCCCCCTTTGCCCCCTATGTGCCCGGAGAAAACGCGCACGCGGAGAATCCGCTGCGCGCGTACAAGCTGTCCGATATGGTTGGCTTTGCGCAAAGCGTACCCCTGCACGAGCTGGACTTTTTGCGCGAAGGCATTGAAATGAATCTCGCCGTGGCGAAGGCGGGCATGGAATTCGGCCTGGGGCGCGCCATGCGCACCCTGCAGGAGCAAGGCGTGATCGGCCGCTCGCCGGTTTCCGCGGCGCAGCTGCTGTGCGCCAGCGCGTCGTATGCCCGCATGTCCGGCGTGTCCCTGCCGGTGATGACGGCCACCGGCAGCGGCAATCAGGGCATCACGCTTTTGCTCACGCTCGAAGCCGTGGCGCAGGAAAGAAATATTCCCGAAGGAACCAAGCTGCGCGCCGCGGCGCTGGCCAGCCTGGTGAACATTTATGTAAAGTCCTTCACAGGCACGCTTTCCGCCGTGTGCGCGTGCGGCGTGGCCTCGGGCCTGGCTGCCTCGGTCGGCGTGGTATACATGCTGGGCGGAGACGAAATTGCCATGCTGGGCGCCATGAAGAACATTCTCGGCTCCATTTCAGGCATGATTTGCGACGGCGCAAAGGAAGGCTGCGCCAACAAAGTGGAATTGTCCTCCGGCCTTGCGGTGCAGGCCGCGTTCCTCGCCATGCAGGGCATGAGCATCGCCGAAGGAGACGGTATCCTGGCCGATGGGCTGGAATCCCTGTTTGAAAACCTCGGCCACCTCATCCGCGAAGGCATGCAGAATACCAACCGCGTGATTGTGGAAATCATGCAAGGCGGCGCGGCCTGCCACGAACGCATGAAGCAAGCGCCGCTATAATACCATCGTTAGCCAATAGAGCGCCAGCGCGGATATGCCCGGGCAGCTTTCCTGCAAAAAGGCCCGCACTGCCTCGCGGCTCACATTGCGCCCAAGCTCCATCGCGCTTTCCCCTTCCACGGATAAACCCGCCGCAGCGCGCCCAATCGCCGCCAGGCCGACGGCAGCTTCCCTGCCAATCGCAGTGGCGCCCGCCGCATACTGGCCGATTGCCACCGCACCCATGGCGAAAACGCCAACGGCAATGGCCGCCCACGCCATCCAGCCGAACATGATTGCACCGATGGCCAGCAGGCCCACGCCTATCGCTCCAATGGATATGGCGCCCACGGAAAAAGCGCCAATGGCAATACCGCCCACCGCTATATTCCCGATGGCGATCACACCACGCGCCACAGCGAGGCGCATCCCTTGCTGGCGGAAATTGACGTGCACCAGTGGCACGCCAAAAATCGTGCGCGCGCTGCGGTATTCCCAGCCGCGCTGCACGGATAATGGGCATGCCACCTGCGCAACC
Source organism: Candidatus Alectryocaccomicrobium excrementavium (assembly GCA_018716755.1). GTDB lineage: Bacteria > Bacillota > Clostridia > Christensenellales > Aristaeellaceae > Alectryocaccomicrobium > Alectryocaccomicrobium excrementavium. The sequence continues at coordinate 5,246 of DVJN01000102.1, forward strand.
TGTGCCTGCGGCTCAATGCCCCGCACCAGATAATCCAGCGAAACGCCATATAAATCCGCCAATGCTTCCAGCTTGGAAAGCTCTGGAGCGGCGGCGTCCGATTCCCATTTGCTCACCGCCTGCCGGGAAATGCCCAGCTGCACGGCGAGTTCTTCCTGAGAATATCCGTGTTCCTTGCGAATGCGCATGAGTCTTTCACCCATTCCCATCTTCATCACCTCACGCTTATGCTACCACATAGTGCGGGAAATGGCAAGAAACTGGCCGCTTGCAATGCGTCAACCAGGGGTTGCGCATGCGTTTTTTGGCAAAAGGCGGCCTTGGGCTTGCCGCCAAGGGCTGCTGCATGCCGGTCCTTGCCGGTTTTTACACTTCCGCCATATCTTCTGCCTTGCGCCCCGCAAGCAAATGAAATATAATGAAAACGCCGCCGTGTGCCGGTATGGCTGCATGGCGCAAGAAGGAAAAACGCGCGGCAGAGGCGTTTTCCTCCGCCAAATCAGCCGTTATTGCCTTGAGAGACGCATTCCCCCGGCAACTATAACGACCGCTGTCTGGCTCGCGCCAAAAGGCGCAGGAAAACCCGTTGGCAAAAGAGGAAAGTGGTGTGATGATCATGCGCAAAGATGGTGACACGGTCTTGATTGTCGATGATGAAAAAGAAATTGCCGACCTGCTGGAGCTCTATTTAAAAAACGAAAACTATCGGATCCGAAAATTCTACGATCCAAGAGAGGCGCTCGCGTGCGTTGAGCGCGAGCCGGTCAGCCTGGCCATTTTAGATATAATGATGCCGGAGATGGACGGCTTTGAGCTATGCAGGAAAATCTGCCAAAAATATTTGTTCCCCATCATTATGCTGACCGCAAAAGGCGAAGACATCGCCAAAATCCAGGGATTGGCTTTGGGTGCGGATGATTATATTACCAAGCCATTTAATCCATTGGAAGTGGTCGCCAGGGTAAAATCGCATCTCCGCCGCTATAAACAGTATAATACCAATCCATCAATTCAGGATGAAGCGGAGGAGTATGACAATAAGGGGCTTTACATTTGCCAGGCCAGCCACAAATGCACATTGAACGGCGAGACGCTGTCTCTAACGCCATAT
>DVJN01000016.1 GCA_018716755.1 Candidatus Alectryocaccomicrobium excrementavium
GCCGGTGTGGCCGCGGACGCGTGGCCGTATCCCACATACGAAGAGCTGCTCTTCAGCGAATAATTTCCGTGGACGGGGGAGCAAGCTATCCACAATTCGCAATGGTCGTTCCGCTGCGCTCGCAGAGCTCGCTTGTGGCACTCCCTGCTTCATAGGGCTTACTTCGGCCTGTTTCGTTCCTCAATTCGCAATAGTCGTCTTGCTACGCTACCGCTTGCAAGTCTCCTTTGCTCATTGGACTTCCGCTTCGCCTGTTTCGCGCACTGCGCGCGGCGAAGCTCCGTCCCACAGGCGGCGGCCTCCGTGCGCTTCCTCAATTCAGCATGGTCGTCCCGCTGCGCTCACAAGCTCGCTTGCGGCACTCCCTGCTTCATTGGGCTTACTTCGGCCTGTTTCGCGCACTGCGCGCGGCCTTCGTGCGCCCCGCAAAAAATTCCAGAAATGACGTACACGCCGTCATTTCTGATTTAAGCCTCGTTCTTCCGATACTTTGTCAATGCTCTGAGAGCGCGAAAGGGCTTCGTTCCCTTCGCGCTCTCATTTTTCCACGCCGGCGGGCGGGTGGAGCAGGCGCTCAAACGCCAAATTTGTTTTCCGGCGCGGGCAAAATCCGCTTCCCATCAAATTCAACGTGTGGTATAATAGGGGCGGAAACTATGCCGGGAGGTTTTGCCATGAAAATGTATCAGCTGGTCGCGCCCACGAGCATGGGCGTGCGTATCACCCCGACCGTGCGCCAGCCCGTTCATGTGAGCGACACTTTCTTTATGCAGGCAACGAGCGCCGAGAGCAACGTGCTTTCCATCCCCGCCGCGCTGGGCATGAAAACCAAAGTATTGACCACTTTTGTGAAGGACAGCCCCATTGCCAGATTCATCCAGGGCGACCTGCGCCGCCGCGGCATCGATTATGAGGGCGCGGAAATTCCGCAGGGCGGCCCCTGGGGCTACCGGCACCAGTTCAACATTGCCGACAGCGGCTTTGGCGCGCGCGGGCCGCGCGTGGCCAACGACCGCGCGGGCGAGGTGGGCCGCACGCTGAACGCAAAGGATTTCGATCTCAACCGCCTGTTCGTGGAAGAGGGCGTGGAGATCCTGCACATTTCCGGCCTGATCGCCGCGCTTTCGCCCGAAACCAGCGAATTTTGCCTTTCGCTCGCCCGGGCGGCCAAGGCGGCGGGCACGAAGATCTCCTTCGACCTGAACTATCGCGAATCCTTCTGGAAGGGCCGCGAGGCTGAACTGCGCGCCGCCTTTGCGGAAATCGCATCCCTGGCGGATATCCTGATCGGCAACGAGGAGGATTTCCAGCTCAGCCTGGGCATCGAGGGGCCGGAGGCGGGCGGCAGGGATATCGCCGCCAAGATCGAGGGCTTCAAGGGCATGATCGGGCGCGTGCGGCAGGCGTTCCCGGGCGCGCACATGTTCGCCACCACGCTGCGCGAGGTGGTGAGCGCGAACGAACACCTGTGGGGCGCGATTTTGCTCTATGGCGATACCTGGCACATCGCCCAGCCGCGCGCCATCCCGGTGCTGGACCGCATCGGCGGCGGCGATGGCTTTGTGGGCGGATTGCTCTATGGCGTGCTCAAGGGGTTCGACGCGGAAAAATGCCTGCACTTTGGCTGGGCCACCGGCGCGCTGGCCACCACGCTCATCACGGATTACGCGCTCCCCGCGGATGAGGAGCAGGTGATGAGCATCTGGGCGGGCAACGCGCGCGTGAAGCGCTAAGGAGGAAAGCGATATGAAAAAAGCGGATATCGGGCTCATCGGGCTGGCCGTGATGGGCGAAAACCTGGTGATGAACATGGAAAGCAAGGGCTTCACCGTGGCGGTATACAACCGCACGGCGGAAAAGGTGACCCGCTTTGTGGAGGGCCGCGCCAGGGGCAAGAACATCATTGGCACATATTCCATAGAAGAACTCGCAGCCAGCCTGGAAAAGCCGCGCAAGGTGATGCTGATGGTGAAGGCCGGCCAGCCGGTGGATGATTTTATCGAAAAAGTCATCCCGCACCTGGAAAAGGGCGACATCATCATCGACGGCGGCAATTCCCATTTCCCGGATACCATCCGCCGCACGGCCTATGTGGAGAGCAAGGGGCTTTACTACATCGGCACCGGCGTTTCCGGCGGCGAGGAGGGCGCGCTCAAGGGCCCCAGCATGATGCCCGGCGGCTCGCCCGAGGCCTGGCCCTATGTGAAGCCCATCTTCCAGGCCATCTGCGCCAAGGTGGAGGACGGCTCCCCCTGCTGCGACTGGGTGGGCGAGAACGGCGCGGGCCACTTTGTGAAGATGGTGCACAACGGCATTGAATACGGCGATATGCAGCTCATCTGCGAGGCATACCAGCTGATGCGCGATGTGCTGGGCATGAGCGCCCCGGAAATGCACGAAGTGTTCAGGCAGTGGAACGAGGGCGAGCTGAACAGCTACCTCATCGAGATCACGCGCGATATCCTGGCCTATCAGGATGCGGACGGCAAGCCGCTGGTGGACAAGATCCTGGACACCGCGGGCCAGAAGGGCACCGGCAAGTGGACGGCCATCGCCGCGCTGGACGAGGGCGTGCCGCTCACACTGATTGGCGAGGCCGTGTTCGCGCGCTGCCTGTCCGCCATGAAGGACGAGCGCGTAACCGCCGCCCGCGCCTATGGCCGCGCCATCGCGCCCTTTGCGGGCGATAAGGCCGCCTTTATCGAGGATATCCGCCAGGCGCTGTACGCCGCCAAGATCGTTTCCTACGCGCAGGGCTATGCGCTGATGCGCGCGGCGGCCAAAACCTATGGCTGGAACCTGAACTATGGCGGCATCGCGCTCATGTGGCGCGGCGGCTGCATCATCCGCTCGGTGTTCCTGGGCAAAATCAAGGAAGCGTTCGATAAGAACCCGTCGCTTTCGAACCTGCTGCTGGATCCCTACTTCAAATCCGCCATGGAAAAGCACGTGCCCGCCTGGCGGCGCGTGGCGGCGGAAGCGCTCGCCAAGGGCGTGCCCGCCCCGGCGATGTGCTCCGCGCTTTCCTATTTTGATGGCTACACCAGCGAATTTTTGCCCGCCAACCTTTTGCAGGCGCAGCGCGACTACTTTGGCGCGCACACCTATGAGCGGCTCGACCAGCCGCGCGGGCAGTTCTTCCACACCAACTGGACGGGCGAAGGCGGGGACACCGCGGCCTCGACCTACACCGTGTGACGGAGGATGCCATTCATGATGCGCAATGAGGAAATCCTTGCCGCCATCCGCGCCTCGCTGGAGGGGCGCGCGGTGAAAAACGCGCTCATCATCCCGCCGGATTTCACCCGCTTCCATTCCAACGCGGGCCTCATCGCCGGCGAATACTACCGCCTGCTCACCGGGCGCGGCGCGCAGGTGGATGTGCTGCCCGCGCTGGGCACGCACGCGCCGGTCAGCCCGGAAGAATGGCGGGAAATGTACCCGGCCATTCCCTATGAAAAGATGATCGTGCACCACTGGCGCACCGATGTGGTGAAGCTGGGCGAAGTGCCGGGCGAATTCCTCGCCGGAATCACCGATGGCCTGTGGACCGATCCGGTGAGCGTGGAAGTGAACCGCCGGGTGATGGATGAAAAATACGATTTGATCCTCTCCATCGGCCAGGTGGTGCCGCACGAGGTCATCGGCATGGCCAACCACTCCAAGAACCTGTTCGTGGGCGTGGGCGGCAGCGATATGATCAACAAATCCCACATGGTGGGCGCGGTCTACGGCCTGGAGCGCATGATGGGCAAGGATCACACGCCCGTGCGCCGCATGTTCGATTACGCGCTGGAAACATACCTGGCGAACCGGCCCATCCTGTGGGTGCTCACGGTCACCACCGCGCCCGGCGGCGAAATTCAAACGCACGGCCTGTTCATTGGCGAGGGCCGCAAGCCGCTGGAAGACGCCATCGCGCTCGCGCAGCAAAAGAACATCGATTTTGTGGAAAAGCCCATCAAAAAGTGCGTGGTCTATCTGGATCCCCGGGAATTCAAGAGCACCTGGCTGGGCAACAAGGCCGTGTACCGCACGCGCATGGCCATCGCGGATGGGGGAGAGCTTTTGATCCTCGCGCCGGGCGTGGAGCGCTTTGGCGAGGACGGCGCGGTGGACGCGCTCATCCGCAAATACGGCTATTGCGGCCGCCTGAAGGTGCTGGAGCTGTTCCGCGAAAACCAGGACCTGCGCGATAACATGGGCGCGGCCGCGCATTTGATCCACGGCTCCAGCGACGGGCGCTTCACCGTGACCTACGCGGTGAAGAAGATCTCCCGCGCGGAAATCGAGGGCGCGTGCTTTGCCAGCGCGGATTATGATGAGATGGTGAAGCGGTACGATCCGCAAAAGCTCGCCTATGGCTTTAACACCCTGCCCGATGGCGAGGAAATCTATTTTATTCCCAATCCGGCGCTGGGCCTTTGGATCGACCGGGGCCGGTTCACGGGGCAATAACGCATTTTGCCTGATTTGGTATGAAGGAGGAAATTGTTTTATGGAACGCTATGCCTGGAAAGCCATTGTGAAGGATGGAATGCTGGAAGAATACATCCGCCGCCACAACGAAATCTGGCCGGAACTCACCCAGGTGCTCAACGACGCGGGCATCCACAATTACACCATATGGAACGTGGGCAACGAGCTGTTTGGCTATTATGAGTGCGACCAGGGCTGCGATTATGCCGCGCGCGTGCAGGCCGAAAGCCCCGTGGTCGACCGCTGGAACGAATACATGAAAGACGTTATGATCATGGAAATGGATCCCGTTACCGGCGCGCAGCCCAAGCTCACGCAGGTGTTCTTTCACAAATAGCGCTTGCTGCACGCAAGGCAACTCCATCAATTCGCAATGGTCGTTCCGGATCTTCGCACCGCTTGCGCGGTGCGAAGATCCGGATTTTTTCACGCTGCACTCCTTTTCGCCGCGGCGTCAATCCGCGCCCGTCTGTAGCGAAACGGGCAGGGCGGCGAGCGGAAACGCTTCGCCGGTGATGGCGTTGACGTAATTGTATTCCAGGAAGGTATCGCCGCTTTCCTCCATCGTGGCAAATTCCCACGCGGGGATGAGCGTCACATCCAGCGAATTGGGATCGCCCCTTTGCATCACATAGGTCAGCCGGATGTGGCGCACGTACAGCGGCTGATGGCCCAGCAGCGAATTTTCCCAGGCCTCCGCCATGGCGGCGGCCGCCTGCGCATAGGGGATGACCGGCTGTTCTTCTCCCGCCTGCAAAATGGTGACGGGCAAATTGAGATTCACGCTGTCCACGCCCTGGGGCGTGACGGTCATATCAGAAGCCGGGCGGCGGGATCGAAGAGCCTGGCATGCAACGCGCTCGCCCCTGCGGGAGCGGGCCCCACCGAAGCGTCGAATTTCACCGTGCCAGCCGTCCACACGAACCTCTCTGTTTCCGCCAGCGCCGCGCCGCACAAAAATGCGCACAGCGCAACCAGAGCGCAAATCCATCTTTTCATTCCTTTCCCTCCTCCTGTAACGGTACTATTTACGTATGCTGATTTTAAGACGTTTTCCGGCAAAAAATGGTTCCCATGGGCCGAAGGGACGGGCATTCCCATCGCCGCGCACGCGGGCAAAACCGGCTCCGCCACAATTTTTTCGCTTGCAACGGCGATGCAGTTGCGATATAATGAAGGCGAGGTGTTTAGAGTGCCAAATACAAAAATGACCCGCCAGCGCTGGAAAGACCATTTTTATTACGGAAAATGGATCTATATCGTTCTGGCCATCGTGGCCATATTCGTAACGGATCTTCTGTATTCCACCACGGAATACCGCCCGCCGGATGAAAGGAAAGTCACGGTGCAATTTGTGAGCGCTTCCGCCACCACCGGCGAGGATATCGAGAATACCACGCAGCAGATCCTTTCCACCCTGGCTCCGGTGGATGAAACGCTGGAGGCGGTGGAATTTTACGTCATCAATTTTTCCGGTGACGAAAGCGATTATTATGGCGCGCAAAAATTCTTCGTCGAGCTCGCGGCAGGCGAGAACGATGTGTATGTAGCCAACAGCGCCATCCTCAATTCCATCATTGCGCAGGGCGCGGCGCTGCCGCTGGATCCTTACATCGAATCCGGCCTGATCACCGTGCCGGAAGGGGCGGAGCTGTTCCAGCACCGCGAGCCCGTTTTCGACGAGGAGGGCAACGACCTCGGCACCGGGGAAATGCGCGTTTATGGATTCAGCACGGATCCCATGGTGCAAATGCCCTACCAGGTCAATATGTCCAACGAGGGGTATGCCTTCATCATCACTTCCATGAGCCCCAACCCGGAAACCGCGGCGCTGGCCATGCAGGAACTGTATGCGCTGTGGAGCCAGCCGCTGCCGGAAGAGCCCGCCGCCTCCGCATCGCCGGAAGCGGCCGCGGATAGCACGCCCGCGCCTTCCCTTTCGCCCGGGGCGGAGGACGATGCGCCATGATTACGCAGGATCTGAAAAACCCAAAATCGCAGGGGCTGGGCGGCCTTTTGATCGTGCTGGGCATCCTGCTGGCGATCTTTCTGGCGGTGATCCTTTCCGCGCTGGCGCGTCCGCTGGTGGGCGCGCTGGCTTCCACCCTGTTCGTGTGGCTGGTGGGCGGCTGCGTGGCGCTGTATATCACGCGGCGGTTCGTGCTCAAATTCCGCTACAGCATGGATGCCCGCCGCCTGCGCATAGAGCGCGTGTATGGCGAACGGGCCCGCTTTATGCTGGAATTCCCGCTCGATTCCCTCCTCAAGGTGGGCGCGCCCGAAGAAATCCAGGCCGCCTATCCCAGCGCGCACAGATCCAATGCGGCGCTTAAGGATGTGCCCATGGAAACCGTCGCCCTGGCCTATAAGCAGGAGGGGAAAGTGCGCCTTTTGCTCATGCAGCCCAATGAAGAGATCCGCGCCCGCCTGCTAAACGCGCTGCGCAAAGGCTGAAGCATGGCGGCAAAAGCATCGCCCACCGGTTAAAACCGCGCCCAATTTTTTCCACCGCCATGCGCTGGCGGTTTTTTAATCCATTGCATACCGTAGATTCGACAAATTACCCTTGCATTTCGCGCGAAAATTTGGTAGAATAAAAGGTACCGAAAAAAGGTTATCCACAGGGTTGTGCATAAACCCTGTGGATAAAGCGTGTATTATGCCGCAATACTGTGGAAAAAGGGGTTAGGAAACGCCATGGACGAATCTCTCAACGCGCGCTGGGAAAAAGCCAAAGAGCTCCTCAAGCGCGACATCTCCGGCCCATCCTACGACGCATGGTTCCGCGAATTGCGGCTGCTGCGCGCGGAAAACGGCACCATGGATCTGGAAACGGCGGACGTTTTCCACGCCAACATGATCAACCAGCGCTATCTGGACACGCTGGAGGGCGTCGTACTCATCACTTTTGGCGAAAAATACGAGATCAAGGTCTACGCGCGCGGCATGGCGCCCAAGCCAAAGGAAGAAATTTCGCTGGCGCTGGACCCGCGCTACACGTTCGACACCTTCATCGTGGGCCAATCGAACCGCTTTGCGCACGCGGCGTGCGTGGCCGTGGCGGAACTGCCCGCGCAGGCGTACAATCCGCTGTTCATCTATGGCGGCGTGGGCCTGGGCAAAACGCACCTGATGCACGCCACCGGGCACTATATATTGAAAAGAAACCCCGGCGCCAAGCTGCTTTACATCACCAGCGAAACCTTCACCAACGAGCTGATCGCCGCCATCCGGCAAAACACCAACGAACAGCTGCGGGGCAAGCTGCGCTCGGTAGACGTGCTGCTGATCGACGATATCCAGTTCATCGCGGGCAAGGAATCCACGCAGGAGGAATTCTTCCACACCTTCAACCACCTGCGCGACAACGGCAAGCAGATCATCATCTCCAGCGACCGGCCGCCCAAGGACATCCCCACGCTGGAAGAGCGGCTGCGCTCGCGCTTTGAATGGGGCCTGATCGCGGACATTCAAAAGCCGGATTACGAAACCCGCCTCGCCATTTTGACCAAAAAAGCGGAGAGCGAACAGATCGATATCGACCACGAAGTGCTGGAAATCATCGCCACCAGCGTGGATTCCAACATTCGCGAGCTGGAAGGTTCCCTGAACCGGCTGATCGCCATGGCGCAGCTGAGCCACGAGCGCATCACGCCCGCCATGGCGGAAAACGCCCTGAGCGCCATCAACAAGCCGCGCGATTCCCGCGCCATCACGCCGGAGCTCATCACCGGCACGGTGTGCGAATACATGGGCGTTTCGCGCGACGACCTGCTGGGCAAAAAGCGCAACCGGGAAATCGCGCTCGCCCGGCAATACGCGATTTACATCTGCCGGGAAATGACCAACCTTTCCACCACGCGCATCGGCGCGGAATTCGGCGGGCGCGACCACTCCACGGTGATGCACGCCTGCGACAAGGTGGGCGAATTGATGGAAAACGACGCGGACACGCGCCGCACCATCACCGCCATCCGCCAGAAAATCGCCAGCCGCTGAGTTTCCCCAGGATATCCGCGGCTTATCCCGGTTTTTCCACAGGCGGGTTTCCTTGCGGCGCAAGGGTTTGAGGGGCTTTTCCCCAATTTCCACAGCCCTACGGCTACTACTGTTTTTATATATTATACTACTATGGGATAGCATCACAGCGGGAGGCATGCAAAGTGAAATTCACCGCCAACACAGAAACCATTCGCAACCTGTTGTCCATCGTCACGCGCGCACTCTCCGTGCGCCCGTCGCAGCCCGTGCTGGAGGGCGTGCTGATTGAGGCGCGCGACAATTGCCTGCTGCTCACCGCGTCCGACGGCATGTTCACCATCCACGCCAGCACGGATGTGCAGATCGTGGAGCCGGGCCGCCTGCTCGCGCCGGGCCGCTTTTTTCTGGAAACGATGCGCAAATTGCCGGATGGGGAAATGACCGCTTCGCAAACCAAATCCGGCGGGCTGACGCTGTCCTGCTCCGGCGCGCGCATCACCATCGGCTGCCAGAGCGGCGAGGAATATCCCGACCTGCCGGAAATCGCCGTGCCGCACACCTTCTCCCTGGAGCAGAAGATGCTGCGCGATATGATCAATGAATCCACATTCTGCATCGCGGATGAAGACCCCCGCGTGGTGCTCACCGGCGCGCTGCTGGAGGCGGCCAATGGCCGCTTCACCATGGTGGCGCTGGACGGGTTCCGCATGGCCGTGCACAACCGGGAATGCGATACCGGCATCGCAGAAGGCAAAACCGCGGTGGTGGTGCCCAAAAAATCCCTCACGGAAATCGGCCGCCTGCTCACCGAGGAGGAAGGGGAAAGCGTCCTTTTGCAGATCGACAGGAACTATATTTCCGCCCAGCTGGGCAACGTGCGCGTTTACGCGCGCCTGATCGACGGGGAATTCATCAATTACCAGCGCATCCTGCCCACCGGCTGGAAAACCCGCGTGAAGGTGAACTGCGCGCAGTTCGCCGCCTGCGTGGAGCGCGCCTCGCTGGTGGCGCGGGAAAGCAAAACCAACCTCATGCGCATCGATGTGGATGGGGAGCGCATGGTCGTTACCTCCAATTCCGATATCGGCGATTCCTATGAGGAAATCGATGTGGAAACCGATGGCGAACCCATGAAGATCACCTTTAACGTGCGCTATCTTTCCGACGCCTTCCGCGTGATTAAGGATGAATATGTCTATCTGCAGATGACATCCCCCGTGTCCCCCATGACCATCGTGCCCTATGGCGGCGACGCGTTCCTCTATCTCATTCTCCCGGTGCGCGCGGCAGCGTAGGGGCGCACGAAGGCCGCGCGCAGTGCGCGAAACAGGCCGTAGTAAGCCCAATAAGCAAGGGAGTACTGCTCTCATCGGAGGCCGCGAAGCGGCTGAAGCCTCGAGGACACAGAGCGAAGCGAAGTCCGCAGAGGCGAAACACCGGGCCGCCGAAGACGGCACGGTGCGAAGATGCAGGACGACCATTGCGAATTGTGGAGAGCTTGCTCCCCCGGCCACCAGCTTGTCAAAAAGACTTTTTTGACAAGCTGAGGCTGGCGGAAATTTTTCGCCAGCCGGTATTTTTTGGCAGGGAAACGCGCGGCCAGGCGCGAAATTTGCATACAAACTCCCTGGCGGCGCTTTGGCGATGCGGAAAGGAGATTGCAATGGAAACATGGAAAACCCAATTGGCGGGCGGAGAATGGACGGTTTGCGCGCTGGCGGAGGGAATTTACCGGGTGATTCTGCGCCGCGATGCGCGCCAGCGTGAATCCATGCTAACGCGCTATGGCATTGTGCAAACGGATTTGGGCGCGGTGGAAGCGACCCGGCTGGAAAACGGCTTGCGCGCGGGAGAATCGCGGGTGGAGGTGGAAGACGGGCGCGCCGTGTTTCATTCGCGCGGCTATTCCCTGGTGCTGGACGCCAGCGCGACGTTCCAGGAGCGCTACCGGTACGGGGGCTTTTGCCTGCGCATTCCCCTGGACGAGGACGAGCGCCTGTTCGGCCTGGGCGATGAAACGCGCGACGCGCTGATGAAGCGCGGCCGCGAGGCGGATCTGTGGCAGGCCAACGTAACCTCTTATGGGCCTGTGCCCTATGTGATGAGCGCGAAGGGCTGGAGCATTTTGCTCAATGTGACGTATCGGCACCACTACGACTTGGGCAAAACCGATCCGGACGCCCTGCGCGTGGAGAGCGCGCAGGGCATGCTGGACGCGTATGTGTTCCTGGGCGCGAGCATGAAGGACGCGCTGGACAAATACACCCGCGTATCGGGCCGCCCAGTGCTTTTGCCCAAAGCGGCATAT
>DVJN01000103.1 GCA_018716755.1 Candidatus Alectryocaccomicrobium excrementavium
CTGCCTGGATGAATTGCGGCGGCGCAAGGTGCGGCAGGCCACCTCGCTGGACGCGCTTTTGGACGCGGGCTGGGCCCCATCGGGCGGGGAATCCCCGGAAGGGCATGCGATGCAGCAGGACCGCAGGCGCGGTGCATGACGGGCGCTTTGCAAAAATCGCGCCGTTTTCGCCGCACAGGTCGCCGGAGACGATTTTAATGCGAGAGGGCTTTGTTCCACAATTCGCAATAGTCGCCTTGCTGCGCTACCGCTTGCAATGCTCCTTTGCTCATGCGGCGAAGCTCCGTCCCTCTCGCGCTTTTCGCTGGATTCCTACCTGCCGCCCACAAATCACCGCACGTCGAACGCAAAGATGTGCGATTGCTCGTTGCCCCACGTTGCCAGGGGAATCAGGCGCACGGCCTGATATGCGCCCTGCACGGCGATTTTGTTCAGGCGCTGATAATTGTTGCTCTCCTCGCGCAGCACATCCACCGCGCCATCGGCCTTTACGCCTTCCACGCGGTAGGCCCTGGTCATGGTTTTGGGCACATAAAAATCCGGCGAATGCCACGTGCGGTTGTGCAGCATGTTCTTGGCCCAGGGCTGGCCGCCAATTTCCGGCATGGTATCGCGGTTCAGGTCGCTATCCCACACAATGCGCACCTGGGAAATGGGCGTTTCGCAGCCGAAATCGAGCTCCACGGCCTCGCCCAGCGCAAGCATACAGCCGTTGTCGTTCTCGCCGATGGGCCTGTCGCTGCCATTGCGCAGGTTTCCGGCATTTTCCGCGGCGCACTTGAGCTGCGCATCCGCTGTCAGCTGCGGGATGGCGCGCACGTTGAACGGCAGATAGCAATCGTCGTCCATCAGCGTTTGCTTGAGCTCGGCCAGCTTTTGCTCATACACGCCGCGCGGCGAGAGCCCGTCCCGCACGGCGATGGCCGCCGCCGCGCCCACGGCTTGCCCCAGCAGCGCGCAGGTGCCCATCACGCGCGTGGAGCTGACGGCGCAATGCGTGACCGATATGTTGCGCCCGGCAAAAAACAGGTTTTCCACATTCTTGGAATACAGGCAGCGGTAGGGGATGCCATAGGGCGAGGGGGCCGGATGGAATATGGTGGGCTCCTCGGGAGAGCGGAACCCGCCGGGATGGTGGTCGTCCATCGGCCAGCCGCCATAGGCGACGATATCCTCAAACCGGCCCCCAGCGCGCACCTCATTCTGATTGAGCAAATGATCGCCAACATAGCGCCTGCTCTCGCGCTTGCCGGGCAGGATTCCCATCCAGTCCAGCCGCCAATTGGCGTATTTCTCCCTGTTTTCCGGATCGTTCTTTACGAAATCCCAAATGCCATAGGCGATCTTGAGCAGCTCGTCGCGCAGCTTTTCGGTATCGTGGATGGAATCGTATTCCCCGCCAAGCTCCATATACCAAAAGTTCTCGCTGGGGTTCTCCATTTGCGGAATGCGATGGGGCAAATCCTCTTTGTGGAACTTATACGCCCACTTTGGGGGAACAAACGCGCTGGGGCGGTCCTCCTCGCGCGCCTGAATCATGCAGGACATGCCCATGGTGCAGCTGTCGCCCTCGACCGGCGCGATGGATTCGCCAAATTCGGCCCGCGCCTCGCGGCCAACGCGGTATTCCGCGCCGCACAGCGGCGCGAGTATGCTATCGCCCGAGCAATCGGCAAAGTAGCGGGCGCGTATCACATGGTTTTCCTGCGTGGTCATCTGCCAGCCGGAAACGGAGGCGATCTTGCCGCCATCCATCTCGCAGGCGTGCACCGAGCAGTTCAGGATCAGATCGATATTGGGCTCGCAGCGCACGATTTCATACAGGATCCCATCCCAGATGGAATAGTTCTTGTCCGGATTGCGATAGCAGTTTTCCATCATGATTTCTTCCAGGATACCGGTTTCCAGCATGTTCCGCTGCCTTGCGCCGCACACCCACATGCGGATTTCGCTGGATGCGTTTCCGCCGAGCATGGGCCGTTCCTGCACAAGGGCAACCTTTGCGCCATGCCGGGCGGCTTCGATCGCCGCGCACATGCCCGACAGGCCGCCGCCTACAACGGCAAAATCCGCGTGGTGGTGGATGGTGCGCAACCCTCGTTCCATGGTAACATCCCCTTTCGCAGGAATTCCGCCACCAGCACAACCGATGGCGGAATTCCTATCCATTTTTATTCAGATTGCTTGCTTAACCCGCCATGGCCTGCCATGCGGCGTTGGCTTCTTCCACAAATTCCGAATAGCGGTACGTGGTGTTGAGCGTATCCAGGAAGGCCTGCCATTCGGTTTCGTTGAGCTCGCGCTCGCCGGTGAGGAACTTGGCGCACTCTTCGTTGATATAGGTTTCGGCATCCGTGCCATTGTACCATTCGGGATCGTCGATCAGGGCGGTCACGTCGCTCAGGCGCGGCTGCGCATCCGACTGCACGACGTATTCCCAGGCATATTCGCCAAATTTGACGCGGCAATAGCTCAGCTCTTCGCGGCCGCACATCTGATATACCCAGGAGAACACGATGTCGTTATAGCACTCCGGGCGAACCACGGGATTGCCATCTGCATCGTAATCCCAATGCTGGCCTTCCAGGCCATAGGTGGTAAGGCTAAGGCCTTCGTCCGTGGCGAAGAAATTGATCAGCGTCAGGGCGGCTTCGAGCACGGCCGGGTCATCGGCCAGCTCGGCGTTCACGGCCACCAGCGAGGTGAAGCCCGTGTCGTTGTGGCTGCCGACATAGTTGGTTTCGCCATCGGGGCCGGTCAGCGGGCCGACGATTTCCCACGCGGCGTTCGGATCCACGGCCAGATAGCCATCCCAGGCGGCGACCTTTTTGATGCCCGGCCACTGGGTGTAAAGCGTGGTGGACTGCGCGATCATGCCCTTATCGTTGACCTGGGTGTCGTTGATGGCGAAGATTTCCTTGTCGATAATGCCCTCGTCCCACAGGTTGTGGGCATAGAGCAGCGCATCGTAGAAATTCTGGGTCAGCATCGTATCCACCACGTTGCCATCCGCATCCAAAGAGAGCACATTGGGCACCGTGCAGCCATGGGCGCCAAAGATCTGGCACAGCGTGCTCCAGCCGCTGCCGGTGAGGCCCAGCGTGTCGTTCACTGCATTGCCGTCGATATCGGCGGCAATAACGGTGCGCACCGCATCGAAATAGCCGTCCAGCGTGGTGGGCAGCTCGGTGATGCCCGCCGCCTCAAAGGCGTTCACATTGTACCAGTATGCCTGGCGGAAGCCATAGGGACGGCCGGCGATGGCATACGTCACGCCGTCCACCTTGCCTGCTACGGCGTTCCCGGCGGTGAAGGCCAGCGCGTCCGTGAGCAAATCTGCATATTCGTCCAGATTCAGCAGATAGCCCTCATTGGCATATTCAATCAGGTAATTGCGGTTGGGCAAAAACATGATATCGGGCACGTCGCCGGAGAGCAGGCGCATATTCAGCGTGGTTTCCAGCTCGTCCACCTTGGTGTACTGAATGTCGATGCCATAGTTTTCGCGGATGTACTGCTCCAGGAAGTTATCCTCGATCAGATCTTCGTCTACGCCGGTTTCCCAAACGTTCCGCAGCACTTCAACGGTGACAACCTCCCCTTCTGCCTGCGCGGCAAAGGAGAACGATACGGTGGTGCACAGCAGCGCCAGCGCCAGAGCCAAAACGGCTGTCTTCTTGAACATGTGGTTTTCCTCCTCTAAATCGTTGCTTTTATATTCATGCGCGCGCCCGCGCGCAAAGAATCGTGCGCACAACCGGCGGCTAGCCCTTGATCGCCCCGAGCATAACGCCCTTGGTGAAATACTTTTGCAAAAACGGATACACGCAGATGATGGGAATGCAGGAGAACACAATGGCGCTCATCTGCACCGTGATCGTTGGAATATAGCCTTCTGCCTCGGTTTCGCCGGTCGCCTTTTCGATAATGTCGCGCAGCACCACCTGCAGCGGGCGGATCTTCATATCATAGCAATAGATGATATAGGTATAATAGGTGTTCCAATAGCCCACCATGTAAAACAGCATTACCGACATCAACACCGCCATCGAAAGCGGCAGCACGATCTGCACCAGCGTGCGCAGCGGGCTGCAGCCGTCGATCATCGCCGCATCCAGCAGGCCCGGCGGCATGGATTCAAAATAGCTCTTGATCAGCAGCAGGTTATAGGTGCTGATCGCGCCGGGAATGATCATCGACCAGATGCTGTTGGTCATGCCCAGATTGCGCACCACCATATAGGTGGGGATTAGGCCGCCGGAAAAATACATGGTGAATACCAATAATTTTAGCAGCGCGGCGCGCCCGGGCAGATCCTTCTTGCTCAGCGGAAAAGCCATCAGCACGGAAAGCACCATGGAAATCAGCGTGCCCATTACGGTGATAAACGCAGTGTTGCTGAAGGCCTGCATCATGTTGGAATTCACAAAGATGAATCGGTAACCGTCCAGCGTGATTTCGCTGGGAATGATCACCAGGCTGGCGCTCACCACATCTTTATAGGGCGTGACAGAGGCGAGCACCACGTACAACAGCGGAAACAGCCAGATGAAAAAGCACACCGCCAGAAAAACGTAAACGAATATATCGAACACTTTTTCGCCTATCGTGGCAGATATGCCGCCGCGCTTGCGCGCAGGCATGGACGTTTTTTGCGTTACCATATTCCTTCCTCCCAGCGCCGCGCAAGGCGGTTTGTGCCCCAGACCAGGAAAAACCCAATGCCATTTTTGAACAGGCCCACCGCCGTCGAAAGGCCAAAGCGCATCTCTTCCAGCCCTGCGCGGTATACATAGGTATCGATGATATCGCCCGTTTCGTATACCAACTCGTTATAGAACACATAGACCTGGTCGAACCCGGCGCTCAAAATCGATCCGGCGGAAATGATGGTGAGCATGATAAAGGTGGAGCGGATGCCCGGCAGCGTAATGTGCCAGATGCGCCGCAGGCGCCCCGCGCCATCCACCTGCGCGGCCTCATACAGCGTTACATCGATGGAAGTCATGGCCGCCAGGTAAATAATGGCGGAATAGCCCGTGCCTTTCCAAATGTGGGAAATATAAATCAGCGGGCGGAAATAGTCGTTGGATGTGAGAAAGGGCACCGTGCTCCCGCCCATGCTGCGAATCGCCCTGTTGATATAGCCCTGGCTTTCCGAGCAAAACAGGTAAACAATGCCATACACAACCACCCAGCTGAGAAAATGCGGCATGTAGCTCACCGTTTGCACAATGCGCCGGTACCAGCTCTTTTTGCACTCGTTCAGCACCAGCGCCAGCCCTACCGCCGCCAGCTTTGCCAATATAATTTTCATAAGGCTCATGATGAGCGTATTTTTCAGCAGGCGCGCAGAATAGGGCGATTGGAAAAACTCCATAAAATTGGCAAACAGCGGTTCCGACCAAGGACTGCCCATAATGCCAAGCCGCATTTTAAAATCTTTAAAGGCCAGCGTCACGCCATACATGGGCGCATAGCAAAAAAGGATGTACCAAACAATGCCCGGCACCAGCATCAAATAGTATGGCCAATACTTCTTGAGGGAGTGCCAGATCCGGCCGCCAAGGGTTTTTTTCCCGCCTTGCAAGGCGCCAGCATAAGCGTTCAACCTCAATCCCTCC
>DVJN01000104.1 GCA_018716755.1 Candidatus Alectryocaccomicrobium excrementavium
CTGCCTGGATGAATTGCGGCGGCGCAAGGTGCGGCAGGCCACCTCGCTGGACGCGCTTTTGGACGCGGGCTGGGCCCCATCGGGCGGGGAATCCCCGGAAGGGCATGCGATGCAGCAGGACCGCAGGCGCGCGCTGGAAGGGGCGATCCATGCCCTGCCGGAAGATATGCGCGCCGCCATCGTGCTGCGGGATATCCATGGCTATTCCTATGACGAGATCGCGGACATTTTGTCCGTGAATGTGGGCACCATAAAATCGCGCATCAGCAGAGGGCGCGAAAAATTGCGCGAAATCCTTTCGGAACACACGGAACTTTTCGAGCAAAGCAGCGTCTAAAATGTGGTAGGATCGGAGGATGGCAGTGCAAATGGAAAATAAGGGAGGTGCGCACATGAATTGCGGGGAATTTCGCGAAAGAATTGACGATTACATGGATGGCCTGCTGGATGAAGCCCTTCATGCGCGCATGGACGCGCATGCCGGCGAATGCACGCAGTGCGCTGGCCTGCTCAAGCAGGCGATGGAGATCAAAGCGGCGCTGGCCGGATTGGACGACGAGGCCCCCGTGCCTGCGGAGGTATCCGCGGCCTGGCGGCGCGCCGTAAAGGTCGAAGCCGAACGCCGGCGGCGCGCGCGCGTGTGGCGCGGATGGCGCACGTTTGCGGCGGCGGCCGCCGCGCTGGCCATCTGGGTTGGCGCCACGGCGCTGCTGGGCAACGCGGGCATGCTGGACCGGGTTGTGGGCCAGGAGGACGGCATTGCGCCCACGGCGTATTCCGTCACGGGCACGCTGGCCGCGCAGCAGGATGAGGATGAAGAGGCGGCGGCCTATCTTGAAGCCGATGGCGATAACGGCGCGGGGGGCATGCTGCTGGGCAGCGCGCGCACCGCAAGCGGAGAATCCGGCGGCGCTCAGCGCGCAGATGAGGCGCAATCTTCCCTGCGCACAAAGCTGGTGACGGGCCAGATCCTCTGCGAAAACTTTGATACCGATCTTGCCAACCTGGATGATCTGGTGAGCGAAGTGGATGGTTATTACGAAACCGAAACGGACAGCGAAATCGACGGCGTTCCCAGCGCGCAACGCACCATCCGCGTGCCCATGGAGGAACTGGACGCGTTCCTCGGCGGCCTGAGCGCCGTTGGCAAGCCGGTGAACCTGGTGAAAACGGAAGAAGACCTTACGCAAAGGTATTCCGAGGTCAACGCCCGGCTCACAACGCTGACCGCGCAGCGCGATCAATACAACCAGCTGATCGAGCAGGCGGCAAGCGCGGAGGAGATTGAAACGCTCGCCGGAAACGCGCAGAGCGCGCAGGAGCAGATTGACACGCTGGAGGCAGCCATTCGCGAATGGGATACCGCGTGCGAATACGCCACGGTCAACCTTTCGCTGAGCACGCAGGCCGTGCCCGCCGGTTCTGCCAGCGGCACAGACGCGGCTCTGGGCGCGCGCATGGAAACGGCGTTTTCCCAGGCGCTGGATTTTTTGCAGGATATGCTGGTGTCGCTGGCCTATCTCGCCCCGGCCATCCTGGGCGTTGCCATCATAGCGATCGCCATTGCGCTCGTGCGCAAATCGAGAAAAAACCATAGAGGCGGTGAAACGACATGAAAAAACTCTTGTGCATGATCTTAACCCTCGCCCTGGCGGTGAGCTTTGCGGGCGCGGCCCTGGCGGAAGAGGAACCGTCCGCTCCCCCGGCGGCGCAAACGGAACCCGCCGGACCGGCTGCCGCAGAGGCGGAAAGCGATCCCTCTGCCCTCACGCGCTATGGCGCGGCCCAGGGCGCGACGGTTTCCGTTACCGGCAGCGCTACCATCCTGGCGCCCGCGGACACGGCCACGGTGCGCCTGGGCGTGACGGAATCGGCGCAAAACGTGCTGGAAGCGCAGAGCGCCATGAACGCCAAGATCGAGGCCATTCGCCAGGCGCTGCTGGAAAGCGGCATCGAGGAAAAATCCATCAATACCGACCGCTTGAATATCTACACCAATTACAGCTACGCCGATGACGGCACCGAGCGCGTTTCCGGCTACACGGCCAGTTCCACGCTCTCCATCGTTACCCACGATATGGAAAGCACGGGCGCCATCATCGACACCGCCTTCACGGCGGGCGCGAATACCTTAAACGGCATTGAATTCTCCGTGGAAAACACGGAAACCATCATGGATGAGGCCTATGTTCAGGCCATGCTCGACGCGCACGATAAGGCGGAACTGCTGGCGCAAACGGAGGGCGCCTCGGTGCGCGGCGTAGTGAGCATTGAGCAGGGCGGCGCGTATTCCTACGACAGCCTCTCCAATGCCACCCGCATGGAGGCCACGGCGAGCAAGGATGCCGGCACCTTTGTGCAGGCCGCATTGATCGAAGTGAGCGCTTCGGTTTCCGTAACATACGAATTGCAGTAATCCCCGGCCTGAATGCCCGCCCCGCGGCCGCGAGGGCGGGCATTTTTGCGCCCTGCCGCCACGCGGCCAGTTCCCAGCGCTTTTCATCCAGAGATTTGGCACACAAACCAAAACTTTGTCTCTTGCCGGCGGAGATTTCGCATGGTATACTCAATAGCACTGTTACCGGAGAGGTGGGATGGAATTTGCAACCAGGGAACCAGGAAAATCTTTCTTTCGCGGATTTTCAGGCAAAATTCCGGCAGCCGGATATGGCTTATGCGCCATACGCATTCTGGTTTTGGGATCAAAGCCCCCAAACGCTGGGAATCAAGCCGGAAGATATGGCGCGCGAAATGTGGGAAAAGGGGATCAACCCCGGCTACGCGCACGCGCGGGAAAACTACGCCAGCACCATGGCCAGGGAAACGCAGGAAGTTTACCCCATTACCCAGGAAGAATGGCTATCCGACGCATGGTTTTCGGCCCTGGAACGCGTTATCCGGCAGGCCGGTGCGGATGGAAGCCACTTTTCTTTTGCGGATGAATTTGGCTGGCCCTCCCTGCAGGCCGGGGGACGAATTCTGGCGGAAAACCCGGATATGGCGGCGCAAACCCTATGGTTTCGCATTTGCGATGTAGCGCCGGGCGAAAGCGTGCCGCTGAAAGAGCATCTTTTTGCCACATGCGCGCGCCTTGTGCGCGTGGAGGCCGCGAGCTATGTGGAATTTTGCGGCGGCGGCTGGAAAGAAGTGCATGATTCATGGGATTCTTCGCGCGCTTTTGAAGTGGAAACCGCGCCTTACAACCTTGCCGCGCGATACGCCAAGGGCATGGGCGCACAGGCGGTTTTTCACCCGAACCTGCCGCGGGACGCGGTGTATTGCCTGTATGCGCGCTGGTGCGATTGCGGGGACAATTCCAGCCGCGTGGTCTATTCTGTGAACGGCCGGACGGAATTCGCCGTGGACCAGCGGGATAACGGCCTTGCGTGGTTTAAACTGGGCGAAGTTGCTCTGGCGGCGGGCACGGCGAACGAAATCGTTTTGCGCAATGAGGCGCAGGGCGCCATGTGCGTGGACGCCATTTTGCTCGCGCCCGAAGATCAAATGGAAGACGCCGTTATCATCGATGACTGGAACACCCACCAGCGCCAGATTGGATATATCGACGCCGCTACGCTATCCATCGTTTCGCAGGGCGAGCGGCAGCGGTGGACCGCCCCGGCGGACGGCCCTTACCGGCTGTATGCCTTCTGGCCAGTGGAGCACAGGGGATACGATGGCTGCCGCGTAAACTGCCTGGACGCCCGGCTGGGCGAAAAATTTGTGGAAACCGCTTACCGGCCCTATATAACGCGCTTTGCCGCCTTTATGGGCGGAAACCGGGCCATGAACGGCGTATTTTGCGACACAGAGGGCGGATTCGGCTATAAGCTCGCCTGGAGCGGCGATTTGGCGCGCCATTTTCGCCGGAAAACCGGGGAAGACATCCGCCGGATGCTGCCGCTGCTGTTGGATATGGACGTGAATGGGCAGGAGGCGAAAGCGCGCTTCGACTGGTACGACGCCGCATCGGATCTGTTTGTGGAAAATTTCCGCGCGCCCATTCGCTGCGCGCAGGAGCATGGCATGTATTATACCATGCACACGTGGGAGGAAAGCCTGCCATTTCAGGCCAACATGGTGGGCGACTACTTTAAGCTGAACCGGGCCATCCCCATCCCCGGCGCGGATAGCCTTGCATACGCCGCGTACAACCCCGCTGCGTTTAAAGACGCGGCGTCGGCGGCGGAATTCGATGGAAAGCGCTGCATGGCGGAATTTATGGCGCTTTTGCCGCTAAAGGCATATACGCTGGAGGAATTGCGGCGGCAGAGCAATTGCCTGATCGCCTGGGGCATCAGCCACGTGATTGCGCACGGCGTGAAAATGACGCGCCGCAGGGCGCAGGAAGTGGTTACGCCCGATATTTTCACCATCGATCCCAGCTGGCAGAACATGAAGGTTTGGGCGGACATGGTGCGGCGCGGCTCATTTGCCAATGCCAACGGCGTATCCCTGGCCCGCGTGCTCCTCATCAACCCCATGGACAGCATTTGGGCGCTGTCGGACGGCGCGGCCATGGATCCTGCCTGTCCCACGCTGGATACGGATGGCGGCATCCCCGCCAATACGGCTTCGCACGGCGGCAAGGCCTCGGAAATCAACCGCATATATCAGCAAAGCATCCGCAAACTGACGCGCGCGCGCATCGATCACTTGACGGCGGACAAATATTACCTGCGGCAGATGCGCGTGGAAGGCGGCAGGCTCGTGCGCGGACGCCACAGCTTCGAGGCCGTCATTTTGCCGCCCATGACGGTAATGGACGAGGAAGCCGCGCGGCTTTTGGTGGAATTCGCGCGCTCGGGCGGGCATGTCTACGCCCTGGGCGAGCTGCCTGGCGGCTCCATACAGCGGGGCCGCATGGACGCGCGCATGCGGGATTGGATGGATCAGCTGCGGGCGGCGCCGGGCTTTCGCGGCCCCGGCGAACTGGACGCGTGGATCCGCGCGGGCGTGCTCGCGCCGCGCGTATCCTTTCTGGAAGGCGCGTTTGATATGCTCTGCCAATGCCGGGATATTGGCGGGCGCTTTGTGGCCTGGCTGGCGAACGACGAGGGCGAGCACCATACCTGCCGCCTGCGCGTTGCCGGCGTGCAAGGCGGCGCGGCGCTTTGGGATCCCCAGGATGGCAGCATGCGCGCCATCCGCGCTGCGCGCCATCCGGACGGCGGCACGGAAGTGGAGCTGACGCTGTGCCCATATCAGGGGCTGTTCCTGGTGATCGACCCCTTTGATGCCACGCCCTTCCCCGAAAACACAGGCATGCAAACGCTTGCCACGCTGCGGGACGGATGGCGGGCTTCGCTGAACCAGGGCAACCGCGAATGCGTGCTGGAGCATGCGTTCCCAGCGGTTCAGACCAGCCGGCTGCGGCTGGTGCTCAGAAAAGGCCCGGTTGCCGCCCCGCAATTCGCCAGAATCGCGGAAATCACGCTGTACGGCCAGGGCGCGCCGGTTGGCAGGGGCGCGCGGGTGCGCGCGTCTTCCGGCGAAAACCCCTCGTTTGTGGCGGACGGCGATCCCGCCACGGTCTGGCAAAACGCCACGCCCATCCAATGGGGCGAAAGCCAATTTCTGGAGTGGGAATTGGGCCAGGCGGAACGCATCGACCGCATCCGCATCGAGACGGCCCCGGGATTCCCGCTGCGCGAATACCGGCTGGAATGCTGGCAGGACGGCTGGTGGCACACCCTGGTAACGGCCGTTTTGCACGAAGAGCCGGAACTGATCCGCCCCGTATCCTATCCGGCGGCCATGCAGGAGCAATCCGTGCCCGTAGCGCTCACGGACTGGCGAACCTGGGGCCTGCTCGATGAAAACTTTGCCGGAAGCGTAGAGTATGAAAACACCTTCGAGCTGGATTCGGCAAAGGACGTGTTCCTGGATCTGGGCGCGGCCGGGCAGAGCGCGCGGGTCTATGTCAACGGCCAGCTTGCCGGCGTGCGCATCGGCCAGCCCTTTGTATTCGCGCTGGAGGGCGTGGCGCGCCCCGGCAAAAACCATCTGCGCGTTTGCGTGAGCAACTCCATCGCGGCAAATGTGGATGCGCAGGCGCAGCCCTGCGGCCTGCTGGGCGAAGTGCGGCTTATCAAAATGCGCAAACGCCCCACAGATACCACAAACCTTTCGGTTTGAATCCGAAAGATTCGATGGCGAAAAATATGGTGATTGCCCTAAAACATTGGGGCTTGTGTTGTTCTCCGGCCGCATGGTATGATGCGAACAGCAAGATGGTTTCGGTTTGCCGGGTGCAATCCGGCAGGCGAACCAATCCATTATGTGGGGCGATACAATGAAGCTGAAAGACAAGAAAATTGAACTTGTGGGCTTTACCAGCACAATCAACGAAAACGGTTATCCCGTGACCGTGGAAACGGCCATTGCGAGTGTGTGGGCGTATTTCCGGCA
>DVJN01000105.1 GCA_018716755.1 Candidatus Alectryocaccomicrobium excrementavium
CATTGACAAAGTATCGGAAGGACGAGGCTTAAATCAGAAATGACGGCGTGTACGTCATTTCTGGTATTTTTCGGGAGCAAATGCTTGCATTTGCGGAGAAAAATACATTCCCGTCCCGATTGCTGGCCGTCGAAGCCCGCGAAGCGGTGCGTAGACAAGCAATCGGGAAATTTCGCCCGCAAACCGCAGGTTTGTCAACGATCAGAATCCTGTCTTAGGGCGGGATTCTTTTTTGAAACAAGGAACCGGCAAGAAACCGGCAAGGTTATGGCAAGGTTCGCGTGATATACTCATCTTCGCGGGGTAGAGAAAATGCCCCGATGGAGGAGAACAGCATGATAACGATCATTCAAACGGAGCGGATGAAACTCAAGCGCAAAAGAGTGTTCGAAGGCATTTGGGCGCTCACGGCGTTGCTTTTGGCCTTCGCTATTCAAAGGGCGTTTTCCCTCTCGAGAGAAAGCCCCCTTATGGATAGTTTGGGCGATTTGTACGCCCTGGCGTTCAAGAACCTCACCAGCCTCTATCTGCCGGTTGCCCTGGGGATTCTGTCGGCAGCCGTTTTTTTCGATGAGCGCAAAAACGATACGCTGAAGGAGCTGCTTATCGTTCCCGTTTCGAAAGCCGGGTTGTATTTTTCCAAGGCAGCCATTATACTGCTGGTTTCCATCAGCCAGTGCATGTTCACCTATGTGGGCGCAACGCTTGGCGGCCTGTGGGCAAAGGGCTTTCCAGACTTCACGCCGGAAATGCTGCTCGATGGCCTGGCGCTGTTTCTGGAAGGCGGCCTCCTGATCCCCTTGGCCATGGCCCCCATATTGCTCCTGGCCGTGCTGCGGAGCAAGGATTATCTGCTCCCGATCAGCGCCACGCTGCTTTATCTCATTCCTGTGGTGATTGCTCCAAGTTATGCGATGGAGATTCATCCGCTTGCCAGCGCTCTATGTATCTACGCGCAGTCCTCGCCATTTGCGGCGGAAATGGCCGCGACATTGACGCAGGGCGCGCAGATCACGGCAAGCCCCCTGGCCTGCTGCCTGAACATCGGAATCATCGCCGCGCTATGCAGCGCAGCTGCCATCTTTTCCCTGAAAAGGCAAACCTATTGACGGGAGGACACACCCATGAAAAAGCCATCCCACCTTGTCATCACCGGCGTTCTCGCTTTGGCCGCGTTGGCCCTGATCCCCGCGCTGCTCAACGGGAATCCTGCGGCGGAACCGGATACCACCATCCCGCCGGAAATCGATCAAACTGCCCTGATTGCTGAAGCATCGGAGTATTTTAGGCAAATGTGCGAAGGAGACTTTTCCACCTTTCACGAGGCGCTTCCCCGCAGCATTCGAAGCCAGACGGCGCCGGAAACCATCCAAAGCGCCTGGGAAGACGAGGCGCGCAAGGTGAATGCCTCTCCTTCCCTGGACGCTGCCGAAATCACATTTTACCGGCCCGAGTTTTCCGACCAGTTGCGCGTGGAGTTTTCCGTCCCCGGCGAAAAAGGCAGCTTTCGCTTTTTCATCAATTATACCCTTGCGGGCAACCTGTATAACTACGTGGTTTGGGTGCATTGACCAGAGAGGTGCGCGAAATGGAACGGTATGGAATTGAAACGCGGAATATGACAAAAGTCTACGGCGAACAGACGGTTGTCAATCAAGTCAACCTGCATGTGCAAAAGGGGCGCATCTACGGCCTGCTTGGGCGCAATGGCGCGGGCAAAACGACGATTATGAAGATGATCCTGGGGCTCACCTCCATCACTTCTGGGGAGGCGCTGGTCTTTGGGAAGAACATCAAGGGCAATGAGAGGCGCGTTTATCCCCGCATCGGAGCGATGATTGAAACTCCCGGCTTTTATCCCAATCTTACTGGCACGGAAAACCTGGAAATCTTTGCCCGGCTCCGAGGCACGGCGCGGCCCAACGCCATAAAAGAAGCGCTGGACGTCGTCGGCCTGCCCTACCGCGACAAAAAGCTGTGCAGCAAATACTCCCTTGGCATGAAACAGAGACTCGGCATCGCCAACGCCATTCTCCACGATCCCGAACTGCTGATCCTGGATGAACCCACCAACGGCCTTGACCCCATCGGGATTGCGGAGATGCGGAACTTCATCCTGTCGCTGAGCAAAGAGCGCGGAAAAACGATCCTGGTCTCCAGCCACATCCTTTCTGAGATCGCCATGCTGGCGGACGATATTGGCATTCTCCACGGCGGCGTGTTGCTGGAGGAAAGCAGCTTTGCCGAGTTGGAGCGCAAAAACAGAAAATATATTCAGATTCAAGTATCGGATCCCAAGCGCGCGATTCTGGTGTTGGAGCAGCAATTCGGCCTGCAGCAATACGAAATCGAGGATGATGCCTGCATCCGGCTCTACGACACGGATGTGGACATCGCCGCCATCAACAAAGCGTTGATGCTGGAGGACATCGCGCTCATCTCTTCACAGATGTGCAGCGATTCTCTGGAGGACCATTTCAAGAAAGTAACCGGCGGCGAGGGGATAGCGTAATCCGCCCGGCGCTGCCGGGCGGACCTGATCGTTGACAAGCCTTTGGTTTGTCAATTCTCCCGGCTTTGCCCGCCCCTTGCCGCGCCGCAAGCGGATATTTCCGAAAGGCTTTGCGCAGAAACAACCAACGTGGACGGGGGCAAACTTCCCCCGCCCACATTGCTTTACGCCCGGATTTCCTGCCGCATGAAGGCGATGTAGGAAACCGTAAACGCGGCCATGGTGAGCGCAAGCATCACGGTCAGATGCGGCCAAACGAGCAGCAGGCTCTGATCAAAGGTAAGGTAGCTGGCGATGGCGCCGGATACGGAAGCCTGCGTGGTGATGCCGATGGTGCGCACATTGGGGTTGAGGAGCGTGGAAGCCGCCTCGCAATAGAGATAATAGGGCGATGTGCGCTCCAGATCGAGCTGCAGGGCGTAGTTGCTATACAGGTTATAGTATCCCTCAATGCCCTCCAGCGGGTAAACGATGTTGGTGATGATGCTGACCACCATGCTGGCGAACAGCGTGAGGTAAATCCACACGGCGATCACGATCAGCGCAGAGGTTGCGGCGTGCTTGCACAGCGTGGAGCACAGGATGGCGAGGCCCAGCCACAGCGCCGTGTATACCACGGTGAACAGCAGGTAAGCGAAGATGCGCGCCAGTTCTTCCGCCTCGGGCGGGATGCCCAGCACCGCCAGCCCCAGGCCGCCCACCATGATGCCCACAAAGAAGATCATCATGAACACGGTGGTTACGCCTGCCAGGAACTTGGCGTTGATCACCGCGTCGCGGTGTATGGGCTGGGAAACCAGCCGGTTCAGCGTGCCCTGCGAGCGTTCGCGGTTGATGGCGTCAAACCCCATAGCCAGCCCGGCCAGCGGGGCCAGATAGGCCAGGAACGAGGCGAAGGATGGGATGGAACTGCCGCTGGCGGTGTACAGCGCCAGGAACAGATATTCACTGCTGGAAAACGTCGCGTCGGAGATGCTGCTCAGCGCGCCATACAGGCTCGCCAGGCTCGTGAGGATCAGCAGTGCGAAGACCAGCTTGAAGCGCGCACTGTGGAAGTGATCGGCCAGCTCCTTTTTATAGAGCGTGGAAAAGCCGCCCGCCTCACGCCTGGGCTTCGCCCTTGCGATGGCGGAAGATCCGGCCACTGCGGCTGCCTTCATTCTGCTCACCTGCCTTTACAAAATATCGGGAATAGATTTCGTCCAGGTCGCTGCCGCACGGGCGCAGGAACGTCAGGTGGAAATTCCCCGCCAGCAGGGCTTTCACCAGTGCGTCGCACACGTCGGTTTGGGCCCGCACCATAAGGGTTTCGCCATTTTCTTCCACTTCGGTAACGCCTTCCACGGCTTTGAGCGCCTCGATCAGGCCCTTGCCCGCGGGTTTGGCCCCCACTTCGTAGCGGAAGCCGCTCTCCTGCTCCAGCTGCTTGCCCAGCTCGCCGATCGCGCCGCAGGCCACCAGCTTGCCCTGTACAAAGATGCCCACGCGGTCGCAAATCTGCTGGATCTGATGCAGCTGGTGCGAGGAAATAAGAATGGTCTTTTCATCCTTTTCGGCCAGCTCGCGGATCAACGCCATCAATTCGTGCATGCCTTCCGGGTCGATGCCATTGGTGGGCTCGTCCATGATGAGCACATCCGGATCCTTGATGAGGATATCGGCGATGCCCAGCCGCTGCTTCATGCCCTTGGAATAGGTGCCTGCCTTGCGGTCGATGGCCTCCACCATGCCCACGCGCGCGGTGAGCTCATCGATGCGCACCTCCAGATAATCGCCGGAGAGGCCGTTCATGGCGCCGGTCATGCGCAGGTTTTGCCGCCCGGTCATGTCCGGGTAGAAACCCATGTTGTCCGGCAGGTAGCCTACGATGCGCTTCACCTGGATGGGGTTGCGCGTGCAGTCCACGCCTGCGATGGTGGCCGTGCCCGCGGTGGGCTCCGTAAGGCCCAGCAACATCAGCGTGGTGGTGGTTTTGCCCGCGCCGTTCGGTCCCAGCAGGCCGAAGATTTCCCCCTGCCGCACTTCAAGGTTCAGGTCATCTACCGCGGTCAGCGCGCCATATCGCTTGGTGAGCCCCCGGGTTTCGATGATCGTGTTGGCCATGGTCAGCGCCTCCCGTATTTGCGCATCACGATGATGATCACCACGGCCAGCAGCACGATCACGCCGATGCCGGTGAGGCCCCAGATGGTTTCAGTCTTCACGGTGATGCGGAAATCGACGCTATCGTTCGCGTCGCTGTTGCGGGCGGTAACGGTGGTGGCATAGTCGCCGGACATGGCGTCTTCGCCGGGGGTGATGTACATGGTGGTTTCCACGGTCGCGCCCGCCTCGATGATGTCGATGGTTTCATTGGCGAAGCGCACCGTCCACCCGGTGGGCGCGCTGGAGGTGAGGTTCACGTTGGTGAGGTCGCTGTTGCCGGTGTTGGTCAGGCTCAGCTGCACGGCGCTCTCCTGGTTGGCATATGCGTCCAGGCTCAGCCGCCCGCTGGGCGTGCTCAGCGTGAGTCCATAAGAGCCCGTAATGGTGACGGACAGCGTGATGGGCATGCTCTCATTCACAGAAGTGGCCGTCACGGGGATTTCATAGGTGCCCGCCTCCACGTTTTCCGGCGGCGTCACGGAGATATCCATGGCCTGCGTGGTGCGCGCTTCCACATCCAGAGCGGCCACGCTGGTGGTTTCGCCGCTGGGCTGGAAACTCACCTGCCAGCCGCTGGGCGCATTGGAAGTGAAGGAATAATTCTGGCTGGAAAGCGTGTTATTGATGAGCGTGGCGCTGAAGGTAAAGTCCGTGGTAGCGTCGCCCTCCTGCGAGGGGTATTCCGCCGTGAAGCTGCTCTCACCGATTTCCTCCGCGCTCACGGTGAGCACGATTGTCATTTCATCCGAGCAATCCTCGCCCTGCGCCGCCAGGCGGATGGTGTATTCCCCGTCCGCGGTTTCCAGCGGCACGTCCACGGCGAAGCTCACGTCGCTGTTGACTTCCTGGTTCTTCACGTGCACCACGCTGACCTGGTTGCTGCCCGCGCTGAAGGTGCCTTCCCAGCCCTCCGGGATTTCCGCCACGGAAAGCGTGATGTTCTGCGAAACGCCGCTGTAATTGTCCAGATCCAGATCAAAGGTCAGGCTGTCGCCTGCCTTTACCGTGAGCGCGGGATATTGCGTGCTCAGTTCGATGTAGGGTTCAGTGGCCGGAGCGGTGTCCAGCGATTCAGCCATGGCGCTGGACGCGAGCAGCGTCATCGCCATGATCAGCGCGGCCATGCGGCTCAGTGTGCGGATGCTTTTGTGCTTCATTTTCGATCACTCCTGATGGTTTTTCCCTTTCGGGCATGCCTCTACTATAGCGCCCGAAACTATAACGGAGTTAAGAAGCGGCTTGAACGAACTGTGAACAATGGGCGCGAGTTTGTGGCGAAATCGCGCCTGCGCCATTGGCAAACTGCTGTGCAAGACCATGCTATTTTGATTCCCGCTTTCTGGGCAGCAGGATGCGCACCGTCGTACCCTGTCCCACTTGGGAATGGATTTCCAAACCATGCGGTTCGCCATAAAACAGCCGGATGCGGCGCGCGACATTCGCCAGCCCCACATGGTCGCGCACTTCTCCCCTTTTGATATCCCCGCGAATGCGGTCCAGGATTTCCGGCGATATGCCCGCGCCATCGTCCACAATTTCAAAATACATCGTCTCTCCCGCAGTGGCGAGCGTGATAGAAAGATTGAGATACTGCACAGAGCCGAGCGTATGGTGTATGCTATTTTCAATCACGGGTTGCAAAATCAATTTCAGTGTTGTTTCGCCCATCAAATTTCCATCGACGTGCCATTCATCATGGATGCGGCCGTCAAACCGGATGTTCATCAGGCGGATATAGGCGCGGGCATAATTGAGCTCCTCCTCTACGGTGATTGCGTTGTCCACGCGGCTGATGCCGAACTTGAACATATTGGATAGCTGTTTGAGCATATACGAAGCGGTATCGCCGCAATGTTCGTCCATCAGGCAGCGGATGGTTTCAATGGTATTGCACAGAAAATGCGGGGAAATCTGTGCCTGCAGCGTTTGGATTTCCAACCTTCTGCGGATCGATTCCAGTTCTGCGCGGCGGATGGCTTCCGCGCTCAGTCGGCTGGCCAGCAGAATGTGCATGCACAGCAGGATAATCAGAAGCACAATCAGGATATAAATGATCGATGAGATGCTCAAAGCGTACAGGTCGTTCTGGATTTTCTGCGCGTCCGGCACCGCCACCAGGCGCAGAGACGTGTTTCCGATGCCACTGACAAAGCTTTCCGCACCCAACTCCGCTTTTTGCCCAATGCGCCGCGTATCCACGCAGGAGAGGATCGTGCCATCCGGCCCCATCACAAAAATGTCGGCCACAAAATTTGCACCCCCGCCGATAAACACGCGGGAAAGCTCTGTCTCAGGGATACCGGCGCGAAAAAAGCCCGTGCGGTCCATATCAGCGATGTCATACAGTTTTATGGTATATTCCAGATAATACTGGCCGCCCAAAGCCCTTTCCAGCGAAGGATGCCCGCGCAGGAGCGTGTTGATCATCTTTGGATCAAAAGCCGCATCCTGGGCGGCGGGAATTCCATACGAATGGGTTTGGAACAGGAATTCCCCCTTGCCGTCGTATACCCGCAAATACATGCCGGTATTTGCGGCCGTCAAGTGCGTGCGGATCGCTTTCAGGCGCGACTCCGTATCATCTATGTTTTTATAGCTATATACAGTAGAATCAAACATGATCCGCAAAATGGTATTTTCTGCGCGGGAAAACGTCATTTCCAAATTGTTCAGCACATTGTCATACGCCATCCGGCAGGAGGAATATACCGCCTGTGAAACCACGCCCTGCAGCAGGACGAAATGCGTGGTTACATACAGCATCACCGGCAAGGCGATGGCCAGCGTAAAATAAGCGCTGGGGGCCACGGACGATTTATGACGCAAAAACAGAATGGTGAGCGCCAGCACCAGCAACAAACTCGCTACAAACACGCCGTTTATCACCGTGCCGCGGACCAAATGCTCGCCATCCGTGGCTCGCGCATCCCATTCCAGCACCCAGCCATCCGCGCATTCCGCGCGCATGCACGCTTCCGGCGCTGAGACGAGCCCATCGTGCAGCACCTTGCCATCCGGCGCAGTTACGCGCACCAGCGCTTCGCCAAACAACCGTGAAAGCCAGTCCGGGCGCATTTCCACCAGGGCGAGCGCGTCTTCGCCTCCATCCAGGGAAAACGCGCGGCAAAACAGCATCGCATTCTTTTGGCCCGTGCCTCGTATGCCTTCCAGCGGAGCGCTGACGGAATGGAAAAACCGCGCCTGCCCCAACTGCGCCAGTGCATCCTGCTGTTCCCGGCTGAGCGGCGGGCCGGATTGCAGGAGCAGGCTCTGATAATTCATGCTCAGGCTCGTTAAAACGCGCCCTGGCATATATACGCATATCGAATCGAAGTATTCTCCATACCCAGCAGAAATGCGCAACAGGGCTGTGGCATCGCTGATGCGCTGCTGCTGTTGATAATCGAATTCTTCCGGCACAATCGCGCGCACGTTCGCATTTTCCGCAATGCGTTCGAGCAATTGCAGGATATTGGAAATGGCGCTATCCAGTTTGTAGGCGAGCTGTTCCAGCCCCGATTGATAGTTTGCCTCCGTGCTGGCGCGCAAATAGCCATCAAACCGCGCCTGCACAAATGTGCGCGCCAGGCAAAGAAGCAGCACCGCGGCAAAAAAGGCCGCGCCGCCCCGCAGCCAGCCCCTGCGCGTCATACCTGCCTGCGCCAGCTGGCGGGCGACATGCCGGTGAATTTGCGAAACACCCGGCAAAAATACGTATTGTCGCGAAAGCCCACGCGCTCGCCAATTTCCTGGATGCGGTCGCTGGTCGTGCGCAAAAGTGCCTTGGCCTTTTCTATGCGCACGGAATTTACATAATCCACAAATGTTAC
This sequence comes from Candidatus Alectryocaccomicrobium excrementavium, assembly GCA_018716755.1. Classification (GTDB taxonomy): domain Bacteria; phylum Bacillota; class Clostridia; order Christensenellales; family Aristaeellaceae; genus Alectryocaccomicrobium; species Alectryocaccomicrobium excrementavium. The sequence continues at coordinate 8,488 of DVJN01000105.1, forward strand.
GCCGCACACGCGGCTGAATGTCGCGCTGAAATACGCCGGGCTCATTCCTGCCAGCTCGGCCGCCGTCTCCAGGGAAATGCGCTCGCTATAGTTCCGCCCAATGTAATCCAGCACGGGATTGAGCGATCCATAAGCGGATACTTCTTTTGCCCACAGCCGTTCCCGGCGCAGTTCTTCCACCAGCCCGCCGAAAATAGAGCGGATCTGCTCATCGTCCGTTGGTTTGAGAACATAGCCGCGCGCGCCCAGCCGCATGGCCTCGGCCGCGTAGGCGAATTCATTGTAGGCGCTCAAAACCACCATGCGCGTTTCCGGCGCATTTTCCTGCACATAGCGCATCAGGGCAAAACCATCCTCATGCGGCATAATCAAATCCGTCATCACAAGGTTTGGCCGCTCGCTTTCGATAAGCTCTCGCGCCTGCGCCACGCCCGGAGCGGTTTTGATATAGTCAATGCCCAGTTCGCGCCATATGGCGCGCCGGCTGATCGCATTGCGAACGATGGTTTCGTCATCAACAATCAGCAAAGAAAACATAGCGACCCTCCTTTTGTTTATTATAATATTTTTATATACCAAACGCAAGTGGATAATTTTTAGAATTATACTATGGTTTTTTGAAAAATTATATTCATGCAAAACGCACAAAAATCTCCGCGCGTAACATCGTACTAAAATTCCAAAAATCAGCCATTGAACGCCGCCAAATTCCCATGTATACTTTAAATCAAACATGAACGGGAGGGGCGTCGCATGAACATTGCACGAGTTGGCCGAAAGCCAAAAAAAGGTTTTCGATACAATATGAAAATATATGGATACTATTATCTTTTGCTATTCCCTGCAATAATCTGGTTTGGAATCTTCTGCTATGCGCCCATGGGCGGCGTAATCATCGCGTTCAAAAATTTCCGCATGGTGGATGGCATTTTCGGCAGCGCATGGGTGGGAATGCGGCATTTTCAAATTTTGTTCCGCCAACCCAAATTTCTGGAGGTGCTTTCCAACACCGTTACCATCAGTCTCGCGCGCCTGATCTTTGGCTTTCCCGCACCAATCGTGCTGGCCCTCCTGTTCAACGAGGTGCGTTCGCAGCGCTATATGCGCCTGGTGCAATCGCTTTCGTACCTTCCGCATTTTATGAGCTGGGTTGTGCTGGGCGGCATTTTTACGCAGCTGCTTTCCCCCGGCTCGGGCGCCATCAACCAGCTCATTCAATTTTTCGGCGGGCAACCCATTTATTTCCTGGCAGACACCCGCGCTTTTGTTCCCACCCTGATTGTTACCGGCATATGGGCCGGAATCGGCTGGGGAAGCATATTGTATCTGGCGGTCATCAGCGGCATCGACCCGCAAATGTACGAGGCCGCCACCGTGGAAGGTGCAAACCGCTGGCAAAAATGCCTGTATATCACGCTGCCATCGCTTTCCGGCATCATCAGCCTGCAGCTGATCCTATCGGTATCCGGCATCATGAATGCGGGCTTCGACCAGGTTTTCAACATGTACAACCCAACGGTATATTCCGTAGCGGATATTCTCGACACTTACACCTACCGGCTGGGCCTGATCGATTTTGACTACAGCCGTTCCACCGCGGTGGGCCTGTTCAAAAACGGGATTGGATTCATCCTGCTATTGAGCGTAAACGCGCTTGTCAAGCGGCTGAGCGATGGCAACGGCATATGGTAAAGGAGGCGAGGGGCATGAAGCGCAAAATTTCCCTGGGTTCGCGCATCTTTGACGCATGCAACTGTGTCTTTTTGGGCCTGCTGGCCCTGTCCATGGTGTATCCCTTCTTTGTAACGCTCGCGACCTCGCTGATGCCGCAAAAAGAAATCTATACGGTAGGCCTGAAAATCTGGCCGGAGAATCCCACCCTGGATGCCTACCGCATGGTGCTGGAAGAGGGGTATCTGGCCACCGGTTACCGCAACACCATTTTGCGCACGGTCATCGGCACAACGCTGGCCACCCTGCTCACATTCACTGTGGGCTACGCCCTCGCGCAAAGGGAATTGCCCTACCGCACTGGCATTACGCTATATTTTGTATTCACCATGTT
>DVJN01000106.1 GCA_018716755.1 Candidatus Alectryocaccomicrobium excrementavium
CCCGGCGCTGAGCACAGTCCCCTTGGGCAAGTCGCGTTCCACAGCATTTTGGCGCAAAAGGCTCTGTTCCTGCGGTGTAAGCTGGTTCCAGATGGGGAAAAATGTGTCCAGGGTCATGCTTGCGCCTCCAAATATTTTGCTGGGGCCAGTATATATGAAATTTTGGATTTTGTCAACCGCGCGGGTTGACAGCAGGGCAAAACGTGGTATAATACCCTTGAGTAAATGGCATATGCCATAAACGCGAAAGAAAAGAGGAATCCGCGCTATGTCCAGGCCGCGAAAGTGCAGGATGGTATGCCGCTTGCCCGGCGCATCGGAATTTGTTCCGCTGGACGGGCGAAAGGATGCGTCTCCCATCGTGCTCACGGTGGATGAATTTGAGGCGCTCCGGCTGATCGATGGGGAAGACTACTCGCAGGAGCAATGCGGGGAGCAGATGCACATCGCGCGCGCCACGGTGCAGCAGATCGTCGATTCGGCGCGCAAAAAGATTTCGTTCGCGCTTGTGGAAGGCCGGCCACTCAAAATTTTGGGCGGGGAATACCGCCTGTGCGAGGGCGGCGCGGCGCGCTGCGGCTGTTGCCGCGCAGGGTGTGGACGCTGCCTGCGAAATAGGAAGGAAGGATTTGCGATGAGGATTGCGGTTGCCGCGAATGGGAACGAGGTTGCGGGCCATTTTGGGCATTGCGAGAATTTCTGGCTATATGATGTGGAGAATCAGGCGATTGTGAAGGCGGAGAACATCCCCAATCCAGGGCACCGGCCCGGCTTTCTGCCCAATTTCCTGGGCGACCACGGCGCAAACGTGGTGATCGCCGGGGGCATGGGCGAAAGCGCGGCGGGTATTTTTGCCCATCGCAACATTGAAACGATCCTGGGTGCTTCGGGCGACGCGCGCACGGCGGCGGAAGCCTATCTGCGCGGGGAATTGCACAGCGACGCGTCCGCCTGCCATAAGCATGAGCACGCGCACGAGTGTCACGACGAAAAATAAGGAGGTTGGCCAACATGGAAAAATGGAAGTGCAAGGTTTGCGGCTATGTGCATGAAGGGCCGATTGCAGCGGATTTCACCTGCCCCATCTGCAAGGCTCCGGCGGATAAGTTTGAAAAAGTCATAGAAGCGCCGCGCAAGAACCCGTATGCGGGCACGCGCACGGAAAAGAACCTGTGGGAAGCGTTCGCGGGCGAATCGCAGGCGCGCAACAAGTACACCTATTTCGCTTCCGTGGCCAAGAAACAGGGCTTTGAGCAGATTGCCGCGCTGTTCCTGAAGACGGCGGAGAATGAGAAGGAGCACGCCAAGCTGTGGTTCAAGCACCTGGGCGAGCTGGGCGACACGGCGGAAAACCTTCTGCACGCGGCCGAGGGCGAGAACGCCGAGTGGACGGACATGTACGCGCGCATGGCCCGCGAAGCCGATGAAGAGGGTTTCCACGATCTGGCCGAGCAGTTCCGCGGCGTGGCGGCCATTGAAAAGGAACACGAAGAGCGCTATCGCGCGCTCCTGGCGAATGTAGAGGCCAAGCGCGTTTTTGAAAAGAGCGAAGTGAAGGTTTGGGAATGCCGCAATTGCGGCCACATCGTGGTTGGCACGAAGGCGCCCGAGGTATGCCCGGTTTGCAAGCATCCGCAAAGCTATTTTGAGCTGCGCGCGCAGAATTATTAAGGTGGGAGGATTTTTACCATGGCGGAAACTCGTTTTTATCGTTGCAACCATTGCGGCAACATCATTGGTATGATCCATAGCGCGGGCGTTCCCGTCGTATGCTGCGGGGAAAAGATGCAGCCGCTCGTGCCCAACACTGCCGATGCCAGTGGCGAAAAGCATGTGCCCGTGATCACGGTGCAGGGCAATGAAGTGCATGTCGCGGTGGGCGCGGCTGCGCATCCTATGCTGGAGGAGCATTCCATCCAGTGGATTTATCTGCAAACGAAAAAGGGCGGCCAGCGCAAAAATCTGGCCGCGGGCGAAGCGCCCGAAGCAACCTTCGCACTCGTGGATGACGCCCCCGTGGCGGCTTACGCATATTGCAACCTGCATGGACTATGGATGCAAGAGGCCTAAGGAGCAAATGAGAGTTGCCCGGAACCGAACAGGCTCCGGGCAATTTGGTATGGCTGAAGGCATTTTTTGCTTTTGCATTGGTGAAATTCCTCCCCTTATTCGCTCACCGGCAGACAGGCTTCCAAGGCGCCGATGCGTTCACGCAAATCATCGCAAAAGGCGGCGACGTCGTTTTCCTGCTCGGCAAGAGGCCGCGCAAGGAAGTTTTTGATCACGCCAATCAGTTCGTTTGCCGCCTGGCAGAGCGCGCCGTCACAGGCGGGACGCAGGCCCTGGAAAAATTGTGCCAGCGTATCGATTGCGCGCACGAGTTCCGCGTCGCCCGACCAGGCGACGTTTGCGTTCAGGCGTTCGCAGGCGTCGTTCAGGGAAGCACGCGCGCGGTGGTTGACTTCGGGCGGTTCGCAGGCAATGCCCTCGGCATTGAGCGCGTCCACCATTTCGCGCACGAGATCCGGCCGGTTCTTGATTACCGCGCGGTATTTGTTCTGGTAGCGCAGCATCAGGCTGTGGTCGCCTTCTGCCAGCCGTTGCAGACAGGAGCGCACCGAGTGCCCCTGCGCGCGGTCGCGCAGGACTTTGTCCAGCAGCCAGCGCACCTCTTCCTCTGAGAAGGGCACAAAGCGGGCCGGGCGCTCATGGTCACCTTCGCGCTGGCGCACCTGCGCGTAGTAATAGTTCCGGATGCTATTCGGCCGCCGGCCCGTTTGGGCGGCGATCCGGTCAAAAACGGCCTTCAGCGGCAGGCCTTGCTGCTGCGCTTCATCCGCTGTTTCCCACAGGAGATTGGCTTCCCGTTCGCTCCAGCCAGCGCGCTTGGAGCCTCTGGTGATTGTCTGTTCCATGTTGAAACACCCCGTTTCGAAGATTATCCGCCGATGATAAAGAGTATGCGCGCGCAAAGCGTTCAATATACTCAAAGCGGCATATTCACAAATTTTTGTTTTCCCCCGCCGGATTGGAAGATTTTGCTTGCATTTTCTCCCGGATGCGTGTAAGATGATAGCGTAAGAAAGGAGATGATCTGGATGATCACCAAAGAAATGACCATTGGCGAAGTTTTGCGCATCAACCGAGAAACCGCCCGCATCCTCACGGCCGCCGGCATGCACTGCCTGGGTTGCCCGCACTCGCAGGGCGAAAGCCTGGAAGAGGCTTGCGCCGTGCATGGCGTGGATGTCAACGACCTCGTGAAGAAGCTGAACGATTTCCTGGGTTGAACGCCATGAATGTGCATTCGTTTAACGACGTGGAGGGATTGCGCATTGCTGCGGAAATGGAGCGGCGGGGCGGCGAATACTACCGGCGCGCCGCGAAGCTGAGCCATTCGCCCGAAGCGGTGGATCTGCTTTTGTTCCTCGCGGAAGACGAAGGTCGTCACCTGGCGGAATTTAACCGGCTGGCGGAACGCGTCGCCCGGGAACGGCCCGACGCGCCGGAATACGACGCGGACACCAACGCGTATTTGAGCGCGATTGCCGCGGAAATTGTTTTTCCCGGCGGCCTGATGGCGCTGGGGGCGAAGCATGGATTCGATAGCCCGCAGGCCATTCTGGAAGGCGCCATCGAATCCGAAAAGGACTCCATCCTGTTTTATTCGGCGCTGGCAAGCGCTACGCAGGATGAAAATTCCCGCGCGGTATTCCGCGAAATTGAGCGGCAGGAGCGGGGGCATTTGAACCAGCTCATGCAGATGCTTTCGCGCATAGATGCGTGATCGCGCCGCGTAGGCAAAGGCGGCCTCGGGGGTGGAAAATCCCTTGGGGCCGCTTTTTTGCGCCGGCATGGAATGATGGGTGAGATTTTGCCTTGACAAACGCCCGGGGAAATGGTATGCTTTGGACAACGTTTGTGATGCTTGGCGCGCTTTGCGCAGGGTTTGCCGGAACGGAAAGCGGCTTTCGAAGGGGGAGAGGGCATGGCGCGAAAGCGGCTTGGGCGATGGATCGCCGCGTACCTGATTATCGTAGCGCTGGCCGTACAGGGCGCGATGGCGCGGGAAATGCCGGAGCGTTTTTTCCCCAATGAGAGCGCGGTGGAGGCGGCGCGCACGGAAAAGAAGCGGCGGGAAGACAGGCATTTTTCCTATTCCCTGCTGGAAGATGGCAGCGGCATCCGCATTGATCGCTACTATGCGGGGCTTGCTGCAGAAGTGACCGTTCCCGAAACCCTGGACGGGTACCCCGTGCGGGAAATCGGCGCGGGAGCGTTTCAGGAGTGCGATTTGCTGGTTTCCATCGCGCTTCCGGAGGGGATCGATGCCATTGGTGAAGGCGCGTTTCGGCAGTGCGCCGCCTTGGAAACGGTGGATTTGCCGGACGGTTTGACGGAGATTGCGCCATTCACATTTTGGGGCTGCAAAAAGCTGGAGAACATTTCGCTGCCCGATGGCCTGGTTTCCATTGGCGAAGAGGCGTTTGCGTACTGTGCGTCGTTGTCTGCCGTGTCCCTGCCCGAGGGACTTGCCCGAATCGGCGATTTTGCGTTTTCAGGATGCAATTCTCTCAAGGCCATATCTCTCCCGGCAGGGTTGAGGCACGTCGGGATCAACCCCTTTTTTGCGTGCGCCGCGCTGGAGACTTTTTCCGTGCCGCCGGAGCACCCATGTTTTTTCGCGGATGGAGGCGTGCTCTACGAAAAGGCGGCGCGCACGCTGGTTGCGTATCCCGCATCGCGCGCCGGTAGGGCGTTTGCCGTGCCGGAAGGCGTCGCGGCGATTGGCAGCGGGGCGTTTGCGGGGTGCGCTACCCTGGCGTCGGTTTCCCTGCCAGAAGGGCTTGTGAGCATTGGAGATCTCGCCTTTTATGAATGCGAATCCCTGGCGGCCGTCGCGGTGCCGGAGGGAGCAATTCCCGGCGAAATGGCGTTTGCCGGCTGCACTTCGTTGGAATCGGTAACGTTGCCCGCCAGCCTGGTTTCTTTGGAAGAGTATCTCTTTTTGGGCTGTTCTTCGCTGCAGAGCATCGATTTGCCTGCGGGATTGGTATCCATTGGCGAAGGCGTATTTCACGGGTGCGCGCTCGCCTCCATCGCTTTGCCGCAGGGGCTTTTGTCGATTGACAATCTCGCGTTTTTTGGCTGCGAGCAATTGGAATCCATCTTTTTGCCTGCCAGCGTGCAGGATATAGGCGAATTCGCGTTTCTTCGCTGCGATTCTCTGATGTTGACGGTCGAGCCAGGATCGTATGCGCACAGGTATGCCATGGAGCAGGGAATTGCATACCTGTGCGCCGGTTCTGCCGGGGAATAGGGCAGCATTGAGAGCTTTAACACGGGAGGGAAAAACAAATGCAGGCGTTTGTCGAACCGGGGAGAAACATTCCGATTGAAGCCGAATACGATGTGTGCGTATTGGGCGGCGGCGTGGCGGGCGCGGCCGCGGCTTTGGCCGCCGCGCGCGAAGGAGCCAAAACTTGCCTGGTTGAAAAGGAATACGCATTGGGCGGGCTGGCCACGCTGGGGCTGATTGTGATTTACCTGCCGCTGTGCGATGGCAACGGCAGGCAGGTGATTGCCGGCATCAGCGAGGAATTCCTGCGCGCATCGCTGAAATATGGGCCGGGCGATCTGCCGGATTGCTGGAACAATGGGGGAGATGCGGCGGAGCGCCGGCAGAAACGGTATCAGACGCGTTACGAGGCCGCTTCTCTGACGCTGGCGCTGGAAGAACTTTTGCTGTCCGCTGGCGTTACGCTGTGGTATGACACGCGCCTATGCGCCGCTGCTTGCGAGGGTGGAAAGGTGCAGGGCGTGATCGTGGAAAACAAATCGGGCCGCCTGGGCATCCGCGCCAAGGCCTTTATCGACGCGACCGGCGACGCGGACCTGTGCTTTCTGGCAGGAGAGGATACGGTTTCGCTCGCGACCAACGTGCGCACGGGCTGGTATTTTACGGGCGGCGGCGAGGGCGTGCGGCTCCACCAGCTCAGCGATCCCATCCATGGGCCCATTCCGGAGACCTCCCGCCGCTATGCGGGCGACCGGCACTGGGACGTCACCCAGCATGCGATCGATGGGCGCAAGATGATTCTGGCGGATCTGGAGCGCCGGCGGGCCATGGAGAAGGACGTGTATCCGCTGCTGCTGCCCGCTTACGATGGCATGCGTATGACGCGCAGGCTCAACGGCGCGTATGTGCTGGATGAGAGCGAGGCATTCCGCGATTTTCCCGACAGCATCGGTCTGACGGGCGACTGGCGCAAGTGCGGGCCGGTTTTCGCCATGCCCTGGCGCGCGATTGCGGGCGTAAAAAATGGCAATTTGGCCGCTGCCGGCCGCTGCATATCCGTTTCCACCGATATGTGGGATATTACCCGCGTGATTCCCACGGCGGCGATGACCGGCCAGGCTGCGGGGCTGGGGGCGGCACTGGCCGTGCACCGGAACGAAGCGCTCAATTCGCTGCCCATTTCGCTGTTGCAGGATGCGCTACGGGCCAATGGCGCGATTGTTGAAGCGCCATAACGCAATTTCGCGCGCACCAGCAAAATCCGCCAGCAGGAGGGAAGATGGCCTTCTTCTGGCGGATTTTTTGCGGGCATGATGGCTGCTGGAGAAGAGGCGAAGATGATATACAAAAGCAGCAAGCCGGAAAAAACTTGCTGCTCAATATGACTGCGATGGGCGTTCCACTTTGCGCAGAAAGCCAGACCCGCCGCTACAATGCGGCCTTGCCCGTTAGTCCCCGTCTTTGTCCAATTCTTGAATAATATCGTCAAGCGTGATGCCCTTTTTCTTCAAAGCGTCCATCAGGGCGGAAACCTTGGCTTTTTCCTCTGCGCGCAGGGCGGCCTTTTCGGCTTTTGACATGGCGGAACGTTCTTTATATTCGATGATGCGTTCACGCTTTGCGCGCGCGGCTTCCAGCATGGCCTCCGATTTGCGCAGGGCCTCTTTGCGCTGATTCAGCTTTTCTTCTGTCTTTGCGATCAGCTCACGGCGGCTTGCGTTGAGCGTTTCCAGCCGTTCAATTTGCTTTTCTACCATCGCGATGCGCGCATCGGGATCCGTCGTGCGGCGCCGGCGCTGCACGGGAGCGGCAACCACAGAAGCATTCTTTTTCGCTCTAGGCATAGTTTTCATCCTTTCTCTGCCCGGTAGTAAAGTACATTATCACAACCAATTTTATCATATAGCATTTTATTGTAGAAGTCAAGGTGTATCGCAAATTTTACAGCCCCAATAAGGAATATAAGAAGAGTATGCGAAAAAGCGCAGGCGCGATATACGTATATAGCACAACTTTCGCGCATTTGCTCCGCGGGCGTAGAAAAGGAGAAGGCTATTTCACATAGTGCAACAATTTTTTTCGCAATTCATTTCGGAATAAAAAAACCCCTATGCGAACGGAGATCCATTCGCATAGAGGTTTGCCCAAACCGCGCTTTGCGGCCTATTTCAGCGTAATCACCACGCGGCGATAGGGTTCTTCGCCTTCGCTATGGGTAGCGACATAGGGGTTGTTTTGCAAAGCGGAATGTAGAATCCGGCGCTCATAGGGATTCATGGGCTCCAGCACTACCTTGCGGCCCGTGCGCCGTGCTTTGGATGCCATGCGCAGGGCGAGCTTGCGCAGCGCTTCTTCCCGGCGTGCGCGATAATTTTCGCTGTCCAGCGACACGCGCAGATACGCTTCCCGCCCGCGGTTGACCACCAGGCTGGTGAGATATTGCAGCGCGTCGAGCGTGTCGCCGCGGCGGCCAATGAGCACACCGAGCACATCGCCTGTCATTTTGATGAGCAGCTGCTCTTCGCTTTCGACCATGCGGATATCCACGTTTACGCCCATGCGCTGCGTCGTTTCCCGCAGGAATTCATACGCACGCTTGCCAGAGTCGCTCAGTGCATCCACATCCAGCGGCGGCAGATCCGGCTGCACGGGTACGGGCTCCGGCCTGGGTTCGCGTTCCGGCCTGGGCTCGCGCGGGGGGCGCGGGGCGCGGCGCGGTTCGCGTTCTGGCCTGGGTTCGCGTTCAGCCCGGGGCTCTCGCTCAGCCCTGGGCTCGCGCGGGACGGGCGCGCTTTCCGCCTGCGCGGGCTCGTTCTTGGCAGGCTCGGAAACGGGCTCGCTCTTTGCGGGCGCCTTTTCCGCAGGCTCAATCCATGCGGGCTTGCTGACGGGCTTTTCTTTTGCGCTTTCCGGGCGCTTTTCTTCGGGCTTGGCATCGCCTTTCTTGCGATCGGCTTTTTTGTCCGCCCGGTTTTCGCCCAACACGCTCAGGCCCTTGTTGCCCAGCGTGAAGACGGGCATTTCAATTTTGATATCGTCGTCTTCCTTGACGGTGAGCCGCACCTTTGCCAGCCGGCCAAACATGCCGAACAGGCCCGGGCTCCCCACGTCGAGGACATCGATCGTAACATCCGAGGATTCCAGGCCCAGCTCTTTCAAGCCAGCCTTCACGGCATCCTCAACGGTTTTTCCGCTGGCGTTGATGGATTTCAAGGCTTCAGCGCCTCCTCGCCTACATTTTTCGTAGCATCTTTCTTGTCAAAGTACCAGTTGATCACCTGCTGCTGCACGATCATGATCAGATTGACCGCCACCCAGTACAGCGAGAACGCCGCCGTGGAGCTTGCGCAGATGAACAGGGAGAAAATCGGGAAGAACCACTTCATGAAGGTATTCATACCGGCCTGCTGCTGGCCCTGCTGCGGTTGCTGTTGCTGGGGCATGAGCAGCGTGGAAACGAACTGGCTCACCGCCGCGAGCACCGGCAGGATGAACAGGCCGTTTGCCGTGGAGGTAAAGGTCGCCCAGTCCTTGGGGAAGGAAATTGTGAACGTGGTGATCAGGAACGGGATGTTAATGTGCGTGAAATTGTCCGTTCCCATGCCCATGTGGCTCAAAAGCTGCGCGTAGGTATCGCTTTGCAGGAACGCGCTGGCGATATCAATGTGCTCCTGCGTGAGGTACGTTCCGTTCACAGCCTGCAGGCCATTGCTCAAAAGCGAATTGATGGTGGGCATAATCGGCGTGGCGAACGAATCGGCCTGATAAATGTTCTTGATCCACAGGAAAGACTGAAATTCCGGGTGGAAGCTATCGGCCAATCCGTTTGCAACGATCTGATCCCACGAAAGGAGCACGCTGTTTATGCCGTCCGCGCCATTTTGCACGGCGGCAACCAGGGCGTCATACCCGCCCTCGGCAAAGTGCGAGGCCCAGTCGATTACCATGCGCACGGTCTCCTCGTTGGCCACCACGCGCATGGCGGTGAACATGCAAAACAGGATGGGCAGCTGGATCAGCATGGGCAGGCAGCCGGCCATCGGGTTGATCTTCTCTTTGCGGTAAAGCTCATTCATCTTCTGATTGAGCTTTTCCTTATCATTGGCGTATTTCTTCTGCAGCGCCTGCATCTTGGGCTGCACCGCGCTCATGGCGCGCATGCCCCGTTTGCTCTTTACGTCCAGCGGAAGCAGAACGGCCCGGATCAGCACGGTGAACAGGATCACCGACCAGCCGTAGTTCCCCACGAGCATATATATCCATTCGAGGACGGTCTTTAGGAACGAGCTGATAAAGTTCATTCATTTCCTCCTTTGCGCGGCGGAACGGGATCGTATCCGCCCGGGAAAAGCGGATTGCAGCGCAGAATGCGCTTCAATGCGAGAAATAGCCCCTTCGCCGCGCCGTGTACCTCGATGGCTTCTATGGCGTATTGCGAACAAGTCGGCGTGAAACGGCAGCATGGGGGAAAGCAAGGGCTGATCTGGCGCTGATAGAAGCGGATCAGCGCGAGCAATACGCGCTTCATTGCGCGCGCAACAAATTTGCACGCTCAACAATGGCGCGCAAATCGCGGCGGAGCGCCTCATGGCCGGCGGCCGCCGCGCTCGTGCGGGCGATGAGGATGTATCGCCCGCTCTTCAGCTGGTTTTTCATCTGGCGAAAATCCTCGCGCATATAGCGGCGCAAGCGGTTGCGCGTTACGGCGTTGCCCACCTTCGCCGAGGCGGACACGCCAATCTTGAGTTCGCGCCCTTTGAGATAAATCAGCACCAGATGCCTGCCGGGATGAGATTTTCCCCGCCGGTAGACATGCTGATGCTGGCGATTGCTCCCCAGCGAATACTTCCGCCCGAGCGCGAGGGGATGCCTGCAAGCGGGCATCGTTTATGCGGAAAGCACCTTGCGGCCGCGCAGACGGCGGGCGCGCAGCACATTCCTGCCGCTCTTGGTCTTCATCCGCTGGCGGAAGCCGTGAACCTTGCTCCTCTGGCGCTTTTTCGGCTGGTACGTGCGATACATGGCGAAACACTCCTTTTTCTTCCTCTTTGTTCTTGAACCGCCCGGAAAGGCGGAATCACGCATAGCCTTCACATTATACCGAATGCCCAGGGGCTTGTCAAGCACGTTTACAATAAATCTATGGCAAATGCGGCCATTTTCCGGCAAACGCGTGATCAGCCGTTTGGGGATTTGCGTTTGCCGGCGGAGGCGATGAGCAGGCCGCATCCTGCCAGCGCGCACACGCCCAGCGCGCCCAGCAGCGCCTGCAATCGCCGCGCCTGCACAAAGGGCCCGAATTCGTAGACGATTTCGTCCCACACTTCCCATGTGTTGGGCGCGGCTCCTGCTACTTCTATGGAGACAGCGGTGGGCAGCATGGTGGAGAGGATCCATATGACGGCTATCCCCAGCGCGCCCAGTGCCAGCAGCGCGGCGCCCCATATGCGTTTCGCGCGCCGGGCGTTGCCTGGTTGCGCTGGGGCAACCGGCGCGCTGGCGGGCTCTTTGGCTTCTGTGGCGGGTTCTTCTGGCGCCTCCAACAAAAGCGCATCCAGGGAAATGCCCAACGCTTCTCGCAGGCGGAGGAGGTTGTCCATGTCTGGCGTGGATTCTCCCGTTTCCCATTTGGAAACCGCCTGACGGGATACGTGGAGCATTTCGGCCAGCTTTTCCTGTGATAGTCCCTTGCGTTTGCGCGCGTTGAGTAGATTTTCTGCAAATGCCATATTCATATCCTCCCGTGTGGTTTGGTGGGCTCAGTATAGCACACGCGGCGGTTGCGCGCCACCGCGCGGGACTGGAAATTCCGCAACTATGGGTTGCGGCGGCAAAATGGCCGCTTCCACCCAGCCAAATTGGCCTGTTAACCTTCCGCACTTGTGTTCCAATGCGGAAACTAAGCAATATCAATCACAATATTGGTTATCAATATATGTATTATATGTTGACAATATGAATATAATATGGTAATATTAAATATATAAGGGTGCTTTCGCGCAAAGGGAATTGTGTGCTCACAAGCGGGTAAAAAACGGGGTGATGGTGTGAACCACAAGAAGGAAATTAGGAAAATGATTCCTTGGATGCTGCTGTCTTTTTGTATCTATTTCCTGATACAGATTGCAGCCATTGTTCCATCCTATGTAATGTCGTACATCATCGATGTTATAGTTCCCAGCGGAAATATCCGCAGAATCATTCTATACATACTGTTGTTCGTATTGATACCCTTGGTCATGGGTGTGGGGAATTCGCTCTATACATACATTATGGCTATCCAATGCCGAATCCGATCTTATGATTTCAATCGACGCATTCTGAGCAAATTGCTTTGTCAAAACATGACGTACCTGACCGTTCATTCCGGAGGAGAACTGGCTGCAAAGGCCATGCAGGAAGTTTCTGACTACGTATATCTCTGGCTATGCACAATACCGCAGGCGGTGGCAGCTGTCTTCGCTGGCGCAATTACGCTGCTTGTCATTGGAAGCATCCATCCTGCAATCGCACTTGTGCAGCTGATTTTTATCTTTCTAATTATCGTTCCGACAAAATGCAGCGGAA
>DVJN01000107.1 GCA_018716755.1 Candidatus Alectryocaccomicrobium excrementavium
CCATCTTCACATTGTTCAAAGGAGCGGCGCTCGCCCAGATCGGGGAGGGCAGGAACAGGAGAATCAGAACGGCGGCGACGCCCGCGAAGCCCGCAAGAATGGTGTATTCCTTGCGCATAAAAGCGTTCGCTCCGCTCTGAATCAGGCCGGCGACTTTCACAATCTGCGGATTGCCCGGATCCTGCTGCCGCACCCATTTGATTAGGTAGGCAGCGTAGGCAAACGCGATTGCGATCGCCACAAAGCACAGCGCATACATGATGCCCAGCGATGGTTGCATACAGATCCCCTCTCACTTCATATTAAATTATGAAACCGCCTGATTATAACAAATCGGGCGAACACACAACAAGCATATGGAGGTTACATTAGCGAAAAGATGCGATTATTAGCGAAATCTTAGCGGACTGCGGCGGATTTTGCCGCGTTTTCCGGCTTTTGTGGGCGTTGACAGGCCGAGCGGGGCATGGTATAATAAAAGCGCATTTGCGATTGTGAAAAATGCGTTTTACACTGCCACGGGGCGCCATGTGCCCCCGGCGGAAAGGTTGGTATTGAAAAGAGCATGAAGATTCGCCAGTAACCATTCAAGCAGCGAAGCGCCGCCGCGGGCGGTGGATTTCTTGCGCGCTTGAAGGGGAGCTGGCGGTCGATAGATGTGCTACGGCTCTCTTTTCGCGCGCGCGAAAAGGGGGTTTTTTCTATGGCGCAATTGCTATTGGAGGCAATGGATATACAGGTAGGCTTTGGCACACAAACGGTTCTGGACATCAGCCGGTTCTCGCTGTACGACGGCGATCGCGTGGGGTTAATCGGCTCAAACGGCGCGGGCAAATCCACATTCCTACGCGTTCTCTCCGGCGCTCTGGCGCCCGATGCCGGCGCAGTGCGGCGCATGGCGCCCGTATCGCTCATGGAGCAGACGGGTGATGCAGTGGACGATTTTTCTGCACGGGAGGCGGGCGAATTTCACGCCGTCGCCGCCGCGCGCGATGGGCTGAGCGGCGGCGAAAAGACGCGGCGCCGCCTGGCCAGCGCGCTTTCGAAAAGCGCGGCGGTGCTTTTGCTCGATGAACCCACCAGCGATCTGGATGAGGAAGGCATAAAGCAGCTGCGCCAGCGCATCCGCGCATTTCGCGGCGCAGTGGTGCTGGTTTCGCACGACCGCGCGCTGCTGGACGAGGTCTGCACCTCCATCGCTGAATTGGAGGGTAGCAAGCTCACGCTGTTCCCCGGCGGCTATACCGCCTATTGGCAGGAACGCGCGCGGCGGCGCGAATTCGCCCAGTTTGAATACGGCCAGTACCGGGCGGAGCAGGCGCGGCTCAAACAGGCGATCCAGCGCAAGGCGGAGCAGGCTTCGCAGGTGCGCAAAGCGCCCAGCCGCATGGGCAACAGCGAGGCGCGGCTGCACAGGCGCGAAGCCACGGAAGTGGCTGAAAAGCTGCAAGGCTCGCGCAAGGCGCTGGAATCGCGCCTCAACCATCTGGAGGCCAAGGAGCGCCCGCGCGAAGATCCCGCTATCCGCATGCGTCTGGGCGCGAGCGATCCTGTGCGGGCCCGCAACGCGCTGGAGATTCGGGATATGACCATTCGCTTTGGCGCGCGCATTTTGCTGGAAAGCGCGCGAATGATCCTGCCCACCGGTTCGCGCACGGCTCTGCTCGGCCCCAACGGCTGCGGCAAGACTACGCTCGTCACGCGCATCGCCGCCGGGGACCCGCGCGTGCGCATCCATCCGCAGGCACGCATCGGCTACCTGGGGCAGGACGCGCTCACCTCCCTTGAAGCGGACAAATCCGCGCTGGACAACGCCATGGCCCTGAGCGAGCATCCCGTGGACGTGGCGCGCACCGTGCTGGCGCGCCTGAACCTGTGCGCGGGCGATGTGAACAAGCCGCTGAGCGTGCTCAGCGGCGGCGAGCGCATGAAAGTGGCGTTGGCGCGGCTGATGCTCTCCCGCGCAAACGTGCTTTTGCTCGACGAACCCACCAACCACATCGATATTTTCACGCTGGAAGCGCTGGAAAACGTGCTGCGCGAGTATGCGGGCACGCTGCTTGTCATCAGCCACGACCGGCGGTTTGTGGAAAAGATTGCCACGCGGCTGGTCTTTTTCCAGGGGCATTCGCTGGAAACCTTCGAAGGCACGCTGGGCGAATGGCAGGCGCGGCAAAACCGCGCAGACGAGCCGGACGTGGATCTTGCCATCCTGGAAATGCGCATGGCCGAGATCACGGCCAAGATCTCCACCGGCAAGTTCGACCGCGCTGCGCTGGACGAGGAATATGAGGCGCTCAGCCAAAAGAGACAGGCGCTTTTGAAGGCGGGCCAGTAACCGGGATTGTGTCGCGCGCGAAAACGTGCTATAATAGAAGCGGGAAAGACGATCGTAAAGGAGGGCCGCGGAATGGCGGAAGGAACTTGGGGCGGCGCAGGCATGCACAAGGTCGATATCCGCAACGACCTGATGTTTTCCTATGTGATGCGCAACCCGGAGATTTGCACCAAATTGCTGGAAGTCCTGCTGCCCGGCCACAAGATCGCGCGAGTGGAATACATCGAGCTGGAATCC
>DVJN01000108.1 GCA_018716755.1 Candidatus Alectryocaccomicrobium excrementavium
TTGAGCGTGGCCTCGTCGCACACCGTGTCGTCAAACACCAACTGCACCATGCCCTCGCGGTCGCGCAGCCATACGAACACCACGCCGCCCAGATCGCGCGTGCGCTGCACCCAGCCGGAAAGCTGCACCGTCTGGCCCGCGTCCGCCTTCGTCAGCGTTCCGCAATAATGCGTGCGCTTATATCCATTCATTGCCTTTCTCCTCCCAGTCTTCCCGAATTTTCCTTCTGTTTTTTCCCGGAATGGCTCGCCGCACCGGCAAAAAAATAGCCCTCGCCCTCCAAAGGGGCGAAAGCCTCAGCTCCGCGGTGCCACCCTGCTTTTTTCTCCATCCCCTGTAACGCGAGGACGCGCCGCCTGCGCGGGAGCTCGGGAGTGTCGTTCATCCAAGCCGTGCATGGGCGCTCTCAGTCGCGGCGCGCCATCCCTGTGCGCACGGGGAAATGGACTACTCTTTCCCTCATCGCTCGTATCTACTGTGCATTATACCTTTTGCCAGCATGCCTGTCAAGTTAAAACCGCGCGCCTGTGCGCGGAAAACTCCGTCCCCCAAGGTGCGGCCTCAGGCGCAGGGCCGCCCCGCAAGCGCTGCGGAGCCGGCCCTGTCCGTTTCCGAAACGGCGCTGTTAGAATCTGTTGAGCAGATCAAACAGCAAGCTGCCAAGCTCATCCGTGAAGCTATCGAAATCGGTGAAATCCTCCTCCGGGGCAACGTCGAAAGAGCCGCTCTCGTTCTGGCCATCCACATCCTCCCCGGCCGCTTCCACGGCGGGCGCGGCCGCGGGGATCTCCTCCTCATAGACGGCCTTGAGCGTGTAGGGGCCCTTGTTGCCCCACACATCTACATAATACGTGCCGGCGGGCAGGAGGAACTCCTCGGCATAGCCCTTGAAGCCGTATTCCTCTGACATTTTCACCATATCGCCATCGTAAAGCGCGAGGTTGGGCATGAGGCTCTCCAGCGTGGTGTTGGCGGTGAGATAGACCTGCGCCTCCGCGTCAAGCGTAAAGGTATAGTAATCATGCCCGTCCCACTGGGTGAGCACGCCGCTGAGCGTCTCGCCCGAGGGCAACGCCTGCGCGCCTAGGTAATCGTCGTTCTCAGCGGTCTCGGTGCTGGGGCAGGGCTTGAAAATGCCCTTGATGCGGAAGCCGCCCTGCGAATTGTCGCTGCCGTTGCGCAGGTAGTAGACGCCCGGCTCCAGATAGTAGACGAAGTCCTTCGTCTCCGGCGCGCCGGCGGTGCCATTGAAGTAGCCCTCGTCCCACTCGATGAGGTCAGCGTCGAGCAACTCCACGTGGCCGCCGCAGAACAGCTGCACGCGCACGGTCACCAGGCCCACTTCCTCGACGATGAAGGGATAGTAGTGATACTCGCCGGGGCGGGTAGAGCCCTCCACCCAGCTATCGTCGAGCGCGAACGGCTCATGTTCGATGAACTGGGAATCGTCGGCCATCGCGGCGGCAGGAAACGCCAGCAGCAGGGCCAGCAGCAGAACGAACTTGCGCATGAAAACCCCTTCCTTTCAATGATCCTAAGACAAACGGGGATTGTTCCCGTTTTTTACGTGACCGGCTCGAAAACGGCCGCGCCGTGCTGGCGCAACGGGCAAGCGAAGCCGCCCGGCAGCGTGCCGCCCTCGCAGATGCAGCCACATGCCTTGCAGACGAGGCCTTTCTTACCCCCCGCCTGTAACTTGGTAACAGGCGCAGGGCATAAGCTCGCGCTCGTTCATCACGCGCGCCTCCTGTTCGTGGGGATTGTCTCCCCTTATATTCATCATAGCACAGGTTTGCTTTTTTGTAAAGTGTGATTTTGCGTTTTGCAGACGGGCCAACCAGGCACAGGAAATCCATCTCTGGTTCTGCAGCACGATTAGCGCTATAACTCCTATGCACAATCCAGCGCCAGTACCCAGGCGCGTCGCATAGGATTCCCTCCCTTCGGCCCCATTGTACCATGCGGCCGCAGATGCTGTCAATTCTGTTGCAATTGACAATTGACACATTCGTGGCTATCGTGTAAAATAGCACCATCCCCAAGACATACAAAAGGAGTGATTGGATGCCACTGATCGATATGCCCCTCGCGCAACTGCGCACGTTTCAGGGGCTGAATCCCTGCCCGCGGGACATCGACGAATACTGGGACAGCGCCATTGCCGAAATGGAGGCGCTGGGCACGGATTGCGAGCTGGTGCCCGCGGATTTCCAGGCGCCCGGCGCGAAATGCTATGATCTATATTTCACCGGTGTGGGTGGTGCGCGCGTGCACGCCAAGCTGGTGAAGCCCACAAATTATGCGGGTAAGCGCCCCGCCGTGCTGGAATTCCACGGCTATTCCGGCAATTGCGGCGGCTTTGCGGGCAAGCTCGCCTACGCCTGCGCGGGCTTTGTGGTGGCCGCGCTCGATGCGCGCGGCCAGGGCGGCGCTTCCGAGGATCCGATCCCCGTCAAGGGCACGACGCAAAACGGCCACATCATCCGCGGCCTTTCCGATCCCGACCCCAAAAAACTCTTTTTCCGCAGCGTATTTCTCGATACCGCGCAGCTCGCGCGCATCGTGATGGCCATGGACGATGTGGACGAGGCACGCGTGGGCGCCAGGGGCGGCTCCCAGGGCGGCGCGCTCACGCTGGCCTGCGCGGCGCTGACACCCACCCTCAACCGTGCCGCGCCCTCCTGCCCCTTCCTGTGCGACTACCGCCGCGTGTGGGAAATGGATCTGGCTGCAAACGCTTACACCGAGCTCAAAACCTATTTCCGCTATTTCGATCCGCGCCACGAGCGGGAAGACGAAATCTTCACCAAGCTCGGCTACATCGACAACAAAAATCTGGCGCACCGCATCCGCGCGCGCGTTTTGATGTTTACGGGCCTGATGGACAACGTTTGCCCGCCCTCGACGCAGTTCGCCGCCTACAACCGGATCACCGCGCCCAAGGACGTGAAAATTTATCCCGATTTTGCCCACGAGGGCTATCCTGACAGCGAAGAAATGGTGATGCAATTCATGCTGGAAATGTAAAACCGCCTGGCTGCGCATAAGCAAACGGTGGCATGGCAACCCTATCCACGGAGGTGGTTGGCAATGCTCACCGTTTTTTTGCGCGCTGCGATTCTCTATGCCCTGATGGTGCTGGTGCTGCGCGCCATGGGCAAGCGGCAATTGGCCGGCCTGCAACCTTTTGAACTGGCGACGACCATCGTGATCGCCGATTTGATTTCCACGCCCATGGGCGAGGTTTCCACGCCGCTGTTGCACGGCGTGCTGCCCGTGGCCGCCCTTTTTGTGATGCAGGGGATTATGAGCGTTTTATGCGTGAAATTTGATAAGGTTCGCTCCATCCTTTCCGGCAGGCCGTGCGTGCTGGTTTCCAAGGGCGTGATCAACGAGCGCGAGCTGGCGAAGCTGTGCATCGGCGTCACCGATCTCATCGAGGGCATCCGCGCGGCGGGCATTTTGAACCCCGCCGAGTGCGGTACCGCCGTGATGGAATCCAATGGCGCCATCACGGCCTTTCCCCGCTCCAGCTGCCGGGCGCCCAGCAACGCGGAAATGGGTGTGGATGCGGGCTACGAGGGCCTGCCCATGATCCTGATCATGGATGGCAACGTGCAGCGCGCCAACCTGGCGCAAACGGGCAGGGATGAAGCCTGGCTACGCGCGCTGCTCGCCGGAAAAAATTTAACCCCCAAAGAGACGTTTTTTGCCTGTGTAGACACGCAGGGCATGATGACCGTGCAGCCCAAGAATGGCGGCAGCTTCGTGCTGCGCGCCCTTGACCCTGCTGAGGTGCGCTGGTAATGCGCCGCACCATCGCCGGGGTCGTGCTGGTGCTGTGCACTGTCGCATGCCTGTGCGCGGCCTCGCTCTTCACCATCCTGCGCACGGTGGACGGCATGGAAACCCTGCGCATGCAATCGCTCGAGCGCGCGGGCGAGGGCGATCTCGATGGCGCGGAGGAATACCTCGCCAAGCTGGCCGGGCACTGGCGCGAAATGACCCCCCGCCTGGAAATCCTCGCCGATCACAACGACCTGCACACCGTGGCGGAAGTCATCACCGACGCGCGCATCAGCCTGGAGCGCGGCTTTTTGGACGATTACTACAAGGCCATGGCCCTGCTGGGCGAGGGCATCGCCCACATTCGCGCCCAGGAAGAATTGTCCCTAGCCAATTTGCTATAGCCCCGCGCGCAGCCCGTTTCCCGGCGCGAAATCCGCTTTTTTTCCGCACGGCGGTTGACATATGCGGCGCGGGAAGATATGATAATTGGGGAAGAAAAGAAATACACGGGCGAAGGGGAGGAAAATCAACGTGGCAAACGGGCTGCTCTGGGCCGCCGTGGGAACGGGGTTCACCTTTTTGATGACCGCCATGGGCGCGGGCACGGTATTCTTTTTTCGCAAATCCATCAGCACTTGCGCGCAGCGCGTGTTTTTGGGGTTCGCGGCCGGGGTGATGGTCGCGGCCTCCATCTGGTCGTTGATCGTGCCCGCCATAGAGGAAGCGGAAGCCATGGGTCAGCCGGTTCTGCTGCCTGCGGCAGGCGGCTTCGCGCTGGGCGTGGGTTTCATGCTGCTGATGGACGCGCTCATCCCCCACCTGCACCTGGGTGAATCGCATCCGGAGGGCCTGTCCACATCCTGGCAGCGCAGCACGCTGCTGTTTTCCGCCGTCACGCTGCACAACATTCCCGAGGGCATGGCCGTGGGCCTCACCTTCGCGCTGGCCACGGAGCATGGGGGCAGCGGCGCTTTCTACGCCGGCGCGCTGGCCCTCGCGCTGGGCATGGGCATCCAGAATTTCCCCGAAGGAGCGGCCATTTCGCTCCCGCTGCGCAGCGGAGGCATGAAAGCGCCCCGCGCATTTGCCTTCGGGGCGCTTTCCGGCGCTGTGGAGCCGGTGTTTGGCATCCTGGTGGTGCTCGTGGCAGGCGTCATTCAGCCGGTCATGCCCTGGCTGCTTTCGTTTGCCGCGGGATCGATGATGTATGTCGTAGTCGAAGAGCTGATCCCGGAAGCCCATCTGGGCGAGCACTCTCACATGGGCACTCTCAGCGTGATGGCCGGCTTTCTCGTGATGATGATGCTTGACGTGGCGCTGGGCGGCTGACGCTACCTCTCCCTGTTGGCCAGGAAGCTTTCCAGATACGTTTCCACGGAGCGCGACATTTCCCGCGAGAAATCCGCATTGTATTTGCGCTCGCAAAAGGCACGCATCCACTCTTCATAGGGGCGCGCAGCGGCCTTGCCGGCAAACATTTCGCGCAGCTCGCCCGCGCCCATGGAGCGATAACCATTTTCGTGCACAATGTGCCGGAGCGCCACGCGCTCGGGCTTTTGGCGCTGCTTTTGCTGTTCGGTGGGATAGCCGAACACCAGCATGGCTGCCGGGAACACGTATTCCGGCAGGTGGAGCAACGCGCGGTGGGTTTCGCAGTTTTCCATCACATCGCCGATATAGCAAGAGCCAATGCCCAGGCTTTCAGCAGCGGCCACGGCGTTTTGCGCAGCGATCACAGCGTCGCTCACGGCGAGCAGCAAATCTCCTGCACGGGGCTTGCGCGGCTGGCAGTCCGCGTCGAGAAACGCGTCGTACCATTTCTGGCAATCCGCGCAGAAGATGAGCGCCATTTTGGCGCTGGCGATAAAGGGCTGATGGTCGCACGTTTCGGCCAGGCGCGCGCGCAGCGCAGGGTCCGTGATGTCCAAGATCGTATACAGTTGCTGGTTGCCCGCCGTGGGCCCCATGGTCGCAGCGTGCAAAATCGCCGTCTTGTCCGCCTCAGGGATCTCCCTGTCCTCAAACGCGCGCACGGATTTGCGCGCTTCGATCTGGCGCAAGGTTTCATTCATATCGCGTCAATCCCCTTCCCTTATATCGGTTTTCCGCCCTTTAAGCAGCGCCACTGCTTCCAGCACAGTGCTCACACCAAAGAGCTGCGCGCCTTTTGGCGCTTTTATCTGGCGCAGGTTGGCATGCGGCAGCGCGATGCGCCGGAAGCCCAGCCGCGCGCACTCATCCACGCGGCGCTGCGCATGCGCGATGGCGCGCACCTCGCCAGCCAGCCCTACCTCGCCCATGGCGGCGAAATCCGCCCCTGGGCTAACGTTCCAGCGGGATGAGGCTACGGACAGCACCAACGCCAGATCCGCCGCCGGCTCGGTGAGCGTCATGCCGCCGGCGATGTTGATATATACATCCTGATCGTAAAGCTTAAAGCCCGCCCGCTTTTCCAGCACAGCCAGCAAAAGGGCCAGGCGCCCCTGATCCACGCCGCTGGCCATACGGCGCGGGTTGCCAAACACCGTGGTGGTAACGAGCGCCTGCACGTCCGTCAGCATGGGGCGCGTCCCTTCCATCGCGCACATCACCACGGAACCGCTCGCATCCTGCGCGCGCTCGGATAGCAGCGTTTCCGAAGCGTTCGTCACCTCGCGCATACCGTCCCCCGTCATTTCAAACATGCCCAGCTCGTTGCTGGAACCATAGCGGTTCTTTACCGCGCGCAGCATGCGGTACTGGTGCTGGCGGTCGCCTTCGAAATACAGCACCACGTCCACCATGTGCTCCAGCACGCGCGGACCGGCCAGCGAGCCCTCCTTGGTGACATGCCCCACCAGAAATGCGCCGCAACCGCTCTGCTTGGCATAGCGAATCAGGGCTGTGGCGGTTTCGCGCACCTGGGTCACGCTGCCCGGAGTGCTGGCGATGCCGGGCAGGAGCATGGTCTGGATGGAATCGATGACCAGCATGCGCGCGCCCAGCTGTTGCGCGGCGCGCAGCACGGCCTCCATGTCATTTTCCGCCAGCACATAAAATTGCGCGGCTTCCGCGCCCAGCCGCCGCGCCCGCAGCTTAATCTGCCGCGCGGACTCCTCTCCCGAAGCATACAGCACCGGAACGCCCGCGCGCGCCATGTTCGCCGAAGCCTGCGTGAGCAGCGTGGACTTGCCGATGCCGGGATCGCCGCCCACCAGCATCACCGCGCCTTCCACCACGCCGCCGCCCAGTACGCGATCCAGCTCGCCAATGCCGCTTGAAAGGCGGCTGGCTGCTTCCTCGGGAATATCTCCAATGGGGTACGCCTGCGCCTCGCTGCCGCCCGCGTGCCGGTTGCGCCGGGGTTCCACCCGCTCAGGAGCGGCTTCCACCTCGCTCATGCAGTTCCAATTGCCGCACTGGGGGCACCTGCCATACCAACGCGGGCTTTCATAGCCGCACTCGCCGCACACGAACGATGTTTTTGCCTTTGCCACGCGCGAATCCTCCATTTCCCCGCAAAAAATCCTGAAAAACTTACCATGAAATATTATACCACGCCTTGCCTTCCCGGAGATATGCGTTTATAATTTATCATGGATGAATTTTTGTGGAAATACCCGAAAGGACGTAGACCATGCCCGAAGAAAACAAAAAATCCCCTTCGCGCCGCGAAGCCCGGCTGGCAGCCGAACGAGCGCGCGAGGCCCATATAGCCCCGAAATCTCCTGCCGCCAGGGACCAGCGCGTCCTGGCAGACGATGACGACATCCTCGCGCCGCGCAAATCCCGCGCCAAAGCCGCGCCCGGCAAGCCGCGCGCGGACAAAAAGCCCGCCGGAAAGGAAAAGGCGGCCAAAACCGCCCCACAAAAGAGCCGCCTGTATGGCGACGAAGCGGGCGTTTCCCCGCAAAAGAGCGCAAAGTCCCAGCCTGCCAGAGAAGGGCAGAAAAAGGCCGGCCGCGTTATGGCCCGGCGCGTGGGCAAAGCGACGATGGCTGGCATGAAGCGCTTCAACGCCTTTTCTTACTCGCAGGGGGATGGCACGCGGCGCGCTTTCCGCATCCCGCTCACGTCCCGTTTTCTCCTCATCGCCAGCTTCATCATCATTTTCCTCATGATTCTGGCGCTGAACAACCAGAGCATAAGCGTGGATGAAGAAACCATTGCCATCGCCGGCCTGCCCGCCGATCTGGAGGATTACCGGATTTTGCACATTTCCGATTTGCATGCCGCAGAATTTGGCACGGATCAGGCCACGCTTTTGCGCACGGTGAACAGCCTGGATTATGACATCATGCTCATCACGGGCGACATGGTGGGTGCGAGCGGAAACGCTGAGCCGTTCCTCGCCTTTCTGCGCGGGCTCAATACGACCAGCAATGTCTATTTCATTGCGGGTGATTCCGATCCCGGCCCTCTGCTTTCCCAGTTGCGTGAGGGGGAGGGCACGCTCGACCAGCTCGTGCTGGAAGACTGGGTGCTGGAGGCCATCGACCTGGGCGCTACGTATCTGGACGCACCTGTTTCCCTGTCCATTGGCAACAACGGCACAACGCTGTGGATTTCGCCCTTTTCGCAACTGGGAATCAGCGCAAAGGAAGCCGTGGATCTCTATGAAGACCAGCTGGCGACCGAGCGCATCGGTTATCTGAGCGGCATCGGCGCGGACTATATCCAATACCCCTTCACCGATTACCGCTACCGCCAGGCGCAAAGCCTGCTTTCCGCCATCAGCCAGATGAGCGCGGATGACGTGCATATCTCGCTCGCTCACGTGCCACCCATGGACTCGCTGCTCTCCATCGTGCAGGATGACCATTCGGACACGCCGAACGAATACCTTTACGCGCCCGATCTGGTGCTGGCAGGCCACTATTGCGGCGGCGTGGTTCGCCTGCCGGGCTACGGCGCGCTCTACGTACCCGACGCCCTGCAGGGCTCGCACCATGGCTGGTTCCCCGACCAAGCCCGCGTGCGTGGGCAAATCTCCGTGGGCAACACCACCATGTATGTAACGGGCGGGCTCGGCGCAACGGACGCCGTCAAGTTCCCCTTCCGCCTGTTCAACACCCCGGAAGTATCCCTGCTCACGCTCACCGGCCTGTTGACGGATAACATGCTCATCGGCGGATAAGGCGCTTCCAGCCCTCCGCCGCATCACTGATGCCAGTGTTTCCCGCACTGCGCGCGGCCTTTGTGCGCATCCATTTTTTCCCATTTGACATTTCGCGCGGTATGGCTATAATCATAATCAGAACACATGTTCTTATGAGGTGATTGCCATGCCGCGCGTTCTTTTGCACTCTGATGCGAACAGCTATTACGCTTCCGTAGAATGCCTGTACACGCCTGCCCTGCGCGGCAAACCCATGGCGGTATGCGGCAGCGCGGAAGAGCGGCACGGCATCGTGCTGGCCAAGAGCGAAGCTGCCAAAGCGCGGGGCGTGCAAACCGGCATGGCCATCTGGCAGGCCAAAAAGGCCTGTCCGGGACTGATCTGCGTGCCGCCGGATTACGAGCTGTACCTGCACTTCAGCGCCAAATTGCGGCGCATCTACGAAAGCTATACCCCTCTGGTGGAGCCCTTTGGCCTGGATGAATGCTGGCTGGACATCACGCAGCCGGGTATGCGTCTGGCAGAGGGCGAACGCGTCGCCCAGGAATTGCGCCAACGGATCAGGCGCGAGCTGGGCTTGACGGTTTCGATAGGCGTGGCGGAAAACAAGGTCTTTGCCAAGCTGGCCAGCGACCTGCGCAAGCCAGATGCCGTAACGGTGATCAGCGCGGAGAATTTCCGTTCCGTCGCCTGGCCCCTGCCCGCGCGCGACTTGCTTTATGTGGGGCCGCGCACGGCGGAAAAACTGGCGCACGCCGGCATTCGCACCATTGGCGGCCTGGCGCTGGCGGATACCGGCATGCTGGAGTACCGGCTGGGAAAAAACGGGGTGATGCTTCAGGCATTCGCCCTGGGGCTGGACCGCTCGCCCGTGCGCGCGGGAGACGCGCGGGAAGCCTTCCGCTCCATCGGCAACAGCGCCACCCCGCCTCGCGACATCCAGACCCCGCAGGAAGCGCGCTGGATGCTCCACCTGCTGGCGGACAGCGTGTGCGAACGCCTGCGCGCCCTGGGGCTGCGGGCAGGACAGGTTTCCGTTTCCCTCCGGGATGGTGATCTGGCAGGGCACAGCTGCCAGAAAATCCTCGCGCACGCCACCCATGGCACGGGCCAGATCGCGCAGGCGGCCTGCAAACTGCTGGAAGAACGCCTTTTGCCGCTGCTGCCCTATCGCAGCATGGGCCTGCACTGCGGCGGGTTAAAGCCGGAGAACGCGCCGGTGCAGCTGGATTTTTGGGGCGAAGAGGCGGCACGCGCGGAACGGCTTGACCGCGCGCTGGATTCCCTGCGCTACCGCTTTGGGCCTGCAGCAATCCGGCGCGCTTCTTCCCTGGCGGACACAGGCCTGTCTCGCGTGGAGCTCACCGGGCAGCGTGTGCATCCAGCGGCGTTTTTACGGGAAGGGTGTGTACGCTATGACCAACCGTGACCGGCGCAATCCGCAAAAAATCTATTTGAAAGTGCGGGCTGACCACCTGCCGGATGGAAGGATCGTACCGTTGATGTTCCGCGCCGGAGAGGATGAAACCGTGCGCATCGACCGCATTTTGGATGTGCGGGAAGCGCCTTCCCTCAAAATGGGCGGGCAGGGCACGCGCTATACTTGCCGCGTTGCAGGCCAGGAAATCTATCTGTTTCACGACCGCGACCGCTGGTTTCTGGAAACCCAGTGAGCCGCCAGCGCGGCAAAATTTCTTTTCTCCTGGAAAAAATCTTTGCCGTTGCCGTTTACAATTGCCGCCAGGTATTGTATAATGGAAAAAAACAACTGTGAGGTGCAGGATATGTATCAATTTCCCATTGGCGTAATTCTCGATTCCTTCCGCAAGCCCGTGCCAGAAGCGCTGGCGCTGGCTCAGGGCATGGGCGTGCAGGGCATTCAGGTGTATTCTACCTATGGCGATCTTTCACCCAAAAAGCTCGTGGGGGCGAAGCGCAGGGAATTCCTGGATCTGGTCAAATCGCACGGGCTGGTGATTTCCGCCCTGTGCGGCGACTTGGGCCATGGCTTTGGCAATGCGGAAAAGAACCCGCAGCTCATCGAGGATTCCAAGCGCATCCTCGATCTGGCCAAGGAACTGGAGACCGACGTGGTAACGACGCACATCGGCGTTGTCCCCTCCGATCCCAACCATCCGCGCTACAAGGTCATGCAGGACGCATGCGGCGCGCTGGCCGAATACGCCGATAGCATGCAGGCGCATTTTGCCATCGAAACCGGCCCGGAAACGAGCCTTACTTTGAAGGGCTTTCTGGATTCGCTGCATTCCACTGGCGTGGCCGTGAACCTTGATCCTGCCAATCTGGCGATGGTCACGGGAGATGACCCCGTTCAGGCCGTTTACAACCTCAAGGATTACATTGTGCATACGCACGCAAAAGACGGCCGCAAGCTGCTCGAACGCGACCCGGAAATCATCTACGGCCTGCGCACGGACGATTCCGTGGTAGAAGACGCCGCCTTTATCGAGCTGCCGCTGGGCAAGGGCGATGTGGATTTCCCCGGCTGGATGCGCGCGCTGGAGGAGACCGGCTACCGCGGGTTCCTGACCATCGAGCGCGAAGTGGGCGACGATCCCGCAGGCGACATCCGCACCGCCGTCGATTTCCTGAAAAATATCATCGGCTAAGGGGGAACTTCCATGCCCTGTGCCGTGATCACCGGCGCGTCTTCCGGGCTGGGGCAGGAATATGCGCGCTATATCGCCCGCATGCACCCGGAAATCGACCGCTTCTATTTCATCGCCCGGCGGGAAGAACGGCTGGAAGCGCTCAAGCGCGAGTTGGGGCGCGAGGCCGTAATTCTGCCCTTGGATTTGACAAAAGACGAAAGCTACGAAGCCATTTCCGCCCAGTTCCGCAAGGATAAGCCAGAAATTCGCCTGCTCATCTGCAACGCAGGCTATGGCAAATATGGCGCGTTCGCCAGCATCCCATTGGAAGAGCAATATGGCATGGTCGATTTGAACTGCCGCGCTCTCACTGCGGTCACGCAAATCGCCCTGCCCTATATGCAAAAGGGTGGCGCCATCGTGGAGGTGTGCTCCATTGCTGCCTTTGTACCCACGCCCAATATGAGCGTGTATAGCTCCACGAAGGCCTATGTCTTCAGCCTGTCCAAGGCACTGCGCTGCGAACTGAAGACCCGCGGCGTCAATGTGCTGGCTGTCTGCCCCTGCCCAATGAGCACGGAGTTCCTCTCCATTGCGGGCATTGCCGGGAAAAAGACTTCGTTCAATCACCTGCCGCACATTCAGCCCGAATTGGTCGTGCGCAAATCCGTGGAACGCGCGCTCAGGGGCAAGGCGGTGTACACTGGCAAAGTGCTGTACAAAATCTATCGCGTGCTGGCCAAGCTCCTGCCACACAACTGGCTGATGAAGCTGACCACCATATAACAATCCTTTCGCGCCACGCGCGCTTTTCCGCGCGGGCGCGATTTTTGGCGAAAAATGTCTGTAAATGGGTTTACAAATCCCCTCGTTTGCTGTACAATATCTAGTATATGGGGATACGTGTCCCCGGTTATCTTGTAGGATCGGATGTGTGTGCAGGTGCAAAAGCGCAGGGCAGGTCCACAGCGCGGTGGGCACAGGGATTTTCGGCGGAAAGCCACAGCGCGCAGGCAGCGTAGGCCAGCGGTGTTGGGTGTTTGTGTGCTGGTCGCCACAGTAGCCATGGTTGCCCTTTCCGTGCGTTTCCCTGCGCCGGAATGGGAGCCGGGTGGCGTGCAAATCGTCGGCGCTGGCACACAGGCAGAGGTCTATGGGCCGCCACTGCCCAGCGATATGGTCGAGGGCACTTCCGTGCAGCCCAGCAGCATTGTCGTGCGCATAGAGGAAAGTACCGAGCCAACGCCCGAGCCTGTTTATGTATATTGCAATACAGGCGGCAGGAATTACCATTCGCAGGAGTGCAAATACGTCTATGAGCACACGCCGCGCGTTACGCTGCGCAAAGCGGTGGAAGCCAGCTACACGAAGTGCCCCTATTGCAACGCGCCGGATTCTTCCGCCATTTTTGATTGATTCAGAAGAGCGCTCCCCCAGGCAAAAGCTAGCTTGCAGGAGCGCTCTCTTTTTGCGCGCTACCCGGGCCTCCCATCGGAGGAGAGCCTGCCAAGTGCGAAAAAATCTTCTCCCCGTAAACGCACGCCAATCCATCCTTCCAATCGTTCTTGCGGTTCCTCGTTTCCTTTGGGCCGCAGGGAGAGCGATTGCGGGCGGGTTTTAAACATTTTTGCAATTGCAGCTTGCAGGATGGGCCCTGTATGCGGTATAATAGAAACATACACTCCCCTATCAACAGGAAAGGATGAAGACCCATGCCTGAATATGTCATTTTTACGGATGCAACGGTGGACTTGACGGATGCTTTTGTGCAGCGCGAAAAGATCGAGATCCTGCCGATGGAATATGCGATGGATGGCGTTACGCACACCTATTGCCGCGACTGGACAGATGCGCAGTACACGGAATTCTATAACCAGCTGCGTGCGGGTAAAGTGGCGACAACCTCGCAGATCACGCCTTTTGTTTATGCTTCCGCCTTTGAGCCCGTGCTGCAAACGGGACGGGACGTGCTGTACATCTGCTTCTCTTCCGGCCTGAGCGGCACCATTGAATCTGCGCGCCTGGTGGCGGCGGATCTGATGGAAAAATATCCCGGCCGCAAGGTAATCTGCGTGGATTCGCTGGGCGCTACGTTTGGCGAAGGGCTGGCGGTAATCACCGCTGCGCAAAAGCGCGCCGAAGGCGCGGATATCGACGCCTGCGCCCAATGGGTAGAAGACAATTTGCAGCACAATTGCCATTGGTTCACGGTGGATGATCTGATGTTCTTAAAGCGCGGCGGGCGCATTTCGGCCACCACGGCCATCGTTGGTTCGGCGCTGCAAATCAAGCCCGTGATGCACATGGACAGCGAAGGGCATCTGATTCCCGTGGAAAAGGTGCGCGGCCGCAAGCTGTCGCTCAAAGGCATTGCCAACCGCATGAAGGAGACTGCTATCCGTCCTGAAGAGCAGGAAGTTTACATCGGGCACGGCGATTCGCGCGAGGACGCGGAGGCACTGGCCAGCCGCATCCGTGAAATCATGCCGGTGAAGGATATCTATATCGCGCCGCTCTCGCCGATCATCGGCTCGCACTCCGGCCCGGGCACCATCGCGCTATTCTTCCTGGGAACGCAGCGCTGAACAGCCGCGAAGGAATCGAATGGGCCGCGCGCCCTTATGGGAGCGGCCCATTCAATTGGAAAGGAGAACCTTATGCCATCACCGGAAGAAATGCGCGCGTTTTTTGCCGCGCGCGTGGATATATACGACGAACACATGCTCAACGACGTGGAAGGTTGCCGCGAAGGCTACGCCCGTATGGCTGCGCTGTTGCCGGAAGGCATCCATTCGCTTTTGGACTTGGGCTGCGGCACAGGCCTGGAACTGGAATCCATCTTCGCCCGATTCCCCGATTTGCAGGTGACTGGAATCGATCTCACGGCGGAGATGCTTGCAAAGTTGCGCGCAAAATTCCCGCATAAGCGCCTTGCGCTGATCGAGGGCGATTATTTTTGCGTGGATTTGGGCGAGGGGCAATTCGATGCGGCGGTGTCCTTTCAATCGCTGCACCACTTTGCGCCGGAGAAAAAGCGGGCCCTGTTCGCGCGCGTGGAAAAGGCGCTCAAGCCTGGCGGCGTGTATGTGCAGTGCGACTATGCGGCCGAAAGCACAGAAAGCGAGAGCCGCTATTTTCTGGAACTCGCGCGCCTAAAGAGGGAAGCGCATCTGCCTGAAGACGCGTTTTACCACTACGATACGCCGCTCACATGGGAGCATGAGGCACAGCTTCTGCGCGAAGCGGGCTTTGTGCGGGTGGAAAAAGTTTGGAAACAGGAAAACACCACATTGATGGTGGCCTGCAAAAATGAAAAAAGTGAAATTTTGCCATAACATCGCCGCAATTTTATGATATACTAATATTACGCTTTATTCCAAAATTGGTGAAAAACAAGGGGGAATCGAAGCAGAAGCAATCAACCATAAAGGAGGAAGGAATATGACGGAAATCCACAACAACTATTCAGAAATCACGCAGCAGATTCGCGAGGAAGCGGCGTTGTGCCTGCAAAATGGTAAAATCGACCCGGAACTGTACGGCAAATATCAGGTGAACCGAGGGCTGCGCGATATCAACGGCAAGGGCGTGCTCACAGGCCTGACGGAAATTTCAGATATCGTGGCCAGCGTGGAAAAAGACGGCAAATCCGTGCCCTGCGAAGGCGAGCTGTATTACCGGGGCATCGATATCCGCCAGCTGGTAGACGGCTTTATGAGCGAGGATCGCTTCGGCTTTGAGGAAATCACCTATCTGCTTTTGTTTGGCAAGTTGCCAACCCGAGAACAGCTGCAGGCATTCACGCGGCAGTTGAGCGATTACCGCACGCTCCCCACCAATTTCGTGCGCGACGTCATCCAGAAAGCGCCCAGCCCCGATATGATGAACACTCTGGCGCGCAGCGTGCTCACGCTCTTTTCGTATGACGATAATCCCTTTGATCTTTCTGTGGAAAACGTGTTGCGCCAGTGCATCCAGATGATTGCCCTGTTCCCCATGCTCGCGGTATATGGCTATCAGGCGCATAACCACTACAACAACGGCGAAAGCCTTTACATCCACCATCCTCTGCCCGAATTGTCCACGGCAGAAAACATTTTGCGCATGCTCCGGCCCGACGGGCACTATACCCGCCTCGAAGCCCGGATGCTCGATTTGGCCCTGGTGCTGCACGCAGAGCATGGCGGCGGCAACAACTCCACCTTTACCATGCATGTGGTCACTTCTTCCGGCACAGATACCTATTCCGCCATGGCGGCGGCGCTGTGTTCGCTCAAGGGGCCCAAGCACGGCGGCGCGAATATCATGGTGGTGCGCATGTTTGAGGATATGAAGAAGAACGTCCGCGACTGGACAAGCGAGGAAGAGGTGGGCGAATATTTGAAGGCCCTGCTCGAAAAGCGCGCCTTCGACCACAGTGGGTTGATCTATGGTATGGGACACGCGGTGTATTCTCTGTCTGACCCGCGCGCGCTGATCCTGCACAATTCCGTACGCAAGCTCGCGGAGGAAAAAGGCCGGCAGGAAGATGCGGCGCTCTACGCGCTGGTCGAGCGGCTCGCGCCCCAGATTATCTCCCGCGAGCGCCGCATTTATAAGGGCGTAAGCGCAAATATCGATTTTTATAGCGGCTTTGTCTACAGCATGCTGGATCTGCCCATTGAGTTGTACACACCCATTTTTGCGGCTTCCCGCGTATCCGGCTGGAGCGCCCACCGCATCGAGGAAATCATCAATGCGGGCAAAATCATCCGTCCATCGTATAAGAATGTGGGCGAAAAGCAGAAATATATCGCGCTTTCTCAGCGCGGCTGAAACCCTTTGGCACAAGAGAGCAAAAGCGCAGAAAAAAGACGGGGCACGGAATCCAAAAAGTGATTCCAAGCCTCGTCTTTTCACTTAACGCTGG
>DVJN01000109.1 GCA_018716755.1 Candidatus Alectryocaccomicrobium excrementavium
CCCCGGCCATACACGCGGAACGCGTCGGTGGACTGGGTGTCCTCCACGCGCAGGGAAACGTCCGTCTGCATTTCCTTGAACAGGCGCGCGCGCAGGTGGCGCGAGGTGACATACTGCCCCTCCGTGCCCGCGAAGGGGGAATCGTTCACGCGGAAATCCATGGAAACCGTCGGCTCATCGATCTTTACAAAAGCCAGCGGCTCGGGATTGGCCGGGTCGCAAATCGTGTCGCCAATGGCCAGCTCGTCGAAACCGCAGATGGCTACGATATCGCCGATCTGGGCGCTTTCACAGGGCACGCGCTTTAGGCCGTCGAACGAGTACAATCCGGCGAGGCGGCTGGCGGGAGAAGTGGCCTCGTGCGTGCAGCGCACGGCCATCTGCCCCGCGCGGATGGTGCCGCGTTCGATGCGGCCCACGCCGATGCGCCCCACGTAATCGTTATAGTCGATCGTGGAAACGAGCATCTGCAACGGCGCATCCGGATCGCCTTCCGGCGCGGGGATGTGGGAAAGGATGGTGTCAAACAGCGGGCGCAGGTCATCTCCGCGCGTATCGGGATCCAGGGAAGCGCAGCCCGTGCGGCCGGAGGCGTATACGATGGGGCTGTCGAGCTGTTCGTCGGTGGCGTCCAGCTCCAGGAGCAATTCCAGCGTTTCGTCCGCCACTTCGCGGCTGCGCGCGTCGGGCCGGTCGACCTTGTTGATAACGATGATCACAGGCAGGTTGAGTTCCAGCGCCTTTTTCAGCACAAAGCGGGTTTGCGGCATGGGGCCTTCGAAGGCGTCCACCAGCAGCAGCACGCCGCCCACCATCTTGAGCACGCGCTCCACTTCGCCGGAAAAGTCCGCGTGGCCTGGCGTATCCACGATGTTGATCTTTACGCCGCCATAGTGCACAGCGGTATTTTTGGATAGAATGGTGATGCCGCGTTCGCGCTCCAGATCGTTGGAATCCATCACGCGCTCAGCCACCTGCTGGTTTTCGCGGAATACGCCGCCCTGCTTGAGCATTTCATCCACCAGCGTGGTCTTGCCGTGGTCGACGTGTGCGATGATGGCGATGTTTCGAATATCATTTCTCGTAATTTTCATGGCTTTATTGCTCCATACTGTCAGCTTCGGTCCGGTCGGCGGTTTCCGCCAGCACCAGGCCCTCGTTGTTTTCCAGCGCCAGGCGGATGCTCCAATCGTTTTCAAACAGGAGCACCGGCCGGCCAGAACGGTCTTCGGCGATGGCGGTGGTGGAAGTGAGGCGCAGCCGGTCGAGCGGCTTGGACGTTTGCGTGACCCAGCGCACAAAGCGGAAGGGCAGATTCTCCCGCACGACATTCACACCGTATTCGTTTTTAAGACGGTACTCCAGGACGTCCATCTGCAAAATGCCCACCACGCCCGCGATCATCTCTTCGCGGCCGATGTGTGGGCGCTTGAAGGTTTGAATCGCGCCCTCCTGCGAAAGCTGCGAGATGCCCTTGAGGAACTGCTTGCGCTTCATGCTGTCCTCCGGGCTGATGCGGCAGAAATATTCCGGCGCGAAGAGGGGAATGCCGCCATAGCGCACGGGGGAACCCGTGCACAGCGTATCGCCCAGGCGGAAAATGCCCGGATCGAACAGGCCGATGATATCGCCTGGATAGGCCACTTCCACGGCCTCGTGCTCCTGCGCCATGAACTGTTGCGGCTGGGCGAGTTTGACGCGCTCGCCGCTGGACGAATGCCACACGGTCATGCCCTTTTCGAACACGCCGGAGCACACGCGCATAAAGGCCAGCCGGTCGCGGTGCGCGGGGTTCATATTCGCCTGAATTTTGAAGACGAAGCCGGTGAACTTCTCGTCCTTCGGATCGACAGGCCCCGCGTCCGACATGCGCGCGGCGGGTGGGCGCGTGTAGGAAAGAAAACGGTGCAGGAATGGCTCGACGCCGAAATTGTTGCTCGCAGAGCCGAAGAACATGGGCGTCAGTTCGCCGGAGAGGATCTGTTCCAGCGAAAAGGGATCGCCCGCTACGTCGAGCAGCTCGATGTCCTCGCGCAGCTTATCGGCGTAGCTCTTGCCAATGCGTTCGTCGAAATCGGGCGCGTCCAGGGGAATCTCCTGCTTTTCGGCCTGGGTGGTGCCGTGGTTGCCGCCCGCGTACAGTTCCACGCTGCGCGTGTCGCGGTGGTACACGCCCTTAAAATCCCCGTGGATGCCGATGGGCCAGTTCACCGGGCAGGAACGGATGCCCAGCACGTCCTCCAGCTCCTGCATCAGCTCGAAGGGATCTTTGCCCGCGCGGTCGAGCTTGTTGATGAAGGTAAAGATGGGGATGGAGCGCATGCGGCAGACCTTGAACAGCTTGATCGTCTGCTCCTCGACGCCCTTGGCAAAGTCGATGAGCATTACCGCGCTGTCCGCGGCCACCAGCGTGCGGTAGGTATCCTCCGAAAAATCCTGGTGGCCCGGCGTATCCAGAATGTTGATGTGGTAGCCCGCAAATTCAAACTGCATGGCGCTGGAAGTGACGGAAATGCCGCGCTGCTTTTCGATCTCCATCCAGTCGCTGGTCGCGTGCCGCGCGGCTTTGCGCGCTTTCACGGAACCCGCCTGGCGGATGGCGCCGCCATAGAGCAGGAGCTTCTCCGTGAGCGTGGTTTTGCCCGCGTCCGGGTGCGATATAATGGCGAAAGTGCGCCGCCGGCCGACTTCCCTGGCAAGCTCGGGGTGGGACAAACAAATCATTCCAATCCATAATGAGTTTTTGGCACGCCCTTTATTGTAAGAGTTTGGGCGGGGCGTTGTCAACCGCGCGGCGTTAAGGCCCGCGTTAATTCAAAGCTTTTTCGCAAAAGCGCCGCGCATTCCTCATGCAGGAGGCCGCCGTCCGAGCGGCAAAAGTGCGGAAAAGCAGGGTCCTCGGGAATGCGGTATACACTGCCCGCGCAGCCGTATTGCGGATCATGCGCGCCAAAGACCAGCCGCCCCACGCGCGCCATCACGATCGCGCCCGCGCACATGGGGCACGGCTCAAGCGTGACGTAAAGCGTGCAATCCGTGAGCCGCCAGTCGCCCTTGGCCCGCGCCGCCTGGCGGATGGCCAGAATTTCCGCGTGCCCGGTGGGGTCGTTTCTGCGGTCGTTGTGCGCGCGGGCAATGAGTTCGCCGCCCCGCGCGATGGCGCAACCGACAGCGATTTCGCCTGTTTGCAGCGCAGCGGCCGCTTCCTCCAGCGCCACGCGCATCATTTCCTCGTCAAACCCGGTGAACATCAGCCCCAGCCTCCCTCTATGTCTATGAGTATAACCGATTTGCCAAAAATCGCAAGCAAAATTTTTTCGCGCGGTTTCGCGGGAAGGACTTTACAAATGCAAGGATTTTGTCTATCATAAATTACGGTGGGTTCTGTGTGGACTGTGTACTGTGGTATGGGAGGATGGATATGCACACAATTGGTTTTGACAATGCGCTGTATTTGAAATTGCAAACGCAGCACATCCGGGAGCGCATCGCGCAATTTGGCGGCAAGCTGTATCTGGAATTTGGCGGCAAGCTCTTCGACGATTATCATGCTTCGCGCGTGTTTCCGGGATTTGAGCCGGACAGCAAGCTCAAGATGCTCCTTAAGCTGCGCGAGCAGGCGGAACTGGTGCTGGTGCTCAACGCCAACGATATCGAGCATTCCAAGCGGCGCGGCGATTTGGACATTACATACGATGCGGACGCGCTTCGCCTGATCGACGAGGCGCGCGCGAGCGGCCTGAGCGCCAACAGCGTGGTGATTACGCAATATTGCGGCCAGCCGGCGGCGGAAGCGTTCGAACACAAGCTGGTGCAGCTGGGCGTTCGCGTATACCGGCATTACCCCATTGAAGGCTATCCCTCCAACCTTCCCCTGATTGTGAGCCCCGATGGATTCGGCAAGAACGACTTTGTCGAAACGGAAAAGCCCCTGGTCGTGGTGACCGCGCCCGGCCCGGGCAGCGGAAAAATGGCCGTGTGCCTTTCACAGCTGTATCACGAGCACCAGCGCGGCGTGGCGGCGGGGTATGCCAAGTTTGAAACCTTCCCCGTGTGGAACCTGCCGCAGCAGCACCCCGTGAACCTGGCCTATGAGGCTGCCACGCTGGATCTGGAGGATAAGAATGTCATTGATCCCTACCACCTGCAGGCGTATAACACCGTGGCCGTGAATTACAACCGCGATGTCGAGGTTTTCCCGGTGCTGAAGGCGATTTTTGAGGCGATTTACGGAAAATCCCCCTATTGCTCGCCCACGGACATGGGCGTGAACATGGCGGGTTTTTGCATTTCGGACGACGCAGCCTGCCAGCAGGCTGCGCGCATGGAAATCGTGCGCCGTTACTACGCCGCGCGCTGCGCGCTGCGCATGGGCGTGGGTAGCGAGGAGGAAGTGCGCAACGCGGAGCTGATCATGAACCAGGCGCATGTGGCGCGTGAAGACCGCCGGGTGGTAGCGCCCGCGCTGGCCGTGGCGGAAGAAACGGGGGAGCCCGCCGCCGCCATGGAAATGCCCGATGGCCGCATTGTCACCGGAAAAACCAGCGATTTGCTGGGGGCTTCCGCGGCGCTTCTGCTCAACGCGCTCAAGGCGCTGGCAGGCATCAAAAAGGAAATCGACCTGATTTCCGCCACGATCATCGAGCCCATTCAGGATCTGAAGGTCAACCACCTGGGCAACCACAATCCCCGCCTGCACACGGATGAGATCCTGGTGGCGCTGTCCATCTGCGCGGCTACGAACCCCACGGCCGAGCTGGCCATGCAGGCGCTCCAGGATTTGCGCGGCTGCGAAGTGCATTCCAGCGTGATCCTTTCCAGCGTGGATGAGAATACCTTCCGCAAGTTGGGCATCAATCTCACCTGCGAGCCGCGCTATCAAAGCAAGCAGCTATACCACAAATAGGTTTTTTGGATTTCTTTGCTGCGGGCGCTTGCGTTCGCGGCAAAAAAATGATACAATAGCAGCACTATGTTCCGGGAAGGGGGATGTGCGGCTGCGCGTATTGCGCACCGTGCGCCAATATGAAAAAGAAAAGGATTTTTGCCGCGCTGGCGCTCGTAATCATGCTTTTGCCGCTCACGGGTTGCGCTGGCATGCTGGCGGGCGAGGGGGCGCAGCCGCAGGAGACGATGCCGCCTATGACGGCGGAAATGTTCACGGATCTGGCCAGCGTTTCAAAAAGGTACAACGAAACGGATTTTGACGACACGATGGAAACGCTAACGGCGCGCTATGGCGAGCCGCAAGAGGTGCAGGACGAGAATGGGTCTTTCTGGAATTTTCTGGACGAAAATGGCGAGGGGCTTTCCGCGATCTTTTTCGCCGACGGGTCGCTGCGCTCCAAAATGATCTATTTCGAGGACATTCGCCAGTTTGCCAATTTGAGCGGCGCTTCGCACATCGAAAACGTGACGCTGCTTAACGACAACATGGAGTACGAGGTCGTCGCCGCCGCATTTGGTGCGCCGGGAATTGAAATTTTGCGCACGATTACGGAAAATGGCATAGAGCAGTATCTGATGCTTTGGGTCAGCGAGGATGGCGGCATGGTGCAGGCGCTTTTCGATTCGCAGGACAACAAGTTGGAACAGATCAGCTACGCTTTTGGCAATGAGGCGTAAGTCCAGGCCATAGGCTTTGCAGCCGTCCGTGGAAACCGGCCGTTCCGGGTTTTTGCGGGCGGCTTTTGGCGTACGGAAAAATGTGAAGATTTGTGGGAAGAAATACGAATTGTGCGCGATTTTTTTTCGGAACGCTTTACGTGGAGGCTTTTTCGTGTTATTATACGGTGTATAAGGTATAGGAGGCATGCGGTGAAGATTCTCATTCATGCGATGATGTATCCGGAAAGCGCGCGGGAGCGCCGGGCGAATACGTCGCTGTTTTTGCACGAGTACGCCCAGCGGTGGGTGCGGTCCGGACACGATGTGCTGGTACTGCATCACAAGATGGCGTATCCCGCCTGGATGGAGAAACTTTCGCGTGCGGTGGCGCGCGCCGTGCCCCGCTTTGCCTATCTCAGGGAATTTTTAAATGGCTATGGGAGCGACACGGACGCGCAATTTGAGCGGGATGGCGTGCGCGTGGTGCGCCGCAATTTGCCGCGCTGGATACCGCGCAGCCTGATTGGCAAGCGGGCTCTGCGCAAAAGGGCACAGTGGGTGCGCGGTGAACTCGGCAGGCGCGCGTTTCAACCGGATCTGGTCATCGCGGATTTCCTGTGCCCCGGCGCGCAAATCGCGCTTGCGGGCAAAGAGCGCGGCGGCGCGCCGGTCGCCCTTATTTTGCACGATACCTGCATGGGTTATTTGCGCCGGAGGTGGACGCGCAAGCGCGCGGAAGCGCTGGCGCGGAATGTGGATTTTCTGGCGTTCCGCTCGGAGAGCGCGCAAGCGGCGTTTGAAAAAAGCCATTTTGTGCCCGCACGGGCGGTGCTGATGCCTTCGGGCGTGCCGGAAGAGATGGTGAAGCCGCTCGCTGCCCCGCGGGAACATGTGCGCAATTACCTCTATGTAGGGCGGCTCATCGCGCGCAAGCATCTTATGGAGACAGTCGAGGCTTTTGGGCGGGCGAATTGCCCGCACGCCCGGTTGACCATCGTGGGGGAAGGGCCGGAAAGAGAGACCCTGGCGCAGGCGATCGCCCGCCAGCCCAATGCGGGCGCCATTCAAATGCTGGGGCAATTGCCGCGCGAAGCGGTGTTTTGCGCCATGGAAGCGGCGGACGCTTTTGTCATGATCAGCGAAAAAGAAACCTTTGGCATGGTGTATGTCGAGGCCATGTCGCGCGGGGCGATCCCCATCGCCTCGCGGGGCGAAGGAGCCGATGGGTTGATTCGCGATGGCGAAAACGGTTTCCTGTTGCCGCCGGGGAATGGCGAAGCGCTGGAAAAACTGTTTTTGCGGCTGGAATCGCAGGATGTGGAAACTGTGCGGGCGCTTTCGCAGAATGCCTGGCGGAGCGTCGAGGCGCTGCGCGCGGACGGGCTGGCCCAAAGGGTGCTGGAATCGTTTCGGGCGCCAGCAATGCCCAGAAGTGTCGTTTTCTTTACGCGAGGCTATCCCACGCCGGGCGCGCCGTCGCATCAGGTGTTTGTGGGGCGGCTTGCGCACGCCATGGCGGATTGCGGCGCGGATGTGCGCGTAATCTATCCGGTCGCCCGGCACAGGCGGCGCGCGGAACAGGCGCCCCGCAGATTTGTGGAAAGAACGGAGCAGGGCTGCCGGGTGGAGGTATTTTGCCCTTCGCGCACAAACCTGCTCTGGTATCCGCTCACGGCGTGGCGCTTTGAACGCGTGGCCCTGCGGGAAATGCGCCGGCTGGGCCTGCGGCCAGACGCAATCTACGCCCATTTTGCCGTGCCGCCCGGAACTGCCGCGGCGCGCGCGGGGAAAAAGCTGGGGATCCCGGCCTTCTTCGCCTATGGGGAGAGCACGCCGAAGCTGCTGGAACGGTACGGTGCGCGCCGGGCGGCGCGGACGCTTGATGGCGTTTGCGGCGTCGTCGCCGTTTCGACAGACGCGGCACATATGGTGGAAAAATATGGCCTTGCCCAGCCGGAACGGGTGCGCGTGTTTCCCAATGGAGTGGACGTGAAGCGTTTTCATCCTATGGACCGCGCAGCATGCCGCGAGGCTTGGGGCATCCCGCAGGATGCGTTTGTACTGGCCTTTGTAGGTGCGTTCACGGCGCGAAAAGGCGCGGCGCGCGCCAGCGAAGCCATTGCCCGGGCGGGTGGCGCGTTTGGCATTTTCGCGGGAAAGGGAGAGGAAGCGCCGTCGGGCGCGCACATCCTGTTTGCCGGCGCGGTGGAGCCCGCGCGCGTGGCAGAATTTCTCAACGCGGCAGACGCGTTTCTTTTGCCCACGCGCAACGAGGGTTGTTGCAACGCGCTGGTGGAGGCCATGGCATGCGGCTTGCCGCTGATCACATCGGATCGCGATTTCAACCGCGATATCGCGGGTGCGGACAACGCCATTCTCATCGAACCGGACGATGTGGATGCCATTGCGCGCGCGATTTGCACCCTGCGCGATGATCTCGGGCGCCGGCGGGCGCTGGGCGCGCGTTCGCTGGAACGCGCAAAATCGCTCACGATTTCCGCCCGCGCGGAGGCAATTCTGGCCTTTATGCGCGAGCGCGCGGAGTCATAAAAAAGTTATCCTGCGCCAATTCTTTGCGGGCGCATGATATAGTAAGGAGGATCATGATGGACAACAAGGCTTTTGAAATGGCAAAAGAGTGGTACGATGCGCATGGCGTAGACGTGAATGCGGCGATGGATGCGGCGGCAAAGACCGCTATCTCCATGCACTGCTGGCAGGGCGACGACGTGGTTGGCCTGGAAGGCGTGGGCGGCGGCGCGTCTGGCGGCATCGCCACCACGGGCAACTATCCCGGCCGCGCGCGCAACGGCGATGAGCTGCGCGCGGACATCGACAAGGCCATCAGCCTGATCCCGGGTGGGAAAAAGCTGAGCCTGCACGCCAGCTATGCTGAACTGCACGGCAAGAAGATCGACCGCGACGCTTACACGGCCGAGGATTTTTCCGAGTGGATCGATTGGGCCAAGGACCGCAAGGTCGGATTGGACTTCAACACCACCTTCTTCTCCCATCCGTATGCGGAAGACGGCTTCACCCTTTCCAGCCCCGATAAAAAGATCCGCGATTTCTGGATCGAGCACGGCAAGCGTTGCCGCGAGATCGGCGAAGCGTTCGGAAAGGCGCTGGGCCAGACCTGCGTGATCAACCACTGGATGCCCGATGGCTACAAGGATACGCCGGAAGATACCGTCGCCCCCCGCGCGCGCATGGTCGAATCGCTGGACGCGATTTTTGGCGCAAAGGAGATCAGCAAGGATCTCGTGCAGGATGCGGTGGAATCCAAGCTCTTTGGCATTGGCGTGGAAAGCTACACCGTGGGCTCTCATGAGCTGATGATGGGCTATGCCATCACCCGCGGCATCCTGTATACGCTCGACGCGGGCCACTTCCATCCCACGGAAAAGATTTCCGACAAGATCAGCGCCATTTTGCAGTTCATGCCGAAGGTTCTGCTGCACGTTTCCCGCGGCGTGCGCTGGGACAGCGACCACGTGATCACGCTGGATGACGAGCTGCAGGCCATTATGAACCAGATCGTGATCAACGGCTATCAGGATCGCGTTTACATTGGCCTGGACTATTTCGATGCTTCCATCAACCGCGTGGCGGCCTGGGTCATCGGCGTGCGCAATGCGCAGAAGGCTTTGCTGCGCGCTTACCTGCGCCCGGCGAGCATCCGCCAGGATGAATATGCCATGGATTACACCGCCCGCCTCGCGCATCAGGAGGCCTATAAAGTGGCGCCGTTCAGCGCCATTTGGGATGAATACTGCAAGCGCCAGGGCGTGCCCGGTGAAGGCGAATGGCTCGATTGCGTGCGCCAGTATGAAAAGGACGTCATGTCCAAGCGCTAAGGCTTTGTCTTTTCCCGCCAGGAAGAACATTCCTGGCGGGATTTTTTCAATTGGATATTTTTACGGAAAATTCAATTGGGAATTTTACATTAACATTTCAAGCATCGAGACATATTCGATATAAATGGCGGCATCATATTGCAACTAAAATCATAATTATTTATATGGCACACAAAAGTTCTATTGATGAACAAAGACGGTTGATTGCATAATGCATAAGTTTTGTGCGCTATTTATTTGACATTATCCAATTAGAGTGGTGTAATACATATACAGC
>DVJN01000110.1 GCA_018716755.1 Candidatus Alectryocaccomicrobium excrementavium
CGCATCACGCACATTCCCACGGGCATCGTCGTCACCAGCCAGGATCAGCGCTCGCAGATTCAAAACCGCGAAAAGGCCATGCGCGTGCTGCGCGCGCGTTTATATGAATTAAAGCGCGAGCAGGCCGACAGCGAATACGCCAACCGCCGCCGCCTGCAGGTGGGCACTGGCGACCGCAGCGAGCGCATCCGCACCTACAATTTCCCCCAGGGGCGGGTGACGGACCACCGCATTGGCCTCACGCTCTATCGCATCCAGGAAATTCTGGATGGCGATCTGGACGAAATCATTTCCGCGCTCACGCTCGCCGAGCAGACCGCGCGGATGGAGAGCGAGGCGTAAATCGTGCATACGGAACTTTGCCATGCGGATGATGCCAGCATTCGCCGTGCGGCGGCGCTGCTGCGCGCGGGTGAATTGGTGGCTTTCCCCACGGAGACCGTATACGGCCTGGGAGCGGACGCACTGAACGGCGGGGCGGCCGCGCGCATTTTTGCGGCCAAGGGACGGCCGGCGGACAACCCGCTGATCGCGCACATCGCCGGGGAAAGCGATCTTTCCGGCCTGATCGCCGGCGAACCAGTCCCCTGCGCGCGTGCGCTCATGCGCGCCTTCTGGCCCGGGCCCATGACGCTGATCTTTCCCAAATCCGCGCGCGTGCCCCGCGAAGTGACGGCGGGGCTGGACACGGTGGCCGTGCGCATGCCTTCGCACCCCGTGGCGCGCGCGTTGATTTCCGCCGCGCAAACGCCCATCGCCGCGCCCAGCGCGAACCGTTCCGGCCGCCCCAGTCCCACCACGGCGGCGCACGTTCTCGAGGATATGGATGGAAGAATTCCCCTGATCCTCGACGGCGGCCCCTGTGAAGTGGGGCTGGAATCCACCGTGGTGGACGTGACGGGTGCGCGGCCGCGCATTTTGCGGCCCGGCGGCGTCACGCGCGAAATGCTGGAGGGCGTCGTGGGCGCTGTGGACGTGGATGAGGGCGTGCTGCACCAGTTGCAGGCAGGCAGCCAGGCGCGGTCGCCGGGTATGAAATACAAGCACTACGCGCCCAGGGGCGAAATGACCATCGTCACCGGCCCGCGCGCGGCGCAGGAAATCGCCCGCCTGTACGACGCGGCTGGCGGGCGCGCGGCCATCTTGGCCTTTTCCCAGGCAGATTATGGCGCGCGCCGCGTATACCGGCTGAAAAATGCGCCGGGCGAACTGTTCGCAGTCCTGCGCCAGCTCGACGAAGACGGCGTGGAAACGATTTACGCCGAAGACGTGCCCACCAATGGCGTGGGCCTGGCGGTGATGAACCGGCTGATGCGCGCTGCGGCCTTCCGCGTGCACAATGCTGAGTAAGCTTCATTTGATCCTTGCCAAAATAAAGAGAAAGGATAAAAGGTGGCACAATTGAAAATTATCATGGTTTGCACGGCAAATACCTGCCGCAGCCCCATGGCGGAGGTGCTGATGCGCGATGCACTGCTTTCGCGCAAAATGACCGGGTATGAAGTAACGTCGGCAGGCGTGTTCGCCATGACGGGCATGCCGGCCATGTACGAGGCCATCGAAGTGATGGACGAATACCATCTGGATTTGCGCTACCACCGGGCAAAGAACTTTCAGGATGTGTACGAGCCGGGCAGCCTGGTGCTGTGCATGACGCCCGCGCACCTGATGGACGTGAAGCGTATGTATCCCAACGCGGACGCGCACCTGCTCACCGAATACGCGCTGATGAATGGCAGCATTTCCGATCCCTTCTCCC
Source organism: Candidatus Alectryocaccomicrobium excrementavium (assembly GCA_018716755.1). GTDB lineage: Bacteria > Bacillota > Clostridia > Christensenellales > Aristaeellaceae > Alectryocaccomicrobium > Alectryocaccomicrobium excrementavium. The sequence continues at coordinate 1,760 of DVJN01000110.1, forward strand.
TGGGCGTCTCCAGCTACCGGCGCGCGGCGGCGGACATTCATCGCGCGGTGAACCGCATCGCCGACCGGCTGCAGGCGCAGTCCGCCGCGTCCAAAGCATGAGCGCGTGGGGCTATGCGGCGCTGCTGGCCATTCCCTTGGCAGCGGCGGCGCTGCGCTGCATCAAGCCCTGGTTCTCGCTCAACGCCATCGTGTCGCTGGGCTGCGCGGCCATCGTGCTGGCCACCCGCGGCGCGGTTTCGCCGCTCTTTTTCGGATTGATCGTGTCCGTGGCGGCAGACTGGTTCATGGCGCACAAAGCTGGGCGCACGAGCTGGTATTTATGCGGCATCGGCGGCTTTTTCGCAGCGCACGCGCTGTTTTTGTGGGACGTACTCATGGACGCTTCACTTGCGCCGCTGCCGTTTATCGCGTTCGCGCTTCTGGCGGCCGGTTATGGCCTGTACCTCGCCCGGCGTATTCTGCCACGCGTGGGCGACGCGCGCATGCGCCCGGCCATCGTGCTCTATATGCTGATTTCTGCGGCTTCGCTGGGCTTTTCCCTGGCCGTGCCCGATGCGGCTCGCACGCTGGGGCTGCTTTGCATCGTACTGTCCGATACGCTGATCGCGGAAAGCGATTTTGCGGGCAACCGCGCCACCGGGCCGTGGATCCTGCCCACCTACTTTTTGTGCCACATACTGCTCGCGCTGAGCGCGGTCGTAGAGAAAGGAATGTAAGCCAATGGGACGGTACGCAATAGGCGTGGATTTTGGCACGCTTTCGGCGCGCGCACTCGTGGTGGACGTGGAAACCGGGCGCGAGCTGGGCGGCGCGGTGATGGACTATCCCCACGGCGTCCTGCAGGAATGCCTGCCGGATGGCGTGCCCCTGCCGCATGGCTGGGCGCTGCAACACCCAGGGGATTATCTGGAGTGCCTGCGGCGCGTCGTGCCGGAAGCGCTGGCGCAGGCGGGTGTCAACGCGGCGGACGTGGTGGGACTGGGCATAGACTGCACCGCGAGCACGAGTCTGCCCATTTTGGCGGATGGCACGCCGCTGTGCTTTTTGCCGGAATACAAGAATCACCCCTACGCCTATGCCATGCTCTGGAAACATCACGGCGCGCAGGCGCAGGCCGGGCGCATGACGGAGCTGGCGCAATCGCGCAAAGAACCGTTCCTCGCGCGCTATGGCGGGCGGATTTCCAGCGAATGGATGCTGCCCAAGCTCCTGCAGGTGCTGGAAGAAGCGCCGGAGATCTACGAACGAGCGGATCGCTTTGTGGAAGCCGGCGACTGGATCGTTTCCCAAATCACGCGTAGCGAAGCGCGCAGCGCGGGCATTGCGGGCTATAAAGCGCTGTGGAGCCCCCGGGAAGGCTATCCTTCTCAAGAATATCTGGCCGCGCTCCACCCGCGCTTTGCCACCGTTGCGAAAGACAAGCTGCCGGGGCAGCCGCTGCCATTGGGCGCGCTGGCGGGCACCGTCCAGCCGGAAACCGCCGCATGGCTCGGCCTGTGCCCGGGAACCGCGGTCGCCACAGCAAACATCGACGCGCACGTATCCGTTCCCGTTGCGGGCGCGCCCCGCGCGGGGGAATTGATGATGATCATGGGCACTTCCACCTGCCACATTCTGCTGGCCAATGCGGAGCGCGCCGTACCCGGCATGTGCGGCGTAGTGGATGGCGGCGCGGCCCCAGGGTTCTTGGCCTACGAAGCCGGGCAAAGCTGCGTGGGCGACCTTTTGGGCTGGTTTGTGGATCATTGCCTGAGCGCCGGATGCGCGCGCCAGGCCAAAGAAGAAGGGAAAAACGCGCACGAATACCTCACCGCGCGCGCGGCAGGGCTGCGGGCCGGCGAAAGCGGGCTGATCGCCTTAGACTGGTGGAATGGCAACCGCTCCGTCCTGGTGGATGCGCGGCTTACAGGCCTGATCCTGGGCATGACGCTGCGCACCCGGCCCGAAGAAATCTACCGCGCACTGATAGAGGCCACCGCCTTTGGCACGCGCACGATCGTCGAAGCGTTTGAAGGCTCTGGCCTGCCGGTGCATACCCTTTTTGCCTGCGGCGGCATCGCGCACAAAAATCCCCTCATGCTGCAAATCTACGCAGATGTGCTGGGGCGCGAAATCCGCGTAGCGCGCACGCGGCAGGCGGGCGCGCTGGGCAGCGCCATGTTTGGCGCGGTCGCAGCGGGCACGGCGCGCGGCGGTTATGATACCATCACGCAGGCAGCCACTGCCATGGGCGGCCTGCTGGATACGGTCTACCGGCCCAATCCCGCGGAAGCCGCCACCTATCAAAAGCTCTATGCCCTGTATACCGCGCTGCACGACCAGTTTGGCCGTGACGCGCACAGCCCCATGCGCGCGCTGCGCGATATTCAGAGCGAAAGCCTGCGATGATTTTCCTACAAATCATAATCCATCCCAATTGAAAGGATTTCCCCTAAACCATACGGGGAAATCCTTTCTGGCATTTTACGCTCTTCGCAGCCGCCGGATGCGCTGGAGCACGTTTTTCAATTCCTTCCGTTCAAAGAGCACGCCCGACAAAAGGGCAAGCAGCGCCGCATAAACGCACACGCCCAGCGCGCACAGCGCCCAGGAAAAATACCCATCCGGCGCGACGGGAATCCAGCAAAACGGAAGGACGCCGAAAAGCACAGTAATGGCGACGCGCAAAATGCGCAAAAAACTCCTTCTGGCGCGCAGTTGGGGATACTGTGTGGGCACGAAGCGAATGAGCGCCACAGCGCGATACAGATTGGAGCACAAGCTACCAATCAATATGCCCGCGATGCCCAGCGGCTGAATCAAAAGGACGCTCAGCCCCACGCTGATGGCCAGCTGAATCACCGAGTGGCTGCGGGTTTCCCGATAGTGCCCGCCCGCCGACACGAGCATCATCTGCGGCATGCGGAAATTGTGCGTTAAACTGTTCACGCAAAACAGCAATCCCACGGCCGGCAGATCATACACCGCGTCCGTCACGCCGCGCGTATAAATGCGCACAAATGGCATGATCATTACAATCGCCACGGTATACACCGCCGTGATGATAGAATAATAGGTAAACTCGAATTCGCCATACGCCCGCCCAAGCGTGTCCATTTCACCCAGCATGATTACATTGCCGAACGATGGCGCAAGCCCGCTGGAAAACACCGCCAATAGCCCCGCAATGCCCATAATGACCATGGAATACACGTTATACACGCTCACGACGGCCATATCGCGCAAAATCAGCGTGATCAGCGCGATGGGCGCGCCCTTATAGAGCGCATAGAGCACCTCGTGAAAGAGGGCGTCTTTGCTCTTATTCAGCGCGCCAAAATTCGGCTCGGCTTTCTCATCGATATACGCATAGCGCCTGCGGCAATAGAGCGACAGGATGCCCGCCCGCAAAAAGGCCGCGCCCAGCGCCCAGAAGCGCAGCGCCACCAGGCCCACGCCGTTTTGCGCCAATAGAACGATGATCAACGTGTTTGCCAGCGAAAAGGCGATGTTGGAAAGCGAGATGACGTACACCCGCATATCCGCCGTGATGACCGCGCGATGCTTTGACAGGGTGAAAAAATTGAGCACATTGCTCACGCCCAAAATAAGCACCAGCAGCCCCACATCCAGATTCGAGAGCCCCTCGACATCGATATAGAGCGGATAGATCAGGGCAAGGCCCGCCACCAGAGCGCAAAAAATGGCCCCGGCACGCAGATACAGCCTGCGCGCCGCGGATACCACGGCGCTGATGGCCTTTTCATCCTTATCCGCGAAGGGCTTGTACAGCGCGTAGACCGCCGCGTTGGAAAAGCCTGCTTCCACCAGATTGAAATACGACATGAACTGCAGGATGGAGGAAGTGAGGCCGTTGAGTTCCGAGCCATACGTCACCAGAATGATTCTGGGCGTAACAAAGCCCAGAATCATGGTGACGATTTCCGCCGTGAACGCCGCGACGGAATTCAGCATGTATCTCTTTGTTCTGTTCATTCAAGACCGTCCTGAAGCGCGATACGCGGCTCAATAGCCCATTTTCTGCGCCGCCGCCGCGAGCCTGTCAAGCGCCTTTTGCAGTTCCGGGCGCGGCAGGGCGATGTTCACGCGCACAAAGCCCCTGCCCTCCGCGCCAAACATTTCGCCCGCGTTCACAATCCAGCCCGCGTCCTGCCGCAGGAACTGGTTCACTTCTGCGTCGGGCACGCCCAGCGCGCGATAATCGATCCACAATAGATATGTGCCCTCCATGGGGGAAATGCGCACCTGAGGGAATCGCCGGGCCATGAAATCCCGCACCAGCGCCTCGTTCCCGCGCAGGTAATCGAGCAGCGCGTCGAGCCATTCTTCCCCGCCCTCATAGGCGGCGCAAGTCGCTGCGTAGCCAAAATAGGAAATGTTCGATCCGCCGCAGGCCATGAGTTCCTCGCGGAACGCGTTCCGCCGCGCCACATTCCGGATAATCGCGTTGGCAAGCTGCAGGCCCGGCACATTGAACGTTTTGCTCGGCGCGGTGAGCACAATCGCGTCTGGATCGACGTCGGCATATACCGTATGCGCTCCCCCCGCCACCAGATCGAAGTGAATTTCATCCGAAGCGACGGTAACGCCGTGCCGTTTACAGATTTCATGCACGCGCGCCAGTTCTTCGCGCGTCCACACGCGCCCCACCGGGTTGTGCGGGCTGCACAGCACCATCAGCCTGGCGCGCGGGTCCGCGGCTTTCCTTTCCAGATCCTCATAATCCATGCGGTAGCGGCCATTTTCGTTGATCAGGGCATTGTTCAGCACGCGGCGGCCGTTGCTCTCGATCATCTGGCGGAACGGCGGATAGACCGGCGGCTGGATAATCACGCCATCCCCCGGCTGGGTAAACGCGCGCACGCACACGGCAATGGCGGGCACCACGCCGTGGATGCAGGTAACGTCTTCCGCGCGCACATCCCAGCCGTGCCGCAGCGCCATCCAGCGCTTCACCGCCGCGAAATAGCGCTCGTTGGGATCCGTGTAGCCATAAACGCCGTGCTCCGCCGCGCGCACCACAGCTTCGCGCACGCAGGGCGCCACGCCAAATTCCATATCCGCCACGGACATGGCCACAATGCCCGCGCGCTTTTCCGCTTCCGTGCGCCGTTCCCACTTGACCGCGCCGGTCTGGCTGCGATCGATGAGCGTATCAAATGCAAACATATGCCATTCACCCCATTGTTTTGCTTCTGCCCGCTGGCAAGCGTTGTATTCACAAACCCTTTTGATTATACCACATTCCAGGTATTGACACAAGCCGAAAAACATGGCAAAATAGAATAAATCCGGCATGCGCTTCGCTTTCCGGCGCGCCTGCAGGGCGCTGGAAAGCCCGCAATGCACAAACGACTCATTCGGAGATGAATGTTTTGAAAAACCGCAAAGAATGGATGCAAGTGCTCCACCTGAGTTGGCCGCCCATCCTGGAATCCCTGCTGCTCTCGCTGGCCAGCTATATCGACTCGGCGATGCTGGGCGCGGTCGGCCCCGCCGCGCAGGCGTCCGTGGCCGTGAACATTTCCACCGTGTGGCTTTTGGGCGGGCTGATGAGCGCGCTGGGGTTGGGCTTTACCTATGTGGTGGCCAACTCGGTGGGCGCGCGCGATTATCGCCGCGCCCGCAGCGCCGCGCGGCACGCAATCCTGGGCGCGCTGCTGCTGGGGCTGGCGCTCACGGGCCTTGTGCAGGCCATCGCGCATCCCCTGCCCATGTGGCTGGGTGCGGATCCGGAAATTTACGATACCGCGCGCGTATACATGCGCATCATCGGCGCTTCGTTCGTTTTCCAGGCGCTCTCGCGCGCGTGCTCTTCCATTCTGCGCGGCGCGGGGCAGATGAAGCTGCCACTGGTGGTGAACGTGGGCGGGAACCTGGTGAACATCATCGGCAACACCCTGCTCATTTTCCCCACGCGCGAAGTGCAGATTTTGGGCTTTTCCTTCACGATGTGGGGCGCTGACATGAGCGTCGCGGGCGCGGCGGCGGCCACGCTCGCATCGCACGTGTTCGCGGGGGTTTTGCTGCTGCTGGCCGTTTTGCGCGCCAACACGCCCATCCGCTATCAAAAGGGCGAGCGCTGCCCGCTGGATCCGCGCATTTTGAAGGACGCCTGGCGCGTGATGCTGCCCAACGCATTGGAACAGAGCTGCCTGTCCCTGGGGCAAATCGCCATGACCAGCATGGTCGCGCCCCTGGGCACCATCTCCCTGGCGGCGCACAACCAGGCGGTCACGGCGGAGGGCATTTGCTATTTGCCCGCCATGGGCCTGGCCAACAGCGCCACCACGCTGGTGGGCCAGTCGCTGGGCGCCAGGGAGCCAGACCGCGCCCAGCGCTATGCCAACATGACCTGCGTCGCCGCGCTGGGCTTTATGCTGGTGCTTTCCACGCTGCTGTTCATCTTCGCCGAGCCGCTGATCCGCATCTTCTCGCGCGACGCGGGCGTGATCGAGCTGGGCCGCACGGTGCTGCGCATTGTGGCCTTTGGCGAGCCGTTCTATGGCCTGAACCTGGTGATCTCCGGCACGCTGGCCGGGGCGGGTGATTCGCGCCACGCCTTTCTCTATAGTGCCATCGGCATGTGGGGCATCCGCACGCCGGTGTGCCTGCTGATGGTGAAGGTGCTGGGCTGGGGTCTTGCCGGGGCCTGGCTGGCCATGGCTGCCGACCTGATCGTGCGCGGCATTCTCTGCACCCTGCGCCTCATGAGCGGCAAGTGGAAAACCGCCGCCGCGCATCGTTGAGGATAAGGAACCCGTCCCCGTCCGCATAATGCGTTTGATCCCCATCTCAGAATAGAACTCCTAAATCCCGAAGGGGCCTGTCCCAATTGAGACAGGCCCCAAAACTCTGGTAACCCACGCTGTCTTCCCCAATGCAGGAGAGTGTTTTGCGCCCTGGTGGCGGAAACCGCCCTGCCTACGGCCGCAAAACCGCATAACCGTGGGGCGCGATGGCTGTGCCCTCAAAGACAAACGCTTCCTCCCGATAATTGCAGACGATGCGCGTACCGCTCTCATAGGTCACGGCGAACACATCCTCCGCGACCCGCTCGTGCCGCACCATGCGCTCCAGCTGCAAATCCTTGAGGGGTTCATATTCCGCGGCGGCCTCCCGTATAACCTGCGCCGTGCGCGCAATCGCCGCTTCGTCTTCGCAGGTGATGTCCTCCTTGCCCATCCAGAAGTCCCCGTCGCTTTTAAATTTCGAGTGAATGTACAGCGTCGGATGTCCGCCGTATTCCACCCATTTCAGGCGCGAGCGCCAATCCTTTATGGGATGGTTCACCGTCGCGGTCGCGGGATTGTACAGGAGCATTCCATGGTACACCAGCTCCCACATGGGTATGTTTTCATCCAAAAATGGATGTTCTTGATCGAACAGATGAAAATCTACGTATAACGACATATCGCACGCGTTTACAATGTGGTCGTAAGAACCTTCCGACTGGAACCCGCCCATCAGTTGGGCAGCGCGCTGTGCGATGCGCCGCATGGCCTCGATGTATTCCTTTTGCGAACACGGATGCGCGCTGGAAAAGCAGCGCCGCGGCGGCACACAGGTGATGACGTCGATGTAGTGAATCCCCCGGAACCCCAGATCCCGCACTTTCGGCAAGTCTTCCTCCATGAACGCTTCGCCCCCTGCTTTGGGGCACATATCGTACATTCTGCCGCCACTCCACTGGGCGTTCTTCTGCATCGCGCCCGCCCGGTTTCGAATGGGCAGGTTCTCCGTGAAACGATCCGCGATAGAATAGCAGTCCGTGGCGTTGGTATGGCAAACGATCTGGTAGCCCATGCTCTGCGCTTTCGCGATCAGCGCGCGCAGCCCCGCTTCGCCGCCCAGCGCTTCTTCCACCGGAAACGCCTGCGGCCACCGCCCGTCGTGCCCGCTCTTGTTCCAACCCACCAGGCAAAATTGCGCTTTCTCCACGCCTTCCGCCTTTACCGCTTCCATGATCTCCCCTACCCGCTCGAACGTCGCCGCAATGTGCATCGGCGGCTCCGTTTCCTCGGTCTGCTCTTCCACTGGCGTCGGCACCGGCTTCCACGCCAGCCGCACGCGGATCTCCGGCCCCTCAATCGCGTACTCCAGCGCTTCGTTCATTCGCTCCCGCATCAACCGGCATCCACCCCGCTCGAGCTGGTATTCCCGGTATACCCGCGCCATATCGTTGTAGTCCCCTTCCGCGCCCAGAAAGGTATACTCCACCTTCATGTCTTCTTCCACTGGCTGCCCATCCAGCACAAACCGCGTGTGTATGCTGTATTCTCCGCCTTCGCGCGCTACCACAAAGGCGTGCTGGCTCCACAGCCCCGTCACCACCGCCGCGAAGCACACCCGCGGCGTTTTCACCCCGTAAAAGTGCATGTGGCAATACCCCGGCTCATACACCGCGTCCTCATGCCCGCAAAACCGGATCAGGTGGTTGTCCAGCGCGAAATAGCCTTCCTCTCCTTCCCGCGCCCGGGAACCTTCCGGCAAAAAGTCCACGCGCTCCGCCGGTTTTTCTATAACCGCTCGGGGCAACGTGGTTTCCACGCCGCCCGCCGTTTCGCGCGCGATCAATTCCACTGTGCGGCTCGATCCATCCGAATACGTTATCCTCGCCCGATACATGTTGCGCCCTCCTT
>DVJN01000111.1 GCA_018716755.1 Candidatus Alectryocaccomicrobium excrementavium
GCGTATTTCGGCGCATAAGAAACAATACAAGCATCTTCTTTGACCAGTATATAGATTGAAAATTTGCAGCCGAAACCTCTAACCGCATCATTTCGGGAATCAGAGCATACAAACGATATGCCTTTTACTGCTTCAGATAAAGGGATCCCGCAAAAGCAGGAGTAGAAATTGTTGGTAATGGCATCAATTTCCTGCTCCGTCAACCTTGCCATTCCTGCGCCTCCATTATTTCAAATGTATTCATATCTCTACATATAGCAATCCTTCTTTGAAAACCGGCAATTCTTTTTGCGTCATGCCGCCGAAGAAGTGAGCAGCGCCGCCGAAGGCATCGCCATCGCAGATAGAGTTGATATATAAAGCGTTTTCGCAGCATAGATTTGCCTGCCTGGCATATTCGATTTTGCCGCCGCGTTCCCATTCTTCTTTTGTCCAGCACACATATACGGGCCACAAAAGGAGGTCCTCACCGATGGCAAATCTTTCGGGATACTCCCACAGGTCGCCGCATAGAGCAACAACGCATTTTTTGCCTTTATAGTCAAAGACCTCGACCAGCGAGCCCTCTTTGTAGTGCTCATCCGTTTTGGTATATTCTTTCCAACCCTTTGAAATGCGGCGGTAGTTATGAACGATTTCGCCGCCGGCAATCAAAGCGCAGGATGAATAGAGGGCATCATCTGCAAATTCGGTATATCCAAATAAAACGTCAATGCCGGTTTCTCTTGTTAATGATTTTATTTGCATAAACTCCGGCGAAGAAGTTGCCAATGCCATTTTCTTATCTTCTTCATACTGCCACGAGAGCGCATTAAAGCCTTGCAGAAAAGCTTCGCCAAAACAAACGAGGCGCCTTTGCTTCTTTCATATAGCATTCCATCTGCGACAGATTATGGGGAATATCCCGGTCAACAATTCGTGCCGATGCAAGTGCAATTTTCATGCGGTCCTCCTGAGTGTATATTTCCCTCGCCATGCTGGGATTCCTTTATTATGATATGAATGCGGGCTCGTTGCGGCCACGAGCGCGCGGCCGCAGGCGAATGTCCGAATGGTTATTTTTCCGGCCGAAAGACCCATTTTCTGCATAGGTGGTAATTGGCAAAAAAGAGCAGCGTGTCGACGAGCGCCTTGAGCGCCGTTTTGACGGCTTCTGGCTGAAAACGGCCTCCGCCAACCCGGTGGAAAAGATATACGCCGCCATAAACCGCCGCGGCAGAAACGGCTATGGTGCAAAGGGCCAAAACGGCATAGCGCAGGGCGGAACCTGCTGCCTGGCGGCGAAAGACGAAGTGCCGGTTGAGCAGGAAATTGACCACCGCCGAGGCAACGCGCGCCAGCACCGTGGCACAGCCGATTTCCAGCAAGGATTCCCCACGGAACAAAAACGCGCTCAGCAGATAAAAAACCAGGAAGTCCACCCCTGTACCCAGAAAGGATGCGATGGCGTATTTGGCGATGGACAAAAGGCGCGCCCACAGGACGCGCGCAATCTCTTGGGACGGGCGCGTCATTGCAGGAACAGATAGATACCCAGCGCGCAAAGCGCTACGGGCAGAAGAAAAGCGGCCAGGCGCAGGCTCCACCGCCAGCTTTTCCGGCTGAAGAACGCTGAACACGCGCCCACAATCGCGCCCAGCAGCGCGCAAAGCCCCATTTGCCACAGCACCGCGTTGATTTCGCCGCCCACCCGTTCCGGCAGCGCCACCAGGCACGGCGCGTAGTATCCCAAATGCAGCGCGATGGAAACGGCCAACGCGGCAATGTGTTCCAGCGCTATGCCAACCGCCAGGCCAATGGCCGCCCGCTTCGCCATCATTTTGCCCATGAATTTCCCTCCTAGAACCAGATCATATCGGAAACTGAGCGCTCTTCTCCGCCGGACGGCTGGTTGATGACTTCGCCGCAGAGCCACATTTCCGTGGAGCCGCCGCCATCCAGATTAAAGGCCGTTTGCGCGCCATAGAACAGGAATACCCGTTGCAATTCCTGCAGGGTCATTCCGATGGAATAGCCTTCCTGCCGCCCATCCGCCACCACGATGATGTAGTGCAACGGGCCGATCTGGCCAATGGCCGTGCGCGGCTCGCGCCGCGTGTCCCGGGTAGAAATCACGGTGAAATCCGCGGGAAATTCTACCAGCGCGCCGTCTCGCACCAGTTCAGGGCCAAACTCAAAGGTTTGCAACGCACCCTCTTCCACCAGTTGCGCGCCCAGTTCCTCGGGGTTTTCGCCCGTGCGGTCGCTGCGCACGCTCAAATTGCCCTCGCGATCGACAATCAGCATATGCCGCGTGGTTTCTGCCGTGCGGTACAGCGCGCCATTGCGCAGGATGGTGCCGTATTCGTGCGCACCGTAATTGTCTGCGTTCACGGCAAAAACGGCGCCGGCCTTGGCCGCCATGCTGGAAAGCAACTCGTTCCCGCCGCCGTATTCCCCGCCGCTAAAAGCCGTTTGGAATTGGGAGGCGCTTTGAATCTGCACATCCGCCACGAAATATACGATGCCGTTTTCTTCCACGCGGTCGATGTGAATGGAACGCGTATCGTCGACATATTCATAATCGGATTCTGCCACGCAGGGTTGCGCCCATGCGCTCTCCGCCCTGGCAGGCGTTGGCCAGGGGAACGACGCGGCGATTGCCAGCGCCAGCACGGCCATGGTGATTCGGCTCAATCCCGCGATTTTTCGTGCGGGGGCGTTCTCATTTTGCATATATAGCTCTCCTTTTTTCACGCGCGTTTGCGCTGTCCGCCACCATTTTCACAGGGATTCTTTTTCGCAGTATTCGACATTTTTCTTGCGTCTCCTTTTTCCGAAGATGGGCGCCTGCAAAAATTACACATATTCAATATGTATCTGTTTTTTATCATGGTTTTGTTAAACAAAAGTATGGAAGCCTACCTGCGCCGCCTGTTTTTTGCGGCCGGGTGGGGAAACCTAACATTTTTCGGGTTGACAGGCAGCGGCCTGAATGCTATAATGGGCACAATGCTTGCAAAGCGCGTGATTGCGCGGCGCGGTCGCAGGAGGGTATTTGCATGATTCGTTCCTTCTCGTTTGCGGGCTTTTTTACCTTTACCGGCTTTTTCGGTAAGGGCAATTTGCGTTCCCGCGAGAAGGGCAGCAGGTAACCTCGGCAAATGAGGTGGGCAATGGCTCCGCGGCGAACGCCGTGGGGCTTTTTTCTTGGAAAGGCGCCCGCTTGCATGGGATTTTGGAGGGAAAAATATGGTCGTATTGCTAAAGGAACACCCGGATGAGCGGCAACTGAACTATTTGAAGAACTGGCTGGCCAGCATGAACATCGAGGCGCGCGAAACCCAGGGCGAGCACCAGACCATCCTCGGCCTGGTGGGGGACACTTCGCGCATCGATATGGATCTGATCCGCGCGCTGGAAATCGTGGAGGATGTTCGCCGCATCCAAGAGCCTTATAAGAGCGCAAACCGCAAATTTCATCCGCTGGACACCGTGATTTCAGCGGGCGGAGCGCAGATCGGCGGCGGGCATTTCGCCATCATCGCCGGGCCATGCTCGGTGGAGAGCGAGGAGCAGATCGTGGAGGTGGCCAGGCGCGTAAAGGCCGCGGGCGCGACGCTCCTGCGCGGCGGCGCGTTCAAGCCGCGCACCTCGCCCTATGCTTTCCAGGGCCTGCACGAGGAAGGACTGCGGTTGTTATCCATCGCCAAGAAGGAAACCGGCCTGCCCATCGTAACGGAACTCATGGATGCGGCGCACATCCCTCTCTTTGAGGATGTGGACGTGATTCAGGTCGGCGCGCGCAATATGCAAAATTATGAGCTTCTCAAGGAACTCGGTTCGCTGAAAAAGCCCATCCTGCTCAAGCGCGGCCTGGCAAATACCATCCAGGAGCTGCTGATGAGCGCGGAATACATCATGTCCGGCGGGAATGAGCAGGTGATCCTCTGCGAACGAGGCATCCGCACCTTTGAAACCAGCACGCGGAACACGCTGGATATTTCCGCAGTGCCCGTGCTTAAGAGCCTCACGCACCTGCCTGTGATCGTGGATCCCAGCCACGCCTCCGGCACATCGCGCCTGGTGAAGCCCCTCTCCATGGCCAGCGTGGCCGCGGGCGCGGACGGCCTGATCATCGAGGTGCACAACGATCCGCCGCACGCTTTGTGCGACGGCGCGCAATCCCTCACGCCCGATGCATTCGACGATGTGGCCCGGTGCGTGTTCAACCTGCGCACAGCGCTGAAGGCGGGGTGAGCGCGGTGCGGACGATTCGGGTGGAAGCTTCCGCGCCTTACGATGTGCGCTTTGAACGCGGCTCGCTGTTGCAAGTGGGCGAAGTGGTGCAAGCGCTGGGCGTACGCGAAGCCGTGGTGGTGACGGACGATACGGTGCGCGCGCTCCATGGGCAAATGGTGGTGGATGGCCTTGTGCGCGCGGGCGTGCGAACGCAGTGTTTTTCCTTCGCGCCTGGCGAGGACAGCAAGAGCCTGGCGACCTACGGCGCTCTGATGGAATTCCTGGCGGAAAGCCAGATCACGCGCGCGGGCGCAGTGGTGGCCGTGGGCGGCGGCGTGGTGGGGGATCTGGCCGGGTTTGCGGCGGCCACGTACCTGCGCGGCGTGCGCTTTGTGCAGGTGCCCACCACGCTGCTGGCCGTGGTGGATTCCTCCGTGGGCGGCAAAACCGCGGTGAACCTGGCGGCGGGCAAGAATCTGGCGGGCGCGTTCTACCAGCCTTCTCTGGTGCTGGTGGATATGGATGCGCTGCGCACCCTGCTGCCGGAAGAAGTGGCCAACGGGCTTTCCGAAATGGTGAAATACGGCGCGATTGCCGATGAAACTCTGTTTGCGCAGATGGCTTCCGGCGGATACGACGAAGCGCGCGCGGCCCGTTGCGTGGAACTCAAGGCGGACTTTGTGCGGCAAGACGAGCACGATGGCGGCGCGCGGCAGGCGCTCAACTTCGGCCACACCATCGGGCACGCCATCGAACGGGCGTCCAATTTCGCCATTTCGCACGGCCGGGCAGTGGCCACCGGCATGGCCATGGTTGCGCGCGCCTCGGCCAAAATGGGCTGGTGCAGCGCGGACACGGCAAACGTCATCGTGAACGCGCTGCGGGCCAACCACCTGCCAACCGCCTGCCCATACGCGGCGGAAGAACTGGCGGAGCACGCCCTGCACGACAAAAAGCGCCGGGGCGATTCCCTCACGCTGGTCACGGTGCCGCGCATCGGCGCATACGAGCTGCGCGCCCTGCCGGTGGCCCAATTGGCGGATTTCATCCGGATGGGAGATGAGCGCGCGTGGACGTAAAGGTATATCCCTCCCGCCTGGCGGGCGAAATTCGCGCGGTGGATTCCAAATCCGCCGCGCATCGGGCGATTTTTGCTGCCGCGCTGTGCCAGCGGCCGCCCGAGCTGATGATCCGCGATTCTTCCGACGACATCTGCGCCAGCCTGGGCGCGGCGCGGGCCATCCGCGAGGGGCGCGGCGAAATCGATTGCGCCGAGTGCGGTGCGACGCTGCGCTTCGCCCTGCCCGTGGCCGCGGCCCTGGGGCGGACGGCGCGTTTTACAGGGCGGGGACGGCTGCCGGAGCGCCCCATCGCGCCCCTGGTGCGAGCGCTGGCGGCGCACGGCTGCGCGTTTTCCGCGGATCGCCTGCCCCTGGAGCTGCGCGGCCGGCTCACAAGCGGCGTCTTTGAACTGCCGGGCAACATTTCCAGCCAGTTCGTATCCGGCCTGCTGCTGGCCCTGCCCGCGCTGCCGGGCGGGGGCGAAATCCGCCTCACCTCGCCGCTGGAATCGGCGGGCTATGTGGATCTCACGCGCGCTGTGCTGGCGGATTTCGGCATCGCCGTGGAAGATACGGCTGCGGGCTACCGGGTGCCCGGCGGGCAAACGTTCGCTCCGCCGTCAACCTACGCGCCGGAGGGCGATTGGTCCAGCGCCGCCTTCTTTCTGGCCGCCAACGCGCTGGGTGGCAGCGTGCGCGTGACCGGGCTGCGCCAGGACTCCCTCCAGCCCGACCGGCAAATCGCCGCGCTGATGGCCTCGCTCGCCGATCTGGACGCTGCCAAAGCGCCGGACCTTGCGCCCATCATGGCGGTGGTGTACGCGGCCACGCCGGGGCATTGGCGCATTCGAAACGGCGCGCGCCTGCGCGCCAAGGAGAGCGACCGTCTCACCGCGCTGGCCGCCTGCCTTAAGGAAATCGGCGCGGACGCGCGCGTGGAAGGCGACGAGATGGCGATTCGCGGCCAGGCCCGCCTGCCCGGCGGCACGGCGGACGCGCGCGGCGACCACCGGCTGGCCATGGCGCTGGCCATCGCGGCCTGCGCGGCGGAAAATCCCATCACCATCCTGGGCGCGCAGGCGGTGAACAAATCGTACCCCGGATTCTTCGACGATTACCGGCGATTGGGAGGGAAAGCGGATGTCCTCTAGCTATGGCAACCACTTGCGCGTATCGATTTTTGGCCAATCGCATTCGGAGGCGATTGGCGCGGTGGTAGACGGCCTGCCCGCCGGGGAGGCCATCGATCTGGAGGAGGTGCGGCGCTTCATGCGGCGCCGTGCGCCCGGGCAAAACGCCCATTCCACCGCCCGCAAGGAGGCGGACGAGCCGCGTGTGGTCAGCGGCCTGGCGGGCGGCTTCACCTGCGGCGCGCCGCTGTGCGCGCTGATCGAGAACACCAACGCGCGCTCCGGCGATTACGACAGCCTGAAAAACCGGCCGCGGCCCTCGCACGCGGATTACACGGCCTTTGTGAAGTACCAGGGCTTTGCGGACGCGCGCGGCGGCGGGCACTTTTCCGGGCGGCTCACCGCGCCGCTGTGCTTTGCCGGGGCGGTGGCCCTGCAAATCCTCGCGCGGCGCGGCGTGACTGTGGGCGCGCGCATCGCGGAAATCGCCGGGGTGTGCGACGGCCCGGCAGAGGAAGAGGCCCTGTTCCTCTCCGCGCGCGAAAAGGAGTTTCCCGTGGCGGATGACGCCAGGGGCGCGCAAATGCGCGAGGCCATCGCGGCGGCCAAGCGCGAGGGCGATTCCGTGGGCGGCGTGGTGGAAGCGCGCGCTTACGGCCTGCCCGCCGGGCTGGGCGAGCCCATGTTCGGCGGCATGGAGAACGAGCTGGCGCACTGGCTGTTTGCCATCCCCGCCGTGCGCGGCGTGGAATTCGGCGCGGGCTTCGCGGCGGCGCGCATGCGCGGCAGCGAGCACAACGACCCCTTCTATTTCGATGAAGAAGGCCGCGTGCGCACCCGCGCCAACCGGCACGGCGGCGTGCTGGGCGGCATCACCAGCGGCATGCCGCTGATCGTGCGCGCGGCCTTTAAGCCCACTCCATCCATCGCCCGCGAGCAGGAAACCGTGAATTTGCAAACGGGCCAGGCCGAAACGCTGGTGGTGGGCGGGCGGCACGATCCCTGCATCGTGCCCCGCGCCGTGCCCTGCGTGGAGGCGGCCGTGGCCCTGGCGATTTTGGACGCCATGCTGTAACGTTTGATAGAGAAATTGCGACCGCTAAGGAAGGAGAAGCCCCTATGGAACTGAAGGATTACCGCGCGAAGATCGACGAGATCGACGCGCAAATCGCCCATTTGTTCGCCGAACGCATGCAGGCCGCGGAGGCTATCGCGGATTACAAGGCGCAAAACCACCTGCCCATCTACCACCCGGCGCGCGAACGCGAAGTGCTCCTGAGCGCCTCGCAGGCCGCCGCGCCCTATTCGCGCGAGGCGCGCGTGGTGTTTGGCGCCATGATGGATGTGAGCCGTTCGCGCCAGGCGGCCAGGCTGGCGGGCGAATCGCCGCTCACGCAGGCGATTTCCCGCGCCGTTGCCGAAACGCCCGCCACCTTCCCGCAAAACGCTACGGTCGCCTGCCAGGGCATCGAGGGCGCGTACAGCCACCAGGCGGCGAACCGCCTGTTCGCGCTGCCGCAGATTCTGTTCTTCCAGCGGTTCGACGGCGTGTTCCAGGCCGTGGAAAAGGGCCTGTGCCGCTATGGCGTGCTGCCGATTGAAAACAGCTCCGCCGGTTCGGTCACCGAGGTGTACGACCTGATGAAGGGCCGCGATTTCTCCATCGTGCGCGGCACGCGGTTGCACATCGTGCACGCGCTGCTCACGCGCGGCGCGAAGCTCGGGCAGATCCGCGAAGTCATTTCCCACGAGCAGGCCGTGCGCCAGTGCGCGCCCTTCCTAAAGGCGCATCCGGAGATCCGCGTCACCCTGTGCGCGAACACCGCCGTGGCCGCGCAAACCGTAGCCAACAGCGGCCGCGACGACCTGGCCGCCATCGCTTCCCCTGCCTGCGCGGAGATTTATGGGCTGACCGCGCTGCCGGATTCCATCCAGGCCAGCGACAACAACCACACCCGCTTCATCGTGATCTCCAAAAAGCCGGAAATCTATCCCGGCGCGAACCGCATCAGCCTGATGCTCACGCTGCCACACGTGGCCGGTTCGCTCTATCGCATGATCGCGCGCTTCTCCGCGCTGGAAATGAACCTGCTCAAAATCGAAAGCCGCCCCATCCCGGGCCGGGATTTCGAGTTCATGTTCTATTTTGATGTGGAGGCCTCCTGCGCCAATCCCGAAGTGCTTTCCCTGCTGGCGGAGCTGGAGAGCACGGTGAGCCAGTTTGCTTTCCTGGGCAACTACGCGGAAGTATAAGGGTATGAAGTACGGATTGATTGGCGAAAAGCTCGGGCACAGCTATTCCTGCCAGGTGCACCGGGCGCTGGGGAACCCGGATTACGTGCTGAAGGAAATCGCGCCGGACGCGCTGGGCGATTTCCTGCGCGCGCGCGATTTCGCCGGGCTGAATGTGACCATCCCCTATAAGCAGGCCGTGATCCCCTATGTGGACGCGCTCACGGACACCGCGCGCGAGGTGGGCGCGGTGAACACGCTGTATTTCGACGCGTCCGGCGCGCTCTGGGGCGACAACACAGACGTTTACGGCTTTTGCGCCATGCTGGAAGGCATCGATGTGCGGGGCAAAAAGGCGCTGGTGCTCGGTTCCGGCGGCACCAGCCATACCGCCTGCTACGCGCTGCGCGCCCTGGGCGCGGGCGATTGCATCGTGGTTTCGCGCAGGGGCGCGGTGAATTATGAAAACGTGTATTCCCTGCACGCGGACGCCGAAGTGATCGTGAACGCCACGCCCGTGGGCATGTTCCCCAACAACGGCGCGCGGCCCATCGACATCCGGCGCTTTCCGCGCCTGTGCGCCGTGGCGGACGTGATCTACAATCCCGCGCGCACCGCGCTCTTGCAGGACGCGGACGCTTTGGGCATCCCCCGCGCGGGTGGGCTGAGCATGCTGGTGGCGCAGGCCGCGCGCAGCGTGGAGCGGTTCTCGGGCCGCGCTCTGGGCGAGGAAGCGTGGCGGGGCGCGCTTAGCCAGGTGGCGGCGAGCCTGCGCGGCGTGGCGCTCGTGGGCATGCCCGGCTGCGGCAAGAGCACCATCGCCCAGGCCGTGGCGAAGGAATTGGGGCGCGCCTGCGTGGATTTGGACGCGGAAATCGAGCGCGAGGCGGGAAAAAGCATCCCGGAGATCTTCGCGCAGGAAGGCGAGGCGGCTTTCCGCGCGGCGGAAACGTGCGCAGCCAAACAATTTTCGCGGGAAAACGCGGTGCTCGCCACCGGCGGCGGCTGCGTGCTGCGCGCGGAAAACGCGCAGGCACTGCGCGCGAACAGCCTGGTGGTTTGGCTCAAGCGGGCAATCGATCAGCTTCCCCGCGAGGGGCGGCCGCTTTCCGCAGGCAATCTTTATGAAATGGCGCAAAAGCGCGCGCCATATTACCGCGCGGCAAGCGATGTGCAAATCGAAAACCGGGGAAGCGTGGAGGAGGTTGCGGCGGCAGTGGCCGCCGCCCTCCGGGAAGGAGCGGTACATCTATGAAAATTTTGGTGCTCAATGGGCCGAATCTCAACCTGCTGGGCGTGCGGGAGCCGGGCATTTACGGCACGGAAAACTACGCGGCGCTGGTCGCGCGCGTGAAAAGCGCCGCCGCGCGGCTGGGCGTGGAAGTGGAAATCCGCCAATCCAACCACGAGGGCACGCTGGTGGACTGGATCCAGGAAGCGCGCGGCGCGTTCGATGGCATTGTCATCAACCCGGCGGCTTACACGCACACCAGCGTGGCGATTCTCGACGCGCTCAAGGCCGTTGCTCTTCCGGCGGTGGAAGTGCACATTTCCGATGTGAAGGAGCGGGAACCGTTCCGCCAGATCTCCTACGCGGGCATGGCCTGTGAAAAGACCATCATGGGTAAGGGCCTAAAGGGATATGAAGAAGCGCTGGAATACCTCGCAAACCGGCCGTGTCAGGCGTAATCGGGCATGCAAAAAAGAGCCGCTGCGGTATTTGGCCGCAGCGGCTCTGATCGCCCACAAACCTGCGGTTTGCGGGCGAGATTTCCCGATTGCTTGTCTTCGCACTGTTCCTCAATTCAGCATGGTCGTTCCACTGCGCTCACAAG
>DVJN01000112.1 GCA_018716755.1 Candidatus Alectryocaccomicrobium excrementavium
ATCGTTTCCTTGCAGTTTCCGCGCCCGGAAATCCGTAGGATTTTAGCGGAAACTGGAGGGGGTGGCAGTGGCGGGGGAGCTTGCTCCCCCGTCCACCAGCTTGTCAAAAAAACTTTTTTGACAAGCTGTAAGAACTATGTGATTTTTCCCATTCGCGCCCAAGTTTGCTTCTATTTTCCCCCAGAATATGGTATAATATAAGCATGGCGCCGCGCACTAATCTTCGCCTGCCCTTTCGCATAGCCTGTAAAGAATCGCTGTGCGGGAGGGATGCCCTTGAAGCGCGAGATCTACATTCGGGTAACGGAAGCCGCCGAATACATCCGCGCGACCGGCGCCACCGTGCGCGTTTGCGCAAAACGGTTTGGCGTGAGCAAAACGACCATCCACAAGGATATGCGCGAACGGCTGAAGGAAATCAGCCCGGCACTGTATGAAGAGGTCGCCCGGGTGCTGGCGAAAAACAAGGCCGAAAGGCACATCCGCGGCGGCGAGGCCACGCGGGAGAAATACCAGAAAACATCGCAAGGAGCTTAGCGCATGAAGTTCAACATCGGCATCGACATCGGCACGCGCGGCGTGCGCATGGCGGTGGAGGGATACGGCGTCGCGTTCACCGCGTCCTCCGCGGTCGCGGTGCGCAGGGGCGTGGACATGCCCATCGCCATGGGCGACGAGGCGCTGGCCATGCGCGGCCACCTGGGCGGGGATTGCAAGGTGGCCTATCCCATCGCATCCGGCATCTGCGAAAACGAAGCGCTGCTGGGCAGGTGGTTCCTCGCCCTGTTTGAGCGTGCCCGCAGCATCGCCCACCTGCGCAAAATCCACGCGCTGGTCGGCTGCGCCGGGTGGATTGCGCGCGCGCACCGCTATGCGCTGATGCAGGCCGCGCTTGACGCGGGCGCGGACAGCGTCGCGCTCGTCCGCTCGGACGCGCTGGGCGCGCTGGGCGCCGGGCTGGACGTCGCGCGCCCGGAAGCGAGCTTTGTGATAGAGGCGGGCGCCGGCGGCGTGGGCGCGGCGCTCTTTTCTTTTGGCCGCGTGGTCGCCTCGCACCAGATGCCCACCGGCCTTGCCAGCGTGGACCGCGAAATCGCCGGCGCCATGCGGGCAAAGGGCGTGCGCATCAGCGAAGGCGCCGCGGAAGAAGCCAAGATCGCGCTGGCCACCGCGAGCGGCGCGGCCGCCGGGAAACTCTCCGCGGCCACGGCGGGCTTCGATGAAAAGAGCAACCTGCCCTGCCTGGCCAATATCGACGCCGCACTGGTCAACGCGCTGATCGCGCCCCATGTGCGCTCGCTCACTTCGCTGGCCCTGGCAACCCTGGCGCAGGCGCCCATCGAGCTGGCCGCAGACCTCGCCGGGCGCGACGCGTGCCTGACCGGCGGGGGCGCGAACCTGTTTGGCCTGCGCGAACACCTCGCCCAGGCGCTGGGTATTGGCGTTTTTGTGCCCGAAAACCCGCGGGACGCCGTCGCGCGCGGGCTGAGCGCCATCCTGGAAAGTTCTGATGGCGCTTACAACCGCCTGATCCTGGAAAGTGACCAGGCCAATCTGCAATAAAACTATGATGAAAAGAAACGCTGGATCCATAGAATACGCCCTGATTTCCTCGAATTCCGCTTCCCGCGTATCGGTTCACGTCGAGCCGGGCGGCGTGCGCGTGTACGCGCCGCGCCACGCGCGCCTGCGCGAAATCGACCGCATTTTCGCCCAGCACGCCGGTTGGATCCGCGAGCAGCAGGCGCGCCTCGCGCCGCCCCTGCCCGCCGCCGCGAAGGCCTGCCTGGCAAAGCAGGCCAAAGACGTGATCTGCGAGCGCATCGCGCACTTTGCGCCGCTCCTCGGCCCTCGCCGGCCCGCGCGCGTCACCATCCGCGAGCAAAAGACCCGCTGGGGCAGTTGCTCCCGCAAAGGCAACCTGAATTTCAACTGGAAACTCCTGCGCGCCCCGCGCGAGGCGTTGGATTACGTGGTTGTGCACGAGCTGTGCCACCTGTATGAATTCAACCATTCCGCGCGATTTTGGCGCATGGTGGAAAGCGTTCTGCCCGATTACGCGCAATGGAAGCTATGGTTAGCGCAACACGGCCAAAATCTTTAATATGCTTTAAGGCCTTTTCAATAAATTTTGCGCAAACTCTGGAATGTATATCGCAAATTTGCTATAATACAGGTAGGAGTTAACATTCTTTGGAATGTATAACAATTCGGGAGTGACAAACCATGAGAAAGAAACATTGCATCGCCATGCTGCTCGCGGGCGGCCAGGGTAGCCGCCTGGGCCTGCTTACAAAAACCGTGGCCAAGCCCGCCGTTCCCTTTGGGGGGAAATACCGGATCATCGATTTCCCGCTGTCGAATTGCTCCAATTCGGGCATCGACGTGGTCGGCGTGCTCACGCAGTATCAGCCGCTGGAGCTGAACAGCTACATCGGTTCCGGGCAATCCTGGGATCTTGACCTGCTCAATGGCGGTGTGTTTGTGCTGCCGCCCTACATGCGCGGCGGCGGCGGGGAGTGGTATCGCGGCACGGCCAACGCCATTTACCAGAACATCCCCTTCATCGAGCAATACGACCCGGATTACGTGCTGATCCTCTCCGGCGACCACATCTACAAGATGGACTACAGCAAGATGCTCGCTTCCCACATCAAAAACGAGGCGGACCTCACCGTGGCCGTGCGCCCCGTCGCCTGGGAAGACGCGCCCAGCTTCGGCATCATGAATACGGACGAAACCGGCCGGATCACCGAATTTGAGGAAAAGCCCAAGCACCCCAAGAGCAACCGCGCTTCCATGGGCGTATACGTATTCACCTGGCCGGTGCTCCGGCGCTATCTCACCGAAGATGAAAAGAACCCCAACTCCCAAAACGATTTTGGCAAAAACATCATCCCCACCATGCTCGCCGACGGCCGCAAGCTGATGGCCTACGCCTTTGAGGATTACTGGAAAGACGTGGGCACCATCGAGAGCCTGTGGGAAGCCCATATGGATCTGCTGGGCGAAAAGCCCGTCTTTAACCTGGCGGACACGCGCTGGCGCATCTACGCGCGCAATCCCATCATGCCCCCGCACTATGTGGGCCAGGAGGCGTACATCGCCGATTCCATGGTGACCGAGGGCTGCGAAGTGTATGGATCGGTGGAGCACAGCGTGCTCTTCGCGGGCGTGGTGGTGGAAAAGGGCGCGAGCATTGTGGATTCCGTGGTCATGCCCGGCACCATCGTGCGCAAGGGCGCGTGCGTAACCCGCACGATCGTTTCGGAAAACTGTGTGATCGGGGAAAATTGCGTGGTCGGCGCGCCAGGCGGCCCGATCGCGCTGGTCGGCTATTCCACGCGCCTGCCCGCGGGCGTGCGCGTGGCGGCGGGCGAGCAGACGGACGAAGACAAGCTCAACGAGGAGGCGGCGCACCATGAATAACACGATGGGCATCATTTACACCACAAAAGACGACCTCACCCTGCGCGAAATGACCTCCTCGCGCGCGGTAGCCGCCCTGCCCGTGGCCGGGCGCTACCGGATGATCGATTTTGTGCTATCCAATATGGTCAATTCCGGCGTGCGCAACATCGGCGTGATCATGCAGAAGAACTACCACTCGCTGATGGATCACCTGGGCAGCGGCAAGGAGTGGGATCTGCACACCCGCAACGACGGCCTGCGCATCCTGCCCCCGTTCCTCACGCGCGAAAACGTGGGCGAATATTCCGGCAATATCGACGCACTGCGCTCCAACGCGGGCTTCCTGCGCCGCTCGCGGCAGGAGTACGTCATCCTCTCGGCCAGCCACACGGTGTTCAACACCACGTATTACGATATGCTCGCCGAGCACATCGCCTCCAACGCGGATATCACGCTGATGTACGTAAAGGCCCGGCCTTCCGATGTCGATTATTCCGTGGCTTCGAACGATAGCCACGCCTTCGCCGATGTCGACGAGACCGGCCGCGTGCTGGAAATCGAAGTGAATCCCAACGTGGCCAGCTATCCCAATTACCTGATGGACGTGCTCATCGTCAAGCGCACGCTGCTTTTGCACCTGGTGGATCAGGCCTATTCGCACGGCATGCACGATATGAACTGCGACCTGTTGCGCCGGTATGTGCAGGCCGGGCTTTTGCGCGTGCATGGCTATGAGTTCAAGGGCTACCACCGCCGCATCGAAACCGTGAAGAGCTATTTTGGTTTCAATATGGATGTGATCAATTCCGACGTGCGGCGGGAGCTTTTCAAAAAGAACCCCGTTTATACCAAGGTGCGCGATGAGGTCCCCGCCCGGTATTACCCGGGCGCAAAGGTGGAAAATTCCCTCGTGGCCGATGGCTGCGAAATCGCGGGCACGGTGGAAAACAGCGTGCTGTTCCGCGGCGTGAAGATCGCGCGCGGCGCGATCGTGCGCAATTCCATCATCATGCAGGACGGCGAGGTGCAGGAAAGCTGCGAACTGGAAAATGTGATCTTCGACAAGGCCGTGACCATCCGCAGCTATGGCCGGCTGATCGGCCAGCGCCAGTATCCCATTGTGATCGGGAAAAACGTAACCCTGTAAATTTCGGAGGTGTCCCCATGAAAGTTCTGTTTGCTGCGAGCGAATGCGTTCCCTTCGTAAAAACCGGCGGATTGGCCGATGTGGCCGGCGCCCTGTCCAAGGCGCTGGTTCGCCAGGGCGTGGACGCGCGCGTGATTCTCCCGCTCTATCGCGAAATTCCCCAATCCTACCGCGAGCGGATGGAACACTGCCTGTATTTCTATGTCAACCTCGGCTGGCGGCGGCAGTATGTCGGCATTGAAAAGCTGGAGCTGAATGGCGTAACCTTCTATTTCGTCGATAACCTGCAGTATTTCGACCGCCCATACATTTATGGCTCGGGCGGCGACGAGGGCGAGCGCTTCAGCTATTTCTGCCGCGCGGTGATGGAAGCCATGCCGCAGATCGATTTCATCCCCGATATCCTGCACTGCCACGACTGGCAGACCGGCATGATCCCCGCGCTGCTGGAAGCGCAATACCGCACGCTGCCCCTGTACCGCAACATCAAAACCGTGTTTACCATCCACAATCTGCGCTACCAGGGCGTATTCCCCATCCACGAGATTGAGGAATACCTTTCGCTGGGCGATTGGGCGTATGACAACGCGCACCTGGAATTCTACGGACAGTGCAGCTTCATGAAGGGCGGATTGGTGTTCGCCGACAAGATCACCACCGTCAGCCCCACATATGCGCAGGAAATCCAAACCGCGTACTATGGCGAGCGGCTCGATGGGCTGCTGCGCAGCCGCGTAAACGACCTTTCCGGCGTGCTCAACGGCATCGATACCGAAGAGTACAATCCCCAAACCGATCCCGATATCGCCGTGCACTACGGCGCGGATACCTTCGCGCAAAAGGTGCAGAACAAGCTGGCCCTGCAGCGCGAGCTGGGCCTGGCCGAGGGCGAACGGATTCCGCTCATCGGCATGGTCAGCCGCCTGTCCAGCCAGAAGGGCTTCGACCTGGTGGAGCGCGTGCTGGACGAAATCCTCAAAACCGGCGCGCAGCTGTGCGTGCTCGGCAAGGGCGAGGATCGCTTCGAAGACCTGTTCAACTGGGCGCAGTGGAAATATCCCACCCAGCTGGCCGCGCGCATCGAAATGAACCACGCGCTCGCGCACAAAATCTATGCCGGCAGCGATTTCTTCCTCATGCCGTCGATGTTCGAACCGTGCGGCCTGAGCCAGATGATCGCGCTGCGCTACGGCTCTTTGCCCATCACGCGCGAAACCGGCGGCCTGCGCGACACCGTGCTTTCGTATAACGAATTCACGGGCGATGGCAACGGCTTTACTTTCCTCAATTACAACGCGCACGACATGCTGCACGTGATCGAGCGCGCCACCGGCATTTACCAGAATGAGCCAGAAACCATCGAAAAGCTCGCCACGCGCGCCATGCGCGGCGAATATGGATGGAGCAAATCCGCGGGCGAATACCTGGCGCTGTACGCTTCGCTGCTGGAAGCGCCCGCGCCCACCGCGGGCGAACCGGCGCCGGCCAAAAAACCGGCCGCCAAAAAGGCGGCGGCCAAGAAACCCGCGGACGACGCGGCCAAGCCCGCCGCCAAAAAAACCGCCGCCAAAAAGACGGCGGCCAGGAAGTCCACGGACGATGCTGCCAAGCCCTCGGCCAGAAAACCCGCCGCCAAAAAAGCCGCGGACGGCGAAGGCGCGCAAAAAACCGCCGCCAAAAAGCCCGCCGCGCGCAAAAAGGCGGATTCTGCCGCTCCCACCCCCGTTCCCCCGGCGGATGAAAACGCCTGACGGATAATTATGAAAATTTTACGCAAACGAGGAGCATCCACATGAAAAAGGCATTGATTGGGTATCAGGTATACTCGGCGCGCGACGACGCGCAAAAGGATCTTTACGGCACTTTGAAAGCGCTCAAGGAAATGGGCTACGACGGCGTGGAATTCGCGGGCTTTTATGGCCACAGCGCGCAAGAAGTGCGCGCCATGCTGGACGATCTGAAGCTGATTGGCATTTCCAACCACCTGCCCTTCGCGCAGATCGAGGCGGACATGTTCGGCGAAATCGCCTATCACCTGACCATTGGCTGCAAGTACATCGCCGTGCCCTTCCTGGATGAAGCCACCCGCCCCGGCAGCGCCGGCTTCGCGCACGCCATCAACGTGATCTACCGCTTTGGCCAGCTGTGCCGCGAAGCGGATATCCAGCTCCTGTACCACAACCATGATTTTGAGTTCATCACCCTGAGCGGGCAATACGGCCTGGATTTCCTCTATTCCAGCGTTCCCGCCTGCGTGCTGCAAACGGAAATCGATACCTGCTGGGTGAAATACGCGGGCCTGGATCCGGCGGAATACGTGCGCAAATACGCCGGCCGTTGCCCGGTGGTGCATCTGAAGGACTATGTCGGCCGCCGCGCGGGGCAGCCCTACGCGCTCATCAACGCCGACGGCAGCGACGATGGCGGGGCCAAGAGCGAAGGCGACTTCGAATTCCGCCCCGTGGGCCACGGTTGCCAGAATGTGAAATCCATTGTGGACGCGGGCCTGGAAAGCGGCGCCAAGTGGTTTATCGTTGAGCAGGATCTTTCCGTGGGCCGCACGCCGCTGGAAGCCGCAAAAATGAGCCGCGATACCCTCTTCGCATTGGGCCTGTAATCCCATGCCCCTGGGCACCCTATGGAATACCCGGCTAACCATTCTTTCGATGAGCGGGAACTGTTAAAGCAGCTCCTGCTCTGCTTTGTTGATGCGCCCCAGGCGCAAAATCTCGCGGAAGCGCTGCTGAACCAGCGCGGTTCTTTGCGCTACCTTTGTGAGATGCCCCTGAGCCGGTTGCGGGAAATTGAGGATTTGCCGCCAAACGCGGCTTTTCTGCTTGCACACCTGCCGGAGATCCTCACGGCGGCGCGCCTGAGCGCATTTGCCGGCAAGCCATTGCGCCCGGCAAAGCTGGCGTGCGCGTATTTTGCGGCGCAAATGTCGCTGCTGACGCGCGAGCAATCCGTCTTCGTGCCTTTGGACGCGCGCTACCGGCCGCTCGGCGTGCACGCCTCCAGCAGCGACTGCGTGGATAGCACCGCCATCTCGCCGCACACCCTTTTATCCGCCGCGCTGCGCTCCGGCGCCAGGGCCATGCTGATTGGCCACAACCATCCCGGCGGATCAGCGCACTTTTCCTGGGCAGACGTCAACGCAACCCTGGAAATAATCGATGTGTTGGCAGGCGCTGGCATACCTTTGCTGGATCATATCCTCGTGGCCAACGGCGAAGGCATCAGCATGCGCGCCTCGGGCGCGTTTGACGATATGATCTGGCTGCGCCAAGGCGTGCGCGTGCCGCCGCTGGAGCAGTGGCTGAGCTAACGGCGGAAGCCTTTTCACCAATGCTTTTCCACAAACAGACGCCCACAGGCGGACGATCGTCCGCCTGTGGGCGTCCAGCATATGGCCTGAAAACAAACCGGCTATTTCGGAAACCGCACGGTAATCTTCGTGCCCTTGCCCGGTTCGCTTTCCAGCGAAACCTGCGCGCCGTGCAGCTGGGCGATGTGCTTGACAATGGACAAGCCCAGGCCCGTGCCGCCCGCCTCGCGGGAACGGCTCTTATCCACGCGATAGAAGCGCTCGAAGATCTTCTGCTGATCCTGCTGGGCCACGCCGATGCCGGTGTCTTCGACCGTAAGCGCGCCATCCTTCACCGCCACGCGCACGCTGCCATTTTCCACGTTGTATTTGATGGCGTTATCCACCAGATTGTGCACCATCTCTTCCAGCAGCGCCCGCACGCCGGTTACGATGGACGCGTCGCTATCCACCGCGAGCGATACGCCGTGTTTCTGCGCGAGCGGCCGCAAGCGCTCTGCCACGCCCTGCGCAATTTCGCCCAGGTTTTCCGGCTGCATATGCGCGCCGGGCGCGCCTTCATCCAGCCGCGAAAGGCGCATAATATCATCGATGAGCGCCAGCAGGCGGCCCGATTCATCGAGGATCTTCTGGCCGAATCCCCGCGCGTCCTCCGGCTTGGCCAGCCCGGAAGCGAGCAATTCCGCATACCCCGCCACGGCGGTGAGCGGCGTTTTGAGCTCGTGGGAAACATTGGCCGAAAATTCCCGGCGCATGCGCTCGGCCGCATAGCGCTCGCTCACATCCGGCAGCAGCAGCACCACGCCGCCTCCCTTGACCGGATTCGCCATGGCCTGATACTGCCTTCCCCCGATTTCCACGATCTGCTCGCAGCGCGTACCCGCGGCGGCGCGATCCACAATCTGCACAATCGCGTGATCCCGCGTGAGCTTGAGCAGGTGCTCGCCCAGGCAATTTGCCGGGGCGCCAAACAGCGCGAGCGCGCTGCGGTTCACGGCCAGCACGCGCAGGTTGGCATTGAGCAGCACCAGGCCCTCGGCCATATTATCGACCACGGCGGTGAATTCCGTCTGCCGGGTTTCCAGCTGCGCCATCTGCTCGCGGATGTGCGCGCCCTGGCGGGAGAGCCGGATGAGCAGCGGCGCGAGTTCATCGTATACATCGTTGTTCTCGGGATCATCGAGATTCAGGCCGTTGATGGGTTCGACCAGCGCGCGCGACGCCTGCCGCGCCAGCATTGCGCACAGCGCGATCATCCCCGCAAACAGCAGCACGAATACCCAAAGAATCCCATACACGCGGCCCAGGGCGGTTTCATGCGTTTCCGACAGGCGCAGCACCGTGCCATCGGCCAGGCGCACGGCAAAATAATGCGTGCGCTCCCGCATCGTATCGGAAAGCCGCGAACCGCCGCCCGCGCCCAGGCGCAGCGCGGACTGCACTTCCGGCCGGCTGGCATGGTTTTCCATCTCCGCGCTATCTGCTTCGCTGTCGTACAGCACGCTGCCGTCCGCCGCGATCCAGGTCACGCGTGTGCCCGGCGCAAATCCATCGAGAAACGCCTGCGGATCCGCGGCCTGCTCCATGCCCTGCGCGGCGATGCGGGCTTCCCGCTCCACAGAGTCGTCCAGTTCATCGGTGACCGCGTCATAAAACGCCCACAGCAAAATCCCGCCGGAAAGCAACACCGCCGCCAGCGCGACGGCCATCATGCGCCAGAATATTGCCCGTTTCACGTCCTGTCTCCCTCCATGCGGTAGCCAACGCCGCGCACCGTGTGAATCTGCGCGCCGCAGCTGCCAAGCTTTTGCCGCAGCGTTTGCACATGCACATCCACCGTGCGCGTGCCGCCAAAATATTCCATGCCCCACACTTCGCTCAGGAGCTGTTCGCGGTCGAACGCCGTGCCCGCGTGCGCCATCAGGAACGCAAGCAGCTCATATTCCTTGAGCGTGAGCTGCACATTTTGCCCATCGGCATAAACGGCATGCTTTTTTTCGTCCAGCTCGATGCCGCCCACGCGCAGGCCATGCCCGCCGCGCCGCAGCACGGCCTTTACCCGCGCGATCAGTTCCATCACGCCAAAGGGCTTTGAAATGTAGCCATCCGCGCCGGCCTCAAAGCCATCCACGCGGTTTTCCTCGCCGGAAAGCGCCGTGAGCAAAATGACGGGCACGCGCTTGCGCACGCGGTCCGCGCGCAGGCGGCGCAGGATGGAAAGCCCATCTTCCCCCGGGAGCATGATATCCAAAATGATCAGCTCCGGCACGGGCAAATCCAACAGGCGCGAACCATCCTCAAATCCCTCCGCCTCGAAGCCCGACTGCCGCAACGCGTACACGATCAGTTCGCGGATGTTGCGGTCGTCCTCCACGGCATAGATCATCCCATTTTCTCCCCTTTGTGCACGCCGGTGATGGCGAATTCCACCCACTCGGCGATGTTCACCGCGTGGTCGCCAATGCGCTCGAAATACTTGGCGATCATCAAAAGATCCAGCGCCTGCGCGCCCATGGCGGAATTCTGGTGGATCAACTCGATCAGCTCGCGCTTGATGACGTCGAACAGGCCGTCCACCTCGTCGTCCATATCGATCACGGCGCGCGCCAGATCCAAATCGCGGTTGATGAAGGCGTCCACAGCGCGCTTGACCATGTGCACCGCCTTTTCCGCCATCTTCGGGATGTGCTCCAGCTGCTTGATGTAGCCTTCCTGCGCGATGTAGGAAACGATTTCGGAAATATCGGCCGCCTGGTCGCCCACGCGCTCCATATCCGTCACCATCTTCAGCGCCGCGGAAATAAAGCGCAAATCGCGCGCCACGGGGTGCTGGCGCAGCAAAAGTTTCAGGCACTGCGATTCGATTTCGCGTTCCTTCTGATCGATCTCGCGATCGTAGCTCACAATGGTGCGCGCCAGTTCCGCATTGCGCTGTTCCATGGCCTGCACGCCGGTTTCAATGGCGTATTCGATCATGGAGCCCATTTCCAGCAGATGCGTGTTCAGCGCGTCCAGCTCGTCATGAAACCAATTCCCCATTTATCCAAACCTCCCGGTGATATAGTCCTCTGTGCGCGAATCCTTGGGCACGGAGAACAGGGTTTGCGTATCGTCCATTTCCACCAGTTCGCCCAGCAGGAAGAAGGCCGTGCGATCGGAAATGCGCAGCGCCTGCTGCATGTTGTGCGTAACAATGGCTATAGTATACTGCGATTTCAGCTCCATGGCAAGCTCTTCTATGCGCGCGGTGGAAATCGGGTCCAGCGCGCTGGTGGGTTCGTCCATCAGCAGCACTTCCGGCTCCACGGCCAGCGCGCGCGCGATGCACAGCCGCTGCTGCTGCCCGCCCGAAAGGCCCAGCGCGTTTTTCTTCAGCCGGTCTTTCACTTCATCCCAAATGGCCGCGCGGCGCAGCGCCTTTTCCACGCACTCGTCCAACTGGATTTTGCGCTTCACGCCGTGCGTGCGCGGGCCAAAGGCCACGTTGTCATATATGCTCATGGGGAAGGGATTGGGCTTTTGGAACACCATGCCCACGCGCTTGCGCAGCAGGTTGACGTCCAGCGCGTAGATATCCTCGCCGTCCAGCGTCACATTGCCTTCCACGCGGCAACCTTCCACCAGGTCGTTCATGCGGTTGAGCGTTTTGAGAAGCGTGGATTTGCCGCAGCCCGACGGCCCGATCATGGCCGTGATCTCGTGCTCGCGGATGGTGAGGTTGATGTTCTTCAGCGCCTGAAAGCCGCCGTAATACAAATCCAGCCCTTCAACTCGGAATTTATCCATTGGATCCCCTCGCAATCTTCTTCGCTACCATCGCCGAAAGCGTGTTCATGGCGAACACGATGATCAGCAACACGGCGGCCGTGGCGTATGCCTCGCCAATGTGCAGCCCCTCATTCGACAAAACGTACATGTGCACCGAAAGCGTGCGCCCGGATTTCATAATGCTATCGGGCAGGCGGGTGGCCGTGCCCGCGGTGTAGAGCAGCGCCGCCGTTTCGCCCACGATGCGGCCAATGGCCAGAATCACGCCCGCCAGCACGCCCGGCATGGCGCTGGGCAGAACGACCTTGAACACCGTGCGCAGCCTGCCCGCGCCCAGGCCAAAGCTGCCCTCGCGGTACAGATCGGGCACGGCCAGCAGCGCTTCCTCCGTGGAGCGCATGATCAGGGGCAAAATCATGATGGCCAGCGTGAACGCGCCCGCCAGCAGCGAGAGCCGCCAGCCCAGCGCCGTGACGAAGAACAGCATGCCGAACAGGCCGTACACGATGGACGGAATGCCCGAAAGCGTTTCCGTGGTGAGCCGGATCATCGAAACCAGCTTGCTGCCGCGCTTGGCGTATTCCACCAGGTAGATCGCCGTGCCAATGGCAAACGGCACGGAAATGATCAGCGCCAGCACGGTCATCACGACGGTGTTGATCAGCGCGGGCACGAGGGACACGTTATCCGAAGTATAGGTCCAGGCGAACAGGCTGGGCTTCATATACCGCAGCCCCTGGATGAGGACGTAGCCCACCAGCGCCACCAGAGCGCCCGTGGCAATGCACGCGGATGCGCGCACCAGCAGGCGGAGCATGAAGCTCACGGGGTCGCGCCGCTTGGCGTGCTGCTTGGCCATTTACTTCATCCTCCTTTTGATCACGGCAAACAGGGCATTGATGAGCAGAATGAACACGAACAGGACGACGGCCGTGGCGATGAGCGCCTCGCGATGCAGATCCGTGGCATAGCCCATTTCCAGCACGATGTTGGTGGTCATCGTGCGCACGCCATCCAGAATGCTCGAGGGAATGTAGGGCTGGTTGCCCGCCACCATGATCACGGCCATGGTTTCGCCAATGGCGCGGCCAATGCCCAGCACCACGCCCGCCAGCACGCCCGAGCGCGCGGCGCGCAGCACCACGAAGAACACGCTGCGCTCGTGCGTGGCGCCCAGTGCGAGCGCGCCTTCATAATACGCTTCTGGCACGGCGCGAATCGCGGATTCCGCCACGCCTATAATTGTAGGAAGAATCATGATACCCAGCAGCACCGACGCCGTGAGCGTGCTCATGCCCGTTCCGCCGAGCCATTCGCGCACCAGGGGCACCAGCACCACCAACCCGAAAAAGCCATACACGACCGAAGGGATGCCTGCGAGCAGGTTAATCGCGGGCTTTAGGAACCGATACAGCCGCTTGTTGCAAAAGCGCGCCAGGTACATGGCCGTAAAAATACCCGCCGGCACGCCCACGATGAGCGCGCCTGCGGTTACATACAGACTGCCGACGATCATCGGCCAGATCCCGTACAGGCCACTGGAAGGCTTCCAGCGCTGGCCTCCTACGAAATTGAAGAAGCCGATTTCCGCCATGGCCGGTACGCCGTTCGCGAACAGGAACACACAGATGAGGATTACCGCCGCGATCGACGCACAGGCCGTCAGTGCAAATACCCAGCGCATTACGCGCTCTTTCATTCAGCCAGATCCGCCCAGTTGGTGATTTCGCCGGTGAAGACCTTGGTAACCTGCTCGCTGGTCATACCGGTCAGGGTGTTTTCGTTGTTCACGATCACCGCGATGCCGTCCATGGCGATGGTGGTGGGCACCAGGCCCGCTTCCAGCTCGGAATCCTTCAGCGCGCGGCTGGCCATGCCAATGTCGCACACGCCGTTCATGGCGTTGTTCATGCCGGTGGTGGAGTCGCTCTGCTGCAGCTCGACGGTGGCGTTCGGGTTCACGGTGGCATAGGCCTCAATCAGCTTTTCCATGACCGGGGTCACAGAAGAGGAACCGGACACAACCACATTGCCTTCCGCCATGTTGCTCGCATAGGGGGTAACAGCGGCGGCTTCCTCGCTAGCCTCTTCGGTGGCCTCTTCGGTGGCTTCCTCAGTGGCCTCTTCGGCGGTTTCTTCCGCGGCGGCCTCGTCAGTGGCGGCCTCGCCGGTCACGACCGGGATGTAGCCGTTCTCCAGGATGACGGCCTGGCCCTGCTCGGAGAGGATGAAGTTGATGAAATCCTGCGCAACTTCGCTCACTTCAGCGCCGGTGGCGATGTTGAACGGACGGGACACGGTGTATTCGCCGCTGAGGATGGTGTCGACGCTCGGCTCGACGCCGTCGATGGTGAGGGCCTTCACGGTCTCGTTCAGGGAGCCCAGGGAGATGTAACCGATCGCGTCGGGGTTGCCCTGCACGGTGGTCATCATAACGGCGGTGGAGTTGGTGATGATGGCCTCGGGAACCATCTCTTCGATGCCGAACAGCTCGGTGAACGCGCTGAGCGTGCCAGAACCGTCTTCACGGGTAAGAACAGTGATCTCGCCTTCCGCCACGGCCGCGACGGAGACCAGCATAAGAGCCAATACGATGCTGAGAATCTTCTTCATGGTTTTCTTCCTCCTTGTCTTAGTACGGGCATAGTATAGCGCGCATATGTAAAAGACAAATACGGAGAAAATCAAATGAAATCGATAAAATGCCGCTGGCGGGATTTAAAACCCGCCAGCGGCAAAGAGCAAAACGTTTCTACAGAGCGCGCACTTTCAGCCAGCGATAGGCCGCGTGCGCCCCATCGCGCACGATAAAGCCCGCCATGCCATGGGTGAAAGCGGCGTCTTCCGCGCGCAGCAGAAGATTCCCCGCATGATACACTTCCAGGGCGCTGCCCACGCAGCGGGCGGTGATTTCCAGCGTTTCACCCGCCGGCCGCGCGCAACGCGCCAGTTCGCTGTAGCCCTTTTCGTTTTTCATCAGATAGAGATGCTGCGCGTCCGCCAGGATCGCGTAGCCGCGGATGCCGCCCTGCGTGCGCACGCCAAATCCCGAGCGGCCCCGCTGCGAAACCGGCGTCCAGCGGCAGGTGATTTCCACATCCCGCCAGCCAATATCGCCCGTGTAGGCCTCGCCCATATCGGCGCAGGAGCCGTGGAGCTCTTCCCCCGCGATCGTCCAGTGCCCCTTCAGGCGCGTGATCTGCGTAACCTCCCGATGGTGCGAACGCGGCCAGTATTCCACCGCCTCGCGCGCAAAATCCAGCGTGTAATCGGCCCGGCCGCCCACATCCATGTGGTCGATATACAATAGCGCGTCGCCGCCCGACAGGCCGCAGCGCGTACACTTGACGCCGGTCTGCGAAATGCGCCCGCCATCCAGGGCCGGGATTTCCAGCGAGACCTCCGCCCACTCGCCCGGCTGCAGCAGCACTTCTTCGCCGCAATGCTCGATGCCGGCGTTGTCATCCAGCGCGAAGGCGCAAGCCTTGAGCGCGGCCCCTTCCTGCACGCGAACGCACAGGGAGATGCGCTGCCCCGGATACACGACCGGGGAGAAGGCCGGATCGTAACGGCTATCGGTGAAATCCTGCGCATGGTAGTAGGTGCCATAATACGCGTAGCGGGCCTCGCCTGGCCGCATGCGCCGGAAATGCACGCGCAGCGCGCCGTTGCCGCTATTCACCACGCTATCCTCGTGATAGAGTTCGTCCGCCGCGGCGTCGCCTTCCCCGCGCAGGCGGAAGGACCACGTGGAACGCGGCAGCGCGAAATCCGCGAAATGCACCCCGGACAGGAATTCCCGCCACTTTTCCGGAATTTCCTCCCCCGCGATGGCATAGGCCAGCCGCGCCGCGCGGCGCACAAAATCCGGCAGGGTGGTGATATTCAGGCAACCCACCGCGCTGGAGGACACCATGAAATCGTGAATGGGCCGCGTCCATTTTTCCGCAATCCCATCAAGCCCCACCAGAACGCCCATGATGGCGCCCACGCTGCCCACGTTGCAGTCCGTATCCCAGCCGCACATGTTGCAGATGTTGATCGTGCGGGAAAAATCGCCGCCGCCATAGAGCATGCTCATGATCATCACCGCGCTGTTGGGAATCACATGGCATCCGCCGCCATAGCGGTCGTACCCCCAATGGGCAATGATGTATTCCATCGCGCCGCGCCAGCCCTCGGCCTTGTGCGCGGCCCAATAGGCCTCGATATCGCCCGCCATGCGCCGGTACAGGCTATCCTCGGGAAT
The DNA here is from genome assembly GCA_018716755.1 of Candidatus Alectryocaccomicrobium excrementavium. Taxonomy (GTDB): domain Bacteria; phylum Bacillota; class Clostridia; order Christensenellales; family Aristaeellaceae; genus Alectryocaccomicrobium; species Alectryocaccomicrobium excrementavium. The sequence goes on from DVJN01000112.1 coordinate 15,901, forward strand.
CTGCTGAAGGGCAGCGTGCAAAACCCGGTAAATATCCCGTTCTTCGAAGGCGGCCGCCACCGCCGCCGCCACAAAGCGCCCGCCATTGACGGCCTCGCCATCGTGGCTGACCTGCGCGGCCAGCTGCGCAAAATGCGCGGCTTTGGCCGGATCGCCCGGGCAGATCAGGCCCCAGACCTCGCTGAAAATCTGCCCGCCGATCTGCTCCGCCACGGTAACGCCATTCTGGCGGCTGGAGCCGCTCTCCGGCGCGGGAATGCCGTTCCACAGGTTGAGAAACGCCGTGTGCTCCGTGCTGACGCCATAGCCGCCCCACCAGAGCATGCCGTGCTCCCAGGGGATGTAATTCTGCCAGGTATCGCCCATGCGCGCACAGCTGGCCCCTTCTTCCAGGCCATAATCTTCCAGCGCGCGCAAAAAGAACAGCGGGCCATTGGTATCGTCGTCAGCGGCGAAATCATGATATTCCATGGGATAATCCTCGATTTCCCCGCACACCTGCCGGATACTGGCATAGCTCCAGCCCTCAATGGGCGCGCCGTGCCGCACGCCGATGGTTTTGCCCAGCCAGCCGGCATAGCATCTTTCCACATACTCTTTTACCATACTGCCTACCCTCCGTTTATGGGTTCGCCCCGCGCGACCGTACTTTCATTATAGCATCCCCAAGCATCCCTGTCTAGCTCTTCACCGAGCCCAGCACCAGGCCCGTGACAAAGAAGCGCTGCAGGAACGGATACACCGCCAGGATGGGGATCATGGAAACCAGCAGCTTGGCGGCGTTGAAATTCTTGCTGGTCAGCTCTTCCAGGCGCTGGCGCTCTTCCGCCGTCATATTCATAAACTGCGACTGATCGATGACCAGGGACTGCAAATACGTTTGCAGGGGCTTCTTCGTGCCGCTGTTGATATAAATCACGCCATCGAAGAACGCGTTCCAGTGGTTTACGATGGAAAACAGCGTGACCGTGGCGATGGACGGGATGGCCAGCGGCACCATGATTTTGACCATCATCACCCAGGCGCTCGCGCCATCGATTACCGCCGCCTCCTCAATTTCCGAGGGCAGGCCGCGGAAATAGTTCATCAGCACCAGCATATTGAAAATCGGCAGCGCGCCCGGCAGCACGAGCACCCAGATGGTATCCAGCAGGCCCAGGTGCCCAGTCCCCGCTCACCGGCTCCAGCGGGCGGCTGGCTATCTCGTTGGCGAGCACCATGCCGCAGCAGGTCTCAGCCAGGTCGGCGTAGGTCCTGATGCCGTAGTCACTCATCGCGCCCCTCCTCTGCCTCCTCGATGTCCACGATGGCGTTCACGACGCACTGCCGCACGGAGCGCAGGGTCTCGCAGTCGATGCTCTCGGCGAGGATGTCTGCGTCCAGCACCACCTCGCCCAGGGCGTTCACGAACCGCCACTCCATCACGTTGTCGATGCGCTTCAGCACGTCCATGAGCGACGCGTGGTCCATGGCGGGCATGTCGCCGTCCGCCTTCGCCATGCGCTCCAGTTCCTTGGCCTTGGCCGCGCAGAGGCGCGAGGTGCGCTTCAGCACCTGGATGCGCCACATGACCTCCTCGTCCGTGCCGTGGAACCTCTTCCAGCCTTCGTTCATGTGCGGACCTCCTTTCTCTTCACGTGGGCACCCGATGCCGAAGGCATCCTTCAAGGGGTGCTGGCCCGCT
>DVJN01000113.1 GCA_018716755.1 Candidatus Alectryocaccomicrobium excrementavium
CGCGCGCGCTGTGCGCGAAACAGCGCGGAGTAAGCCCAATGAAGCAGGGAGTGCCACAAGCGAGCTTGCGAGCGCAGTGGTACGACCATGCTGAATTGAGGAACGGTGCGAAACGGAAAAATACTTTCCCGCCCCGGTCGCTGCCCGTCGGAGGCCCGAAGGGCTGAAGGCGCGAGCACACGCAGTGCGCAGCGCCGGAACACTGGGCCGCCTACGGCGGCACAGTGCGAAGACAAGCAATCGGGAAATTTCGCCCGCAAACCGCCGGTTTGTCAACGATCAGAAGGGGCTGTGAAATTTTTCACAGCCCCTGGCTCATTTCGCGTATTCCACCGCGCGGGTTTCGCGGATAACGTTGACCTTGATCTGACCAGGATATTCCATTTCCTGCTCGATGCGCTTGACGATTTCGCGCGCCAAGATAAGGGTACCCGCATCGTTGACATCCTCGGGCTTCACGGCGATGCGGATCTCGCGACCGGACTGGATCGCGAAGGATTTTTCCACGCCCTCGAAGGAATTGGCAATTTCCTCCAGCTTTTCCAGGCGCTTGATATAATTCTCCAGCGATTCGCGGCGCGCGCCCGGGCGGGCGGCGGAGATAGCGTCTGCCGCCTGCACGAGGATGGCCTCGATGGTCTGCGGCTCCACATCGTTGTGGTGGGCCATGATGCAGTGGATCACCTCGTCGCTCTCGTGGAACTTCTTGGCCAGATCCGCGCCAATGGTCACGTGCGTGCCCTCGACCTCGTGGTCGATGGCCTTGCCGATATCGTGCAGAAGGCCAGCCCGCTTGGCGAGCTGCACATCCGCGCCCAGCTCGGCGGCCATGATGCCCGCCAGGTGGGAAACCTCGATGGAATGCTTGAGCACGTTCTGGCCATAGCTGGTGCGGTAGCGCATGCGGCCCAGCAGCTTGACCAGCTCGTGATGGATGCCGTGCATGTTGGTTTCGAACACGGCCTGCTCGCCCGCCTCGCGAATCTGGTTGTCCACTTCGCGGCGGGCCTTTTCGACCATTTCTTCAATGCGGCCCGGATGAATGCGCCCATCGGTGATCAGCTTTTCCAGGGCGATGCGGGCGACTTCGCGCCGCACGGGATCGAACGCGGAGATGATCACGGCCTCGGGCGTGTCGTCGATGATCAGGTCGACGCCCGTCGCCGTTTCCAGCGAGCGGATGTTGCGCCCCTCGCGGCCGATGATGCGGCCCTTCATATCGTCATTGGGCAGGGCGACCACGGAAACCGTGGTTTCCGCCACATGGTCGGCGGCGCAGCGCTGGATCGCGCCCGCGATGATGTTGCGCGCCTTTTTCTCCGCCTCGTCGCGCGCGCGCTGCTCAATTTCGCGCACGGAAACCGCCGCGTCGTGATACGCTTCTTTTTGAATGCGGGCGATGAGCATTTGCCGCGCTTCTTCCATCGTCATATTGGAAATGCGCTCCAGCTCCGCCTGCTGGCCATCGTGCATGGCCTGGGCCGCTTCTTCCAGGCGCTGCACTTCTTTAAACTTTTCGTTCAGGCTCTCTTCGCGAGCCTCCAGGTTGTCGAACTTTTTGTCGAACGCTTCTTCACGCTGGTTGATTCTGCGCTCCTGCCGCTGCACCTCGTTGCGGCGGTCGCGCACCTCTTTGTCAAGCTCTGATTTCAGCCGAATGATTTCTTCTTTTGCCTCGAGGACGGCTTCCTTCTTTTTGTCTTCGGCCTTCCTCGTCGCGTCGTTCAGAAGATTCTGCACATACGCTTCCGTATGGCCAATCTTGTTTTCCATCACATTTTTGCGATAGAGATATCCACTCAACAAACCGGCAACCAACGCAATCACGCCACTGATCACAGCCGCGATTGCAGGATTCAAAACCCAACCCCTCCTTATTCTGCTAAGACGCCGGCGCGCGGCGATAGTGCATAGATTAACAGAACTATTTTAGCCCTTTTTTGCACAAATGTCAAGTGCGGCCAGGGGATTCAACAAAAAATTTGCCGGGCCATCCGCAAATGCGGCCGCCTTCGCCCGCCGGGCAATTTGTGCGCGGCCAGCGGGGCCAAAAACGTGCCCTCGCCCGCTAGCCGCGATACGCCCCCAGATCCTCCACCGTCCGCGCCCAGGGCATATAGCCATCCTGGATGAGCAGGCCGGCGTCGGGATTGGCGGGCATTGGGAAGGGCGGGAAGGCGCGAAAACCGTCCCCCTCCAGGCCCGCGGTCTCCCCGCCCGCGCGCAGGTGCCCGATCAGCGCGGCGCGCATTTCCCGCAGCGCCTCCTGGCAAAAGGGCGCGCCGGCCCGGTTGCGGGTTTCCTGCGGATCGGTCTTCCGGTCGAAGAGGAATTCCCGGCCATCGGGCGCGCTGTAGAAATATTTCCATCCGGGCGAAACCGCCATATAGCTGGAGAGCGAGGCGCGCAGGAGCGCGGCTTCCTGCGGCGTGCGGGGCCGGGGCTGGCGCGGGTCCGGCATGGGGTTGCCCTGCGCATAGCTGTGCTGGCCGAACACCACGCGGCGCGCCGATTGCCCGCTGAGGATATCGCGCAGGTCCACGCCGTCGAGCGCCATGCCATCGCCGCTCACGCCCGCCGCGGCCAGAATCGTGGGCGCAAGATCCACCAGGCTCACGGGGATATCGCAGCGCAGCCCGCCCTCAAACCGGCCCTTCATGGAAACCAGCAGCGGGACGCGGGCGGCGGTATCGTGGAATGTGCGCTTGCCAAAGCAGCCGTAATCCCCCAGGTGCTCGCCATGATCCGCGGTGAACACGATCAGGGTGTTCTCCGCCATGCCGCTTTCCTCCAGGCAATCGAGAATGCGGCCGATTTGATGATCGGCAAAGGAAATGCAGGCATAGTAATACGCCTTCATGGTGCGCAGCAGGTGAAGATCCCATCCGGCATCGCGGTATTTGTAGCGGTTCTGGATGCGGTTGACAAAGGTCAAAAGGGCGTCTCCCTCCTGCGGCATTTGCGGCAGGGGCATCATGGCCGCGCGGTACAGCTTGTGCCAGGGGTTGGGCGGCGCAAACGGCGGATGCGGATGGATAAAGCTGGAAAACAGATACCAGGGCTGCCCGCTCCCCTGCCGCCCGCGCAGGTAGGCGATGGCGCGGTCCGCCACCCAGGCGCTGGGGTGCAGCCGCTCGGGCAGCTGGGAAATCTGCGGGATGTAGTACATCTCGCCCCGGCTGCCGTTGGGCTCGAGCACGTAATCGTAGCCCGCCTCCCGCAGCATCCGGTAATAGGGCGAATCCGCGGAATCCGGCCCCGCCACTTCCTCCTGCTCTTCCCGGGAAACAAAGCCCCTGAGCGCGTGGGGATCCGGATGGAAGTGGCATTTGCCGATGCCGTGCGCGTCGTATCCCGCCCGCGCGAGCGCCTCCATAAAGGAGGGCCGGCCGTCCTCCGGCATGGGCGCGTTTTCATAGCAGCCGGTGTGCAGGGGATACTGCCCATAGATCATGGAGCAGCGGGCGGCAATGCAGACGGGGCAGGCCGTGTACGCGCTGGTGAACGCCACGCCCCGCCCTGCCAGCCGGTCGAGATTGGGCGTTTTGATGATGGGATTGCCCAGCGCGCCGATGGTATCGAAGCGCTGCTGGTCCACGAAAATGTGCAAAATGTTGGGCCGCATGGCCACACCTCCCGTATTCCAAGATTTGCCGCGCCCGGCGCGCTTTTTCCCATTGTAACACAATTGCGCGCCCGCGCGCAAGGGAAATTGCCGGGTTGACGGGCGCGCAATCTTCCTTTATAATGAAACGGGAAAATATACTGAAACGGGAAAAAACGGCAAAAGAAAGGGCGATACCCATGGAAAAGGGAATCCTGTTCAATGTGCAGCGCTTTTCCGTGCACGATGGGCCCGGCATCCGCACTACGCTCTTTTTCAAGGGATGCCCGCTGCGCTGCCAGTGGTGCCACAACCCGGAGGGCTACCGGCAGCAGAGGGAATTGAGCTTTCAGAGCGCGAAGTGCATCGGCTGCGGCGCGTGCCTGGCCGCCTGCCCAAGCGGCGCGCACGCAAGCCGGGATGGCGCGCATGTCCTTTTGCGGGAAAAATGCACCGCCTGCGGGGCGTGCGCCAGCGCCTGTCCCACGGGTGCGCTTTCCATCCTGGGCGAGATCTACACCGCCGGGCAGGCCGCCGAAGCCGCCCTGCGGGACGCGCCCTTTTACGCGGATGGCGGCGGGGCCACGCTCAGCGGCGGCGAGCCCATGGCGCAGCCGGAATTTGCCCTTGCCATTGCCCGGATTTTGCGGGAAAAGGGCGTTTCCGTGTGCGTGGAAACCAGCGGCCACTGCCCGCCAGCGGCGCTTCAGGCCATCGTGCCCTATGTGCAATGCTTTCTTTTTGATATCAAGGAAACCGACCCCGCGCGCCACAAGGCCTTTACCGGCGTGGACAACGCGCGCATTTTGGAAAATTTCCGCCTGCTGGACCGCCTGGGCGCGCAAACGGTGCTGCGCTGCCCCATCATCCCGGGCGTAAACGACCGGCCAGAGCATTTTTTGGCCATTGCCGCGCTGGCAAATGAAGCCAGGCACGTCTCCGGCATCGAGCTGGAACCCTACCATCCCCTGGGGCTTTCCAAGCGGGAACAGCTGGGCCAGCCGGGCGGATACGCGCTGCGCACCAGCCTTGCGCCCGAAGCGCTGGAACCGTTCCTGGCGCAAATGCGCGCCCACACGGATGTGCCCGTGCGCATTTCCTAGCCGGGGTGGCCGCATTCTGGCAAAAAACGGGAACCGCCGTGGCGCCGGGCCCGTCTAATAGGAAAAGACAGGAAAAGGATGGAGGGATTTTGATGAAACGGCGATTGCTATGCCTATCGCTCGCGCTGCTTTTGCTCTTCAGCGCAAGCGCCCTGGCCGATGGCGCGAGCAGCTACGGCGGGTTGCGCGCGTACACGGGCTATACCACGCTGCTCGGCTCTTCGGACGATAAGATCTACAATGTGACCCTTGCGGCCAGCCGGCTGAACGGCTATGTGCTGGAGGCGGGCGCGACGTTCTCCTTCAATAACGTCATCGGCCCGCGCACAGAGCAGTGGGGCTATAAAGTGGCGGAAAACGGGCGCGGCGCGCGCGTGCGCGGCGGCGGCGCGGCGCAGCTGGCCACCACCGTGTATCAGGCCGTTATACAGGCGGGCATCGGCTACTTCAGCGAGCTGCACTTTTATGGCGATAAATTTCAGGACAATTACGCCGTGGACGGCAACAGCGCGGTGCTCGTGGACTACGCCAACGAGCAGGACATGGCGTTTTATAACAGCGTGGGCACGATGACCTTTTACGCCGAGGCCAGCGACTACGGCCTGTCCGTAACCGTCGTCGTGGGCGCAAGCGCGCCGGAAGCCCCCGCGAGCACGCTGGTTTCCAGCGCGTACACCGTCTTTTCCAGCGGCGAAGACCAGCAATTCAACGCCATGCGCGCGGCCACGGCCATTTCCGGCACGACCCTGAGCTATGGGCAGGAATTTTCCTTTAACGATATCGTCGGCCCACGCAACGCGCAAACGGGCTATCGCGTCGCCGTGAACGGGCGCGGCGCGCGCGTGCGCGGCGGCGGCACGGCGCAAACGGCCAGCACCATCTATCTGGCCATCCGGGATCTGGATTGCGTGCGCGTCACGGAAAAGCATACCTATGGCGCCAAATACAACCAGAGCTATGTCTCCTCCGCGAGCGACGCGATCCTGCTGGATTATGGCGACGATGATTTCCGCTTCCAGTACGTTGGCTCCGGCACGTCGCTAACCATTGTGCTCTATCAATCCGGCAGCCTGCTTTTCTGCGAAGTGTATGAAGCCCGATAAGCCTTTCTGAAAAAGCGCCGGGCCCGGAAAGAACGCGTGGCGGCGATCCAAAATCGCCGCCACGCGTTCTGCTTATAGCGTTATTGCGCGATATAATTGGCGTAGTAATCCCGATAATATCCCAGGTATTCCTGATAGCCCAGTTCATCCAGTTCCGCAAAGTAGGCATCCAGTTCTTCCTCCGTCAGCGGACGCGCACCGGTAACAAACTTTGCGGTTTCGCTTTCCGCATAGGCGTTGAGCAGAGATTGCAATTCAATGATGCGCTCGTTCACTTCCGCATCGAAGAACACATTTGCCGGATACCCCTGCGTATAATATGGTTTCTGATTGGCGACGATGGTGGCATAATGGCGGAAATCCAGGCTGTCCAGCGTCCATTCCCGGCGGTAATCCGTGCCCGCGTATTCCGCGACATCCTCGAAGAACGTGCGGTAATCGCCGAAAGACACGCCCGTGGTTATCATGATCTTCTGCTGGCGATAGGGATTTTCCATCCCGCCATAGCGGTCTTCCGTGTCGTTGAGAATGTCCGGATAAACGATCCAGTTGGTGGCGTCGTCCCAATACCAGCCGCTGGTCATGCCATAAAGCAGGTCTTCATCCGTCGTCATGGGGCCATAGAAGCCGTATACCAGGCCCGTATTGTTATAGAAGAAATCCGCCAGTTTGCAGCACAGTTCCGGATACTCTGTTTCCGCGTTGATGACCCAGAAGCCGCAACCAAACGCTCCCATATTGGCGGGCCAAATGCGGGTGTCGTTGAGATCGCTGGTGAGCGGCACGGGGGAATCCCAGTCCATATAAACGTCCGGATTCGCGCTCCAGGGCGCAGTGGTATACAGGCCCGCCTGGCTGCTCGCCACCAGCGCGTTCACCTGCGTGCTCGTGAGCGTATAAAAATCGTGCGACATCAGTCCCTCGTCATACAGCGTGTGCATCGTCTGCAGGTACTGGGGATAGGCTTCCCTGTCGCCAAAGGGGAAGGTGACTTCGCCATCGCGCAGGGCGACCGACAGGCCCGTCGCATCGCTGGTGACAAATCCATACGCCGTCAGCAAAATCAGGCAGGGATTGAACGCTTCATACCCGCCGCTAAAGGCGACGCCTTCCGGATGCGCCTCCTGGAACGCGCGCATCACATCCAGGAATTCCTCCACGGTCTGCGGCATTTCCAGCCCCAGTTCTTCCAGCCACTTGGCATGGATGTGTATGCCGCCATTGCGGGTTTCATCGTTCGGGTCCGCGATGCCGCCCAGGCTGTAAATGTGCCCATCGGGCGCGGCAATCGCCTGCCGGTAATCCGGATGTTCCTCATAAATGGCCTTCAAATTGGGCATATAGGGATCGATATATTCATCAATCTTCAGGAACATGCCTTCTTCCTGGCCATATGTGACCAAATCTGCCGTAGTCACCCCCATATTGATCATGATATCCGGGAAATCGCCGGTGGACAGCGCCAGATTTTTGTATTCCGCCGCATCCGACACCTGCTCCACGTTTACCTTGATGTTGTGCTCGTTCTCAAAATACTTCCACAGCCAGATGTCCTCCGCGTTGCCCTGCGTGGGCGCCTGGGAAATCACCACGTTGATTTCCACCTGCTGCCCATCCTTTACAATGGGCGTCGTGACGCTGTCGCTATCCACATTCAGATAGTCGGGCGCCTCCGCCAGCGCGCCTGTGCCAAGCGCCAGGCACAATACCAGCCATGTGCAAATGAGTTTTTTCATGAGATCATCTCCTTTTTATTTCGACCGGTCTGTAAAGACCGGTTCGTATCATCCCTTAATGGCGCCGATCATCACGCCCTTCACAAAGTGCTTTTGCACAAAGGGATAAATGCACAGCATGGGTGCGGCCGCGATAAAAATCAGCGCGTATTTCATGGCCTCCGCCATATAGGCGCGGCGGGCGGCCGTGGCCATGGCTTCCGCGTCCCCTTCCAGCGCCGCGTTTGCAAGCATCATCTCATTGGAAATGAGGATATTGCGCAAGACCAGCTGCAGGGGATACAATTCGCCTGTGCGCACATAGAGCAGGGCATTGTAATAGCTGTTCCAGTGGCCAACGGCGTAAAACAGCGCCATAACCGCCACAATGGGCGCGGCCAGCGGCAGGGCAATGCGGAAAAACATGCGGAATTCGTTCGCACCATCGATTTCCGCCGATTCATACAGTTCCAGCGGAATGGTGCTGGAAAAGAACTGCCGCGTTACGAGGAGATTCCAGCAGCTCACGCCTGTGCCAATGATCAGCACCCAGGGCGTATTGATCAGGTTCAGCTCGCGGATGATAATATATGTGGGAATCATGCCGCCGCTGAAATACATCGTGATGAAAAAGTATGCCGTCAGCAATCCCCTGCCGGGCATGTGCTGCTTTGTCAGCACATATGCCGCCGGGATCGTCAAAACCAGGTTATACGCAGTGCCCAGGAGCGTATAAAATATGCTGTTGCGGTATCCCGTCCAAACGCTGCTTTCCCGCAGCACATTTTGATACGCCGTAAGCGTAAATCCCCGGGGCCAAAAGAGCACATTCCCCTGCACCACCTCATAGGGTTCGGAAATCGAGGCGATCAGCACAAAATACAGCGGATACAAAAAAATGAGCGTAAGCGCAAAGAGAATGGCGCCATTGATCCAATCGAAAGTTTTGTCTGAAAGCGTCCGCTTCATGGCGCATGCCTCCTCACCACAGGCCTATGCTGGTCGTCTTCTTCGCGAGGGAATTGACCAGCGCAATGACCAGGATATTCACGACATTGTTGAACAACCCTATCGCCGAAGAATAGCTGATCTGCCCGCCCTCAATGCCAATTTCATACACATAGGTTGACAGCACGCGGGAGGCTTCCAGGTTCAGGCTGTTCTGCATGAGGAATATCTTTTCAAACCCCACGGACAGTATGTTGCCCGTGTTGAGAATCAGCATGGTGATCACCGTGGGCAATATACTCGGGAGCGTCACATGGCCAATGATTTGCAGCCGGTTGGCGCCATCGATTTTTGCCGCCTCGACCAGTTCCGGGGACACCCCCGCCAGCGCGGCCAGATAAATGATCGCGTTCCAGCCCATATTCTGCCATACGCCGGACCATACATACAGATCCGCAAAATATCCCGGAACGGTGATAATGTCCACGCGCTCAAGGCCCAATTTCACCCGCACATTGTTGAAAATCCCATTGGAATATTGCGTAAAAATGATCAGCATGGAGCATACAATTACCGTGGAAACAAAATGGGGCGCGTAAGATACCATCTGCACATAGCGCTTGTATTTCGCGCTGTGGATTTCATTCAGCATCAGCGCAAAAATCACCGCGCAGGGAAATGTCGCCAGGGAATACAGGCTGATGGAGAGCGTATTGCGCAAAATGGGCCAGAAATCCGGGTATGTAACGAATTGCACAAACCACTTCAGCCCTTCCCAGTCGCTGCCCCAGATTCCCCGCGTCGGGCGATAGTTGCGAAAAGCGATTTGCAACCCGTAGATGGGCAGATAGTGAAAGATAAACACCGTGATTACCGGCGGCAGAATCAGCATGTACAATTGCCAGCAGCGCCCCACTCTGCGCAAAAGCGCGTGGGAATCCCGCCGCTTCACAGGTGGGGTACTCGCCCGGTTCATACACTCTCCTCCTGTAAGGCGCGCAATCGCGCATAGTTTTCCATTGCGCCGCTGTGCAGGGCGTTCAGCTCGCTGCCTGCGCTGAAGCACGTCATGCCCATTTCCCGGCAAACGCGCAAAAGCCGCGCGTCGCTCGCGATCACGCCGGACCATTTCCCATGCAAAGCCGCCACATCGTGCACGCGCTGGAGCAGCGAGAGCACCGCGGGATGTTCATATTCGCCGATCATACGCATGCGCTGCGTGAGGTCGTTGGGGCCGATGAGGAACCCGTCCACGCCCGGCAGGGCGGCGATTTCCTCCAGCCGGCCGATGGCTTCCGGCGATTCCATTTGCACGATCACCAGGTTTTTGCCATTGGCTTCGCGCATAATCTCGTTCATGTTGCCCTTGCAGTAGTTTGTATGCGCGCGAAATGTCGACACGCCCCTGTCCCCATCCGGCGCGTACAGGCAGCGGGAAATGAACTTTTTAACCTGAGCGGCGTCTTTGGCGTCTGCCAGCAGGATCCCCCGCACGCCCATATCCAGATATTTGGCCACTGCGCCGAGATTTTCCCCCGCGATGCGCACGAGGATCGGCAAATGGCAGCCATCCGCCACAGCCGTCAGGTTGGCGATTTGCGTCATATCAAAATAGCCGTGCTCGCAGTCCACCAGCAGAAAATCATAGCCGCAATTCGCGATAACGCGCACAATATTGGGCGTATAGAGTTCCGAAAGCATCATTCCATACGCGGTTTCGCCCATGGCCAATCGCTGTTTTAAATTCATGGTGTTCCTCCATCGTTCAGTCGTTTCGCCAAAGCGCGCATGCCGTCCATGGTTTCGCAAACGTTCATGGGCCGGTCCGGAAAGCGCCGCAGGATGGCGCTTCGCAGAGCGGCATTTTTGGCGGCGACTCCGCCAATGAACGCCAGCCTGCGCGGTTGAATTCCCATCCGCGCCGCGGCTTTTTCGTATTTTTCCGCCACTTCCTCGTATAGCGCGAGCACAAATTGCGCAGGCGTGCCGCGCGCGATCTGCCACGCGGACTGGCCCTCGCCCGGATGCCCCTCCGGAATGCGGCACAAAAAGTCCCACACCGCATCGTCCGAAGGCGCCTGCCGCATAACCGCCGCCGCCATGGATTGAACAAAGCGCTTTACCGCCTCCATATCCCGGCCGCCCGGCAGGGCGGATACCGTTCGCAGATAGACGCCCGGGGAAAGCCACGGCCGGTTCTCATATTCCCCCTGGCCCCACTGCCGGGTAAGGATTCCCATCAGCCCCGTGGTGCCCATGGCGACGCACAGCGCATCTTCCTCGCCAGGCTGCGCGCCCAGCGCGCACGCCTGCTGATCGCCCAGATCCGGATACACCGCGAGGCCCTGCCAATATCCAACGGGCACCGGCGCAGATTCTATGCGCGGCAGCGCTAGCCCATCCAGGCCCGCAGCGCGCAAAAGCGTCCAGTTCCAGCCGCCCGCGCGCACATCGGCCAGGCCCGTGGGCGCGGCATTTGTCATGTGGCAAACGTGTTCGCCCGTCAGCCGGAAGATGAGATAACCGCCCAGCGTATGGAACCATGCGTTCCCGGGGAGCCGCAAGCCCTCCCGCACGCGTCCAAGCAACGCGCACAGCGCCAGATTGGCTTTCAGCGGCACACCGGCGGCGCGCGTTGCCTCCCGCCCCAGCGCGGCGGAAATCCAGGGCAAATTTCTTTCGCCCACCCTGTCCTGCCAGGAAATGTAGGGCGTCAGGGGGCGCCCTTTTGCGTCCGCGAGCACAAAACCGTGCATCTGCGTGGAAATCAGCACGCCCACCGTATCGGAATCGCGCATTTGCCCGAGCAGTTCTTCCGCCTGGCGCATATATTCGTCCACATCGATTTCATAGCGCGCGCCATCTTCGCCATCTATAGGGGGCGGAGAAGCCTTCTGGCAGCTTTTCAACACGCCGTTTTCATCCAGCAAAGCGCATTTGGTGTATGTAGATCCCAAATCCAGTGCGAGATACCGTTTCTGCATATAAAACCGCCCCATTGACACGTGTTTATGCTTATGCTACAATACGCCTAGAAGGAGGTGCGCGCCATGCTCAAAGTGGAACGCCAGCAGGCCATTGTGCAGTATTTGAAGCAGCATCACGCCGCAAGCGTATCGGAATTGAGCCGGCATTTTTTTATCAGCGAAACCTCCATCCGGCGCGACCTGGGCATTTTGGAGCGCTCTGGCTTTTTGCGCAAAACGTATGGCGGGGCCATTTTGCTGGAAGGCGGGAATGAAGTGATCTCGCTTGACGCGCGCCAGCAAACCGAGCGGGAAGCCAAAGAGCAAATTGCCCGCAAGGCGGCAGCCTGCATCGAAAATGGCGACGTCATATTCCTGGATTCCAGCAGCACGGCGCTTGCCATGGCGCCGCATTTAAAGCGCTTTTCGCGCCTTTCCGTCATCACAAACGGCATCCGCGTCGCCTGCGAGCTGGCCCAAACGCCCGAAATCAAAGTTTATTGCCTGGGCGGCCTCATTGCGTCGCACACCTATTCGGCCAATGGCGCTCTGACGCTTCGCGCACTGCGCGATATGCGCGCGGATAAGCTCTTCCTTTCCCCCAAGGCCGTGGAGGATGGCATATACTGCGCCAGCGAAGAGGAGGCCGCCGTGCGCCGCGCCATGATGGACCGCAGCGGCAAAACCTTTGTGCTCTGCAGCGCCAACAAACTGGGGCGGTTTGCCGCCTTCCAGCTGTGCTCCCTGGGCGAAGCGCATGCCTTCATCTGCGATACGCTCCCTGCCAGAGAGTGGGCCGCCCGCCTGGAAGAAGCCGGCGTCCTTCTGCTTTGAAGTCCGCCCGGCGGCTAACACAATTTCCCCGGTTTGCGGATGACGCGCTTCACAAACGCCCCTTCCGTTACCAGCCTGCCCGCGAGGATATCTTCTTCCCGAAGGCGGGCCAGCAGGATTTCCCCGTCCGTGGCGCGATTGCGGTCATACGTAATGTACAGCGTGCCATCGCAGGCCTGATCCGAATCCGGATAGGAAACTTCAAACCGCTCATCCAGCACAAATCCCCGCGACCAATGGGCGCCATCGTCCTCCGAGAGAAACGCCGTGAGTTGCGAGCGGTTTTCCGCCGCCTTTTCCACCATTTCCCCATGCTTGATCAGCAGCAACCGCCCCGATTGCAGGCGGCGCAAATGGAACCTCGCGCTCACGCTCTGCACAAAGGCGCGCTCCGGCGCATCCCACGTGGCGCCGCCATCGCGGGAATGCGTTTCATACAGGCCGTGGGTGCGCGTGCGCCCCAGCATCCACAGGCGCCCGTCCCGCAATTCCACAAGCATATGCTCGTCAAAGGCGGAATCGGGGAAGAACGCCCCGCCCCTCCGCTCCCAGGTCTGCCCCTGATCGCGGCTGGCAAAAATGTGCGCCATGCGCTCGCCATCCAGTTCGTGATAGCAGTCGCGGAATGGCTCGCTGATGTGATAGCGCTGCCACAGGGATACCGGCAAAAGCCAATCGCCATTTTGGCAAACGATGGGCTTATTGAGCGTGCATCCATAGGACAAATAGCGGGGTTGCGACCAGGAAAGCGTTTCTTCCTCCGGCCGGTCCAGCCGGATGTACCAATTGGAACTTTTTCCGTCAAAGTGTTCCAGCGTTTGATTGAAAAAGAGCCACAGGCGATTCAGGGGATCCACCCAGAGCGTTCCCACAATCGTGCACCGGCTATAGGGCAGGGATGGATCGTGGGGATCGATTGCCAGGCACGGCTCGCTCCACGTCATTCCCGCGTCGTCAGAATAGGAGAGAAGAAAATACGCCTTGGGGTTGTCGCCTCCGCCCACCCAGCAGGCAAACAGCCGCCCGCCCCGGGTGACGGCCACGCCGATGGTCATCCCATAATCCTGTTCCCGCATCGCGTATCGCGCAGGCGGCGCGCAATGGATCCGCGGCGTTTGTGCGCCGAGCGCAAGAATTTTTTCATCCACCCGTATGCACCCCCTTTTCTTTCGTGCACCTATTATATGGCCTCAACATCTCCTTGTCAATTGCGGTGAAAAAATAACATACAGTGCGGCTTTTCACTCTTTTATGAGCAAAACCGTGCAAAACTGAGCATCCATCCCAATTTGCGTTCCCCTGCTCTTTGCGCCTTCTCCGGCGCGATGCTTCCGAAAAAAATAATGCGCCCACGCTTGCAAGCCGCAAAACGCCGCGGTATAATGGCGTATCTTGCTGAAAGCGCAGCAAAACGCGATGAAGGGCCGGCTCAAACGAAATGAAAATAGTGCATGCAAAGGAAGAGGCGACGGGCGCAGCCATTGAAAATGCCTTTGTCGCCATGGAGGGATACAACACCGTGCTGGGCGAATGCCGGGTGATGGAGCATTCCTGCCCCGCATTGCTGCCCGAGCGGCCGCATATTGTGGACATTGTGGCGAGCGGCACCCCGGAGGCCCTGGACGCCCTGTATGGCGCGGGCACCGCGCTGGCGCAGCTTTTGGCGCGGCGTTCCGGGAAAAACAGCGAAATCCGCATAGAATGCGAAGGGGAGCAGCGCGAGCGCCTGCACTTTCTGGGATACCGGGAGTGCGACGCGCTCGTCCGCATGCGGCGCAATCACCAGCACAGCCCGGTGATTGCGCGGTTGCCCGCGCATTGCACCATCGTGTTCGATCAGCTGGCCGACGCGTATGAAGCGCGCTATTTTATCGAGCGCTACGACGCGCTCTTTGCCCGGGGGGATGGCGCGGCGCAGCTCAAGGCGATGCAGGCCAAAGAGGGCTTTTCCCGCACGGTTATGGTCGCGCCCAGCGGATTGGCGGGGGAAATTCTCGTTTGGGCGGAGGATGGCGAGGGCGTGATCGGGCATTTGTATACCGCGCCCCCGTTCCGCCGGCAGGGCGTCGCGCGCTATCTGCTCGATCTTGCCCGCCGCTATTTCCTCGATGCCGGCCTGCAAACTTCCCGCATGGACGTTTGGCAGCGCCTTTTGCCCGCCTGCCGGGCCGCTTCTGCCGCCGGCTTCCGCCCCGTGCAAAATTTGAAAGAATATGCCGCAATAGATATCGATTGGGAGGAATAACATTATGAAATACCGCGTCGCCATCGTAGGCGCCACCGGCATGGTTGGCCAGCGCTTTATCACGCTGCTTCACAATCACCCCTGGTTCGAAATTTCCGCTCTCGTGGCCAGCGGCCGCAGCGCCGGGCGAACGTATGCCAGCGCCGTGGAAGGGCGATGGAAGATGGCCGCCCCCATTCCGGAATCCGTGCGCAACATGATCGTGATGGACAGCGCCCAGCGGGAAAAGGTGGCCGAATGCGCCGATTTTATCTTCTGCGCCGTGGATATGCCCAAGGCCGAAATCCGCGCGATGGAAGAGGCGTTCGCCAGGCTGGAAACGCCCGTGGTTTCCAACAATTCCGCCTGCCGCGGCGTGGAGGACGTGCCCATGCTCGTGCCGGAAATCAATGGTGCGCACACGCAGGTCATCGCGGCGCAGAGAAAGCGCCTGGGCACGCGGCGCGGCTTCATCGCCTGCAAGCCCAACTGCTCCATTCAGGGCTATGTGCCCGCGCTCACCCCGCTGCGCGATTTTGGCCTGAGCAAAATCAGCGTGTGCACGTATCAGGCGGTGTCCGGCGCGGGGAAAACCCTGGAATCCTGGCCCGAAATGGCCGATAACGTGATTCCCTTCATCGGCGGCGAGGAGCAAAAGAGCGAGCAGGAGCCGCTCAAAATCTGGGGCAGCGTGGAAAACGGCGTTATCGTGCCCGCCCAATCCCCCATCATCAGCGCGCAATGCTATCGCGTGCCGGTGTCCGATGGGCACATGGCGGCGGTTTCCGTTTCGTTCGACCGCAAGCCCTCCATCGAGGAGATTTACGCCCGCTGGGAATCCTTTGAGGGCCTCGCGAAGCTCGGCCTGCCCAGCGCGCCCAAAAAATTCCTGACCGTGTTCCGGGAGGATAACCGCCCGCAAACGCGCCTCGACCGCGATTTGGAAAACGGCATGGGCATCTCCATCGGGCGCCTGCGGGAAGACAACATCTTTGATTGCAAATTCGTCAGCCTCTCGCACAACACGCTGCGCGGCGCGGCCGGCGGCGCGGTGCTGATGGCCGAGCTCCTGGTGCATCAGGGGTATATCGAAAAGAAATAAAAGTAGTGGCGGGGGAGCACGAAGGCCGCGCGCAGTGCGCGAAACAGGCCGTAGCCGTCGAAGCCCCGAAGGGGTGAAGGGGGCGAGGACAGCGCGAAGCGCTCCGCAGCCCCAGAATACCGGGCCAGCGAAGCGCAGGCCGGTACGAAGACCCCAATGAAGCAGGGAGTGCCACAAGCGAGCTTGCGAGCGTCGGAGGCCGCGAAGCGGCTGGAGCCCCGAGGACACGGAGCGAAGCGAAGTCCGCAGGGGCGGAACACCGCGCAAGCGTTAGCGCAGGGCG
>DVJN01000017.1 GCA_018716755.1 Candidatus Alectryocaccomicrobium excrementavium
ATGAATTCGCGCTGCCTCCTTCCAAGCGGCCATTACTTGCCGGCCCTCTTGACGATCATCTTGTCGGAATACTTGCGATGCTTGCGGGTCTTGACGCCCTGCGTGGGCTTGCCCCACGGAGACATCGGAGCGGGCATGCCGACCGGGGAACGGCCTTCGCCGCCGCCGTGCGGGTGGTCGACCGGGTTCATCACGACGCCGCGAACTGTGGGCCGGATGCCCAGGTGGCGCTGGCGGCCCGCCTTGCCGATGCGGACGTTCTCGTGATCGGTGTTGCCCACCTGGCCGATCGTGGCGCGGGCGTTCATGGGCACCCTGCGAACCTCGCCAGAAGGTAGGCGAACCTGCGCATACGCGCCTTCCTTTGCCATCAGCTGCGCCGCAGCACCCGCAGCGCGCACCATCTGGCCGCCGCGGCCGGGCTTGATTTCCACATTGTGGATCAGCGTGCCCAGCGGGATGTTCTCAATCGGCAGGCTATTGCCGGGCTTGATGTCGGCGTTCGGGCCGCTCATCACGGTATCGCCCACGGACAGGCCCAGAGGAGCGAGGATATAGCGCTTTTCGCCATCGGCATAGTGCAAAAGCGCAATGAAGCAAGTGCGGTTCGGGTCGTATTCGATCGCGGCGACTTTCGCGGGGATGTCGTCCTTCATGCGCTTAAAGTCGATGATGCGATACTTGCGGCGCGCGCCGCCGCCCTGGTGGCGGACGGTGATCTTGCCCGTGTTGTTGCGGCCGGCCTTATGGCGCAGATCCGTCACCAGCGAGCGTTCCGGCGTCTTTTTGGTAACTTCCTCAAAAGTCAGCACCGACATGAAGCGCCTTGCGGGCGAGGTCGGCTTATAGACTCGAATGGCCATTTTGTCCCCTCCCTTTTATTGCGCCAGGCTCTCGAAGAATTCGATCGGCTTCGAGTCGGCGGCGAGCTTGATAAATGCCTTTTTCTTTTCGGGGCGGCGGCCCTGGGTGCGGCCCTGGCGCTTGATCTTGCCTTCCTGGCGCAGGGTATTCACGCTGTCCACTTTCACGCCAAACACGGCCTCAACCGCCTTGCGGATCTCCGTCTTATTCGCGTGCACGTCCACCTCGAAGGTGTAGCACTTTTCCGCCATCTGATCGTACGATTTCTCGGTCAGCACCGGCTTTTTGATGATATCATAGGGGCTTTTCATTATTCGTACACCTCCTCGACCAGCCGCACGGCTTCCTCGGTGACGATGAACTTGTCGTATCCCAGGATATCCAGCACATTGATCGTGCTCACGTGCGCAGCCTTGACGCCCTGGATGTTCGCCGTGGCGCGATTGACCATTTCCTCGCTGCCAGCGGTGACGATGAGCGCCTTGCGCGTCGCGCCCAGATCCTTGAGCATCTTGGCGATCACGCGGGTTTTGCCATTTTCCACTTCCAGCTTATCCAGCACGATCAGGTCGTTGTCCACAACCTTGCTCGTGAGCGCGCCGCACATGGCGAGGCGGCGAACCTTCTTGGGAACCTTAATGCGATAGCTGCGCGGCTTGGGAGCAAACACCACGCCGCCATGCGTGAACTGCGGCGCCCGGCGGCCATGATGGCGCGCGTTACCGGTGCCCTTCTGGCGATAGATCTTGCGGCCGCCACCGCGCACCTCGGTGCGGGTTTTCGCGGCCTGCGTGCCCTGACGCTTCGCATTGAGCTGCGCGCGCACCACGCTGTGAATGGCGTGTTCATGGATCTGCGCGCCGAACACCAGATCGGAAAGCTCAATTTCGCTCACGGGCTTGCCGCTCATATTGTAGACTGCTACTTTAGGCATTGTCTTGTCCTCCTCTCCAGAACATTAGGCCTTCACCGTATTGCGGATGAAGAGCAGGCAACCCTTCGCCCCGGGAACCGCGCCCTTGATGAGAAGCAGGTTGCGTTCCGCATCGACGCGGACGATTTCAAGATTCTGGACGGTGACTTTTTCTCCGCCGTAGCGGCCGGCCATCTTCTTGTTCTTAAACACGCGGGAAGGATCGGAGTTCGCGCTCAGGGAACCTACGCCGCGATGATACTTGGAGCCGTGCGCCATGGGGCCGGTATGCTGGTTCCAGCGCTGCACCACGCCCGTGTAGCCGTGGCCCTTGCTGATGCCGGAAACATCCACCTTTTCGCCCTCCGCGAAAGCGTCAGCCTTGATTTCGTCGCCCACTTTGAAGGGCGAAATGTCGGCCAGCCGCAGCTCGCGCAGATAGCGCTTGGCGGGAACGTTCGCCTTTGCAAAATGGCCGAGCTCGGGCTTCGTCATCAGTTTCTTCGCCCGCTCCGGAGCGAGCTCGCCGAAACCGACCTGGACTGCCTCGTAGCCGTCGGTAGCGACGGTCTTAATCTGCGTAACCACGCAGGGACCGGCTTCGACGACCGTGACCGGCGCCAGACGTCCGTCGGAAAGGAAAATCTGGGTCATGCCGATCTTCTTGCCGAGAATTGCCTTGTTCATTGTTGCACCTCCATATTCGAAAAAGCCCATTAGAGCTTAATCTCGATTTCCACGCCTGCGGGCAGATCGAGCTTGGTGAGCGCGTCCACCGTGCGGGGGTTCGGATCCAGGATGTCGATCAAGCGCTTGTGGGTGCGCTGCTCAAACTGCTCGCGGGAATCCTTGTGCATGTGCGGCGAGCGGAGAATCGTAACGATTTCCTTTTCGGTCGGCAGCGGAATCGGGCCGGAAACGCGCGAACCGGCGCGCTTGGCGGTTTCCACAATGCGAGCGGCGCTCTGGTCGATGATCGAGTGCTCGTACGCCTTGAGCTTGATGCGGATCTTCTGATTGGCCATGAATGTTCCTCCTCTTGAACTCATGCACACGCTGCCGGGCGTGTTCATAACTCTTTCTTGCGACGGCATGAGCCCGTCGTCCGATTTTTGCGGACTGGTCCCCGAAAATTCCCGCCGCCAACCGGAGTCGCCAGCGGCGCAACCTTTCGGTT
Source organism: Candidatus Alectryocaccomicrobium excrementavium (assembly GCA_018716755.1). GTDB lineage: Bacteria > Bacillota > Clostridia > Christensenellales > Aristaeellaceae > Alectryocaccomicrobium > Alectryocaccomicrobium excrementavium. Next base: position 2,955 of record DVJN01000017.1, read on the forward strand.
CCACCCTAAGGTGCCAGGATACCGGCGTTTTCCGGCAAAATTGCGCATAGATATCCTCACAGCACACTCGTTTATTATAGCGCACATTCCCCTCTGTTACAAGGGAAAATTCCGTAAAATCTCAAATATTTTTGGCGTTATGCAGCGGCTTTGCGCCTCAATCCTTCCCTTCCACCGGGCGGGATACCGCGGCAAACGTCAAAGCATATACCTGCGAAGCGCTTGCCTGCCTCAGCGCCGCCGCGCAGGCCTCAAGCGTCGCGCCCGTGGTTCGCACATCGTCAATCAGCAAAAGGCACAGCCCGCGCGCATCCACTTTGGCGCGAAAAGCACCTCGCATGTTTTCCCGGCGCTGCGCGCTGGACAGGCGCGCCTGCTGCGGAGTTTCCCGCGTCCGCTCCAGCAGATCCAGCACAGGCAAACCCGTCTGTTCCGCCAAAGCGTTTGTCAGCAATTGCGCCTGGTTATAACCCCTGGTTTTCATCCGCTTCGGAGGCATGGGCACGGGCACCAGCGCATGCACGTCTTCCAGCCAATCTTCACGCAGCAGGATTTCATACATCGCCGCAGCCATCCAATCCGCCATGCAAGTTACAGCATGGTATTTCAAGTTGCGCACAATGCCGCGCACTGGCCCCTGGTAATAAAAGGCAAACCGGGAAAACGCGACATGCGGCATGCGCTTGCAAATGCACCGGGCTTCCACGGGGTTCCCACAGCCCAGGCAGCGCTGGCTCTCCGGCGGGCGCAGTTCCTCCAGCCTGTGCGCGCATACCCCGCACAAGTACGCCTCATCCGCACCGCTCAAATCCCCGCAACCCTGGCAGCGCACCTGTTTGGCCCACACGAGTTCCAACACGGCATTTCCCATGTTTTCCAGCACCCGCCGAAGATTTCGCATATTTCCTCCACTCCGCACACAAAAAAGGAACCGCCTGCAAGAAGCGGTTCCCCTATTGTTTCGCTTAGCCCAGAACCTTGGTCACAACGCCAGAGCCCACCGTGCGGCCGCCTTCACGAATAGCGAAGCGCAGACCTTCTTCCGCCGCGATCGGCGTGATCAGCGTGATCTCCATGTCGATGTTGTCGCCAGGCATGACCATTTCCACGCCTTCCGGCAGCTTGATCGTTCCAGTCACGTCCGTCGTGCGGAA
>DVJN01000018.1 GCA_018716755.1 Candidatus Alectryocaccomicrobium excrementavium
TAGTCGCCTTGCTACGCTGCCGCTTGCAAGTCTCCTTTGCTCATTGGACTTCCGCTTCGCCTGTTTCGCGCACTGCGCGCGGCGAAGCTCCGTCCCACAGGCGGCGGCCTCCGTGCGCCCCGCAAAAAATACCAGAAATGACGTACACGCCGTCATTTCTGATTTAAGCCTCGTTCTTCCGATACTTTGTCAATGCTCTGAGGCGGTTGGCCAGGTTTGGCCAACCGCCTCTATTATAGCATTTATACCATTCTGCCCTTCCTGCACAGGGACTGCGCTTACCCGGTTTTAGCCCATGATGGTCATCGGCACCAGGATGGAAGTGGGCCGACCCGCGCACACGATTTCCAGAACGATGCGGTTGATGGCCTCCACATTTTCCCCCGCGGTGATCACGAAGGAGGCCTTCGCATGCTGCATGTGCTTGGAATGCAGCGCCGGGGTGAACAGGTTCTTTTCGCACTCCACATGCCAGCCTTCCGGCGCCAGGAAGCGCAGGCGGTAATGCTTCTGCTCCGGCAGGGTGTGCTGCTCAATGGAAATGCTGCCCGAAAGCGTGCCCAGCGGCCGGATCGCGGGCTTTTCATCGAATTCCACCAGCGCGTCGGCATAAACGCCTTCGATGGTGTAGGAATAGGGCTTGCGCCGCGCGATGCTCTCCACAAAGTCGCGCCCCGCAAAGTATTCCACCGAGGCCTCCGCCACATCCGTCACATCGCCCAGCGCCACATCGGCGGGCCTGCCGGCCATCAACCTGGGATGGTTAACGCGAAGCGTGGTGGGCAAAAGGTTCATGATGCAATCGGTGAGCTGAGTGCAGTCTTCCGGATATTTGCCGTGCCCGTTGGTGAGGCAAATGCTCTTGATGCCATCGCCAATGTAGGCGCGCCAGTCTTCGGGAATGCAGGCCATGCCGTTCATGATGCCCAGCAGCGAGCCGAGCGTCGCGCCCGTGCAGTCCGTATCGTCGCCGCAGTTCACTGCGAGGATCAAAGAGCGCTTAAAATCGCCCTCGCCATACAGCAGGCCCAGCACCGTAAAGGCCACGTTCGCCGGGGCCTGGAACCAGCCCAGATCCTCGCTGTCCTTCACCAGCATTTCGCGGGTCTCCTGCCACGGCACCTTTTTGTCATACGCATCGATAACGATGCGCACGCTGCGCGCCACGCGGCAGTTCTCCGGGATTTTGGACAGGCCGATTTCCAGCAGGCTGCGCGCGTCGTGAATCGCAAACGCGGCGCTCTCCATCGCGGCGACAAAAATGGCCGCATAGGTGCCCTCGCCAAAGCCGTGATCCACGCACGCATCCTCATACGCGTAGCGAATGGCCTTTTCCACCACCGCAGGGTAGAGGCACGCCCACACTTCCGTGCGGATCCAGGCGCCATTGGAATGCTTCCATTCCTCGTTGTTCATTTCGCCGGCCAGCGGCGGCAAAAATCCATCGCGCATGTTGGCCTTGCCCACGCCGTATTCGTTCCAGTTGGGATTGACATAGGAAATCCAGTATTCGCCCAGCGTTTTGCTGTTGATATTCTGCGGACCGAGCTCGTCGACCGCGCGCAGCCAGGCCAGCTGCAGGTCCAGATCGTCGTTGGGCAGCGGTTCGCCCGCCTTGGAAGCGAATCCATCAATATCCAGCAGCTTGCGCGTGCCTTCATAGGGCGTGCCCAGCGTGCCGCCGATGTTTTTGCCAATCCAGCAGGCATAAATCCTGTCGCGCAGGAACTCGTTGGTAAACGTAATCATAAAAATTTCCTCCTTTGCTTGCGCATTCCTGGTGGTTACAGTATAATACATGCAGAAGAGCGCGTCTATGTTATACAGGAGGAAAACCATGCGAAATCGCTTAATTTCCCAGCTCCCTTCCTTTTTTGCGCCCGCGCCCGAGGCCCTGCTCAGCGCGCCGCGCCCCGGCCCGCACGCGCTGGAAGTGTATGACATCACCTATCTCCATTTTCACGATAACCTGGAGCTGGGCGTATGCGTGAGCGGGCGGGGCGCCTGCCAGGTGGAAGGCGTGCTGTATCCCTTCGAAGCGGAGGATGTGCAAATCATCTTTCCCTTTCAAACCCACTTGTCGCGCAGCGAAGGGCCGCAGCAAAGCCGCTGGTACTGGATGAACATCGACCCGGTGCGCGCGCTGGGCGCCTGGGGCGCGCCCGATCTGGCGCGCGTGGAGCGCCTGCTCTACACGCGCATGGGCCTGTGCGGCATCATCGACCGCGCGCGCTATCCGCTCATTCGCGAACTGGTCGTGCGCGTGGTGCTGGCAGAGGGCGAGCAGCGGCGGCTTTCCTGCCTGTATGCGCTGATTGAAGAACTGGCCGCCGAATCGCAGTCGCTCGCTCCGCTCTCCCTCAAGCCATCCCGCCAGTTTTTGCAGCTTTCTCCGGCGCTGGAACGGGTGCAGAATTGCCTGAATGAAGGGCGCGCACCGCAGGTGGACGAGCTGTGCCACGCATGCGCGCTCAGCCCCGCGGCATTCCGGCGGGCGTTTCACCTCGCAATGGGCCAGCCGCCCCAGCAGTACATCCTCGCCTGCCAGATGAAAAAGGCGCAGCGGCTTTTGCTGCTCACAGACCGCTCAATCACGCAAATCGCCCAGGATGTGGGCTATCAGGATGCGTCCGGCTTTAACCGCCAGTTCAGCAAGGTGTTTGGTATGCCGCCCCGGGAATACCGCGCGCGGCTGGGGTAAACCGGGGCAAATCTCGATTGCCGCCGTGTGCGGCCGGCCCATCCTGCAAAATTCGCTTGCTATTTTTTTCATTCTTGCGTATAATAGTATCGAAAATCTAAAATAGGCCACCAAAGGGCGGTGACATTATGGCCATAACAAAAATTCAGATGCAAAATGTGACGGTCTTTGAAAATCTGAATCTGGAATTGTCCCCCGGATTGAACATATTGATTGGCGAAAATGGCATGGGAAAAACCCATATCATGAAAATGATTTACAGCGCCGGGAAGGCCGTGCGCCGCGATGTCTCTTTTCCGCAAAAAGTTGTGCGCGTA
>DVJN01000114.1 GCA_018716755.1 Candidatus Alectryocaccomicrobium excrementavium
GTGGCCATGCTGCCGTTCAATTGCAGCATCCTGGCGTATGGCAGCGTGGGGCTTCCGTATCTGTTCCAGTCGGCGCTGTTTTTGCTGCTCACGGCCTATGCCGCCTCCAGCGTGGGGCTGTTCTGCTCGGCTTTGTTTCGCAAAACGGTTTCGGCCACCATCGCCGCCTATATCGTCGTGCTGGCCATTGGGCTGATGACCTTTCTGGGCGTGACGCTGTCGGGCGCTTCCACGTATTACGATTTCGATCTGGCCGCGCTCAGCCGCGAAGAGCTGATCGCGCTGTTGCCCAAGGCCATGTTCTATTGCCCGCCGCTGGGCCTTCTGGCGCTGCTGGCAAACCAGTCCGGCGCGCTGCAAAGCGTGCTGCAGCAGCTTGTGGGCTATGGAAGGAGCCAGGCGCTCGCGCTGGTGGGATATGATTATTTGGCGAACGCGGTGATGATCTTCATGGCCTGCGCCGCGACCGTGCTTACGCTGCTTTCCACCGCCTTCGTGCGGCCGCGCCTCCACGCGCGCCGGAGGCGCAAATGAAAGGGGAAATCGCGCGCGCCCTTGCGCCGGTCGCGCGGCGCATGCGGCTTTGCCGCCTGGCAGAGGGATTTTCCCGGGGCGCGCTGGCGGGCGCGGCCTACGCCGTGCTCGTCGCGCTGATCTCCTTCTTTTTGCCCATCGAGCGCGCGTATGCTCTGGCGGCGGCGCTGGCTTTGGCGGTGTGCGCGCTCTTTTGCGCGGCCGGTGCGCTGCGGCCGGTGCGCGCGGCCCAGGCGGCCCGCGTGGCGGACGCGTGCGGCCTGAAGGAGCGCGTTTCCACCGCACTGGAATGCGCGGATGCCGGGCCCATGGCCAGCCTTTTGCGCAAAGACGCGCTGCGCGCGCTGGGGACAACCGATTTTCGCCGCGCGCTCGCCGTGCGCTGGGAAAAGAAGCCCCTTCTTTTCGCGCTGGGGCTTGCCGCGCTGGTTGCGCTATCGGCGTTATTGCCCAACCCGCAGGCTGCGGTTCTGCGCGACCGCGCCCGCTTTGCCGGGCAAATGGAAGAAGCGGCGCGGCGGGCGGAAGCGGGCGCGCAGGAACTGGACGCGGCGCTGTACACGCCCGAGGAACTGGCAAAGCTGCGCCGCGCGCTGAGCGAACTTGCGCGCGATTTGCGCGCCTCTGCCGGTGCGCGGGAAGCCTACGAGGCCATCGACCGCGCGCGCCGCGCCAGCGAGGAAGAGCGCGCGGCGGGGCGGGAACGCGCGGGAGCAGCGCTTTCCGCCGCGCTGGGCGAAGCGGGCCTTTCCGGCGCGCAGGCGCTTGCTTCCGGCGAGGAAGAAGAAATCGCCCAGGCGCTGGAAAATATGGACGCGCGCCAGGCGGCGCAAAGCCTGGCCCAGGCGGCGGGCGCGCTCTCCGGCGCGCAGGCGGAGGCCGTGCGCGCCGCAGCAAACGCCATGCTCGGCGGCGATGTGCCCGGCGCAGCCGCCGCGCTCAGCCGCGCCAGCGCGGGCGTTCCCGGGGATATGGATTCGCTCCTGCGCGCGCTGAGCGCCTCCCTCGCCTCCGGGCAAAGTTCCGGCGCGCAATCCGGCGCGGGCAGCCAGGGCGGCGCGGGCGAAGGCTCGGACGGCAATGGCGGCGGCCAGGGCGAAAATGGCTCGGGCGCAGGCAGCGGCGCGGGCGAAAGCGGCAGCGGTTCGGGCAGCGGCGCAGGCAGCGGCCAGGGCGAAGGCGAAAGCGGCAGCGGCAGCGGCAGCGGCGCGGGCCAGGGCTCGACCAATGAGCAACAGGGCGGCGCGGGCAATCCGGGCGGCGCGCAGGGCGCGGGCGATGGAGCCATGCGCTATCAGCAGGGAACGTATGAAACCATCTACGATCCCACGCGCCTGGACGGTGCGGGCGAGAGCAGCCAGCTCACCGGCGAGATGGGCGAAGGCGAATCGCAGAGCGTGGATCTGGGCTTTGGCGAGGGCGAAGAGGGCGGCGACGTGCCCGTCGGCGAGTACGCGGGCGAATACGCGCAGGCCGCCGCGCGCGCTGCGGAGGCGGAAAATCTGCCCGACAGCCTGAAAACCTATGTGGACGAATATTTTTCCTCGCTCACCGGCGGGGATGGGAGGGAACCATGAACGAACGGGACATTCTCGCTTTTTCCGAAACCATCGCGCGGGTGCGCGCGGAAACCGGCAAAGAGATCATCGGCCAGGAAACGGTCGTGGAACATATGCTGATGGCGCTGGTGGCAGGGGGCAACGTTTTGCTGGAAGGCGTGCCGGGGCTGGGCAAAACCCGGCTGGTGCGCGCGCTGGGGCGCGTGTTCGATTTGCCCTTTTCCCGCATCCAGTTCACGCCCGATCTGATGCCCGCCGACATCACGGGCACCAACATCATCGTCAAAACAGAAGAGGGCAATGCCTTTGAATTCCGGCCGGGGCCGCTGTTTGCCTCCATCGTGCTGGCCGATGAAATCAACCGCGCCACGCCCAAGACGCAATCGGCGCTGCTGGAGGCCATGCAGGAGCACAGCGTGACCGTGGCGGGCGCGACCTACGCGCTGCAGGAGCCCTATTTCGTGCTGGCCACGCAGAATCCCGTGGAGCAGGAGGGCACCTATCCTTTGCCCGAGGCGCAGCTCGACCGCTTTCTTTTCAAGGTAAACGTGCCCTTCCCCTCGCTGGAGGAGCTGGGCGCGATCGTGGATTTGACCACCGGCGGCGCGGACGGCGTGGCCAGCCAGGTGTGCGGCGGCGCGGATATCCTCGCCATGCGCGAGATCGCCCGCCAGGTGCCCGTGGCGCAGGCCGTGCGCGAGTACGCGCTGAAGCTGGTGATGAACACGCACCCCGAGCGGGCGGAATCGCCCGAAATCGCGCGGCGCTATCTGCGCTTTGGCGCCAGCCCCCGCGCGGCGCAGGCCATCTTTTCCACGGCGCGCGTGCGCGCGCTGATGCACGGCCGGTTCAACGTGGCGTTTGAAGATGTGGCCGCCGTCGCGCCCGCCTGCCTGCGCCACCGCATAGCGCTCAATTTCGAGGGCGTGGCGGATGGCGCCAGCGCGGACGGCGTGATCGAAACTTTGCTTAAGGAGAAATAGGCATGCTCAGCGACGCGGTGCTGCGCCGGCTCGACCGGCTGCAACTCTTTTATCCCGCCAACGCGCGCGGCGGCGCGGGCGGCATGCGCCGCTCCCGGGCGCTGGGCAGCAGCGTGGAATTTTCCGATTTCCGCGAATACGTGCCCGGCGACGACATCCGGCGCGTGGACTGGAACGCTTACGCGCGCTTCGACCGGCTGTATCTCAAGCTCTTTATGGAAGAGCAGGAAACCACGCTCTTTGTGCTGCTGGACGCGAGCGCGTCCATGGCCGGGGGCGGCAAATGGGAAGCGGCGCGCGCCATCGCGGAAGCGCTGTGCTATCTGGCGCTGCGCGCGGGCGACCGGGTTTGCTTTGCCTGCCTGCGCGGGGCGGAAACGCTGGAAAGCCCGCTTTTTGCCGGCCGCGCGGCCTACGAAAAGGCCAGCGCGTTTTTGGATGGCGTTCATCCCGCGGGGCGCACGCGCCTGGGCGAGGGGGGCGCCGCCGTGCGAGTGCGGGGCGCGCGCGGCATGGCGGTGGTGCTCAGCGATTTGTTCTCCGAAGACGATTGGACGCGCTGCCCCACCCGCCTGCTCTACGCGCGGCGGCAGACCGCGCTCGTTCACATCCTCGCCCGGGAGGAACTGGAGCCGGATGTTTCCGGCGCGGTGCGGCTGGCCGACAGCGAAACCGGGGAGAAGATCGATCTGCTGGCTGGGGGCGAGGCCCTGCGCGCCTACCGCCGCGCGCTGGCAGAATTCCTCGCCCGCTCGCAGGATTGGTGCCACAAGCACGCCGTGCGCTATGCGCAGGTGGCCGCGGACGAGGATCTGCTCGCCGCGCTGCTCGGCCCGCTCACGCGCGCGGGGATGATCCGCAGCCGGGTATAACGGTATGTGCGCGGGCAATTGTTTTTTGCGAAAAGAGGTGAGGGAAGAACATGCAATTTCTGGAGCCCATGGGCGCGTGGGCGCTGCTGGCGCTGGCCGCGGTGCTGGCGTTTTATTTGCTCAAGCGGCAATATGAGGAGCGCACGGTGCCTAGCACGTATCTTTGGCGCATGGCGCTCAGGGACGAGAGCGCGAGCCGCCCGCTGGAACGGCTGCGGCGCAGCCTGCTGCTCATTTTGCAATTGCTGGCCGCGGCGCTGTTCGCGCTTGCGCTGATGCGGCCCGCGCTGCCGGGCCACGCGGCGGGCGAATTTGTGATCGTGCTCGACGCATCCGCGAGCATGCAGGCGGCGGATGAAACTGGCCGCACGCGCATGGAAGAAGCGCGGCAGCGGGCCGAGGAACTGGTGCGCGGCTTGAACGCGCTGGACAGGGTTACGGTCCTGCGCGCGGGCACGAATGTGGATGTGCTCGCCTCGCGCGCCGACAGGCAAACGGCCATTGCCGCCATTCGCGCGGCGCAATCGGGCAGCGGCGGCGCGCGCATGGAGGAGGCGCTGTCCCTGGCCCGCGCCATGGCGCAGGAGATCGAGGGGCTGGACATTTGCGTGTTTTCCGATGCCTCCATCGCGCCGGTCGAGGGCGCTTCGCTGTATGCCGTGGGCGCGGCGGCGGAAAACCGCGCGCTGGTTTCCCTGGCGGTGGAGGAAACCGCTTCGGGCGGCCGGGCGGTCGCGCGGGTGGCCAATTATGGGGCGGCGTGCGAGATCCAGCTGGAAGGCTATGCCGATGGCGCGCTGTGCGACGTGCGCACCGCGCAGGCCGGGGCGGGCGAAACCGTGAGCGTTTCCTTTGACGTGCCGCCAGGCGCGCAGCGCGTGGAAGCGCGATTGGCGAACGGCGGCGCGATCGCCCTGGACGACGCGCGCTGGTGGCAGCGCGCGGAAGATGTGCGCCGCACGGTGGTGCTCGCGGGCGATGGCAACCTGTTTCTGGAGGCGGCGCTCGCCCTGCGCGCGGATATCGATGTGGTGCGCGCCTCCGTGGAGGAAGCGCAGGCAATCGAGGGCGCGCAGCTGTATATCTTCGATGGCGTTTTGCCGCAAACGCTGCCGCAATCCGGCTCGTTGTTGTGCGTCAATCCGCCGGAGGGTGCCGGTATCCTGGGCATTTCGGTGGCGGGCGCGCAAACGCCGCAGGGCGCCGTGCATGCCGGGGGCCGGTTTTCGGAAAATCTTTCGCTCGCGGGCGTGGCCCTGCGCGCCTACCGGCCGCTATCCGGCGGGGAAGCGATTTTGCTGTGCGGGGACGACGCGATTGCCGCCTGGGCAGAGAGCGGCGCGCAGCGCGCGGCCGTGATCGGCTTTGATTTGAGCGATTCCAATCTGCCCGTGAAATACGATTTCCCGGTGCTCATGTTGCAGCTATTGGACGCCTTGGCGCCGGACGCCAGCATGGGCGTGGCGGACGCGGTGGCCGGGGAAGCGGTGCCCGTGACCGCGAGCGCGCGGGCGGAGGCCGTATCCGTGATTACCCCTGCGGGCGAATCGGTTTCCCTCGCGCCGCCCTTCCCCGCCGCGCCCTTTACGGGGGCGGACGAAGTGGGCGAGTACGCGCTGGTGGAGACCCTGCCGGAGGGCGAGGAACGCGCCTGGTTTGCCGTTTACATGCCCGCCGCGGAGAGCGATGTGCGCGCCGTGGCGGAAGACGCCGCGCAGGCGGGCGGCGGGGCCGTGCGCGCGGCGGGGCGCGAGATGACGGTGTGGGCCGTTTTGCTCCTGCTGGCGGCGCTTATGCTGGAATGGTGGGTGAGTCGCCGTGAGAATTGAGTTTTTGCGCCCCTGGGCGCTGCTGTTGCTGCCCGTGTGCGCGGCGCTCGTATTCTGGATCGACGCGCGCTATGCCCGCCGGGGGATCCGGCGCGCCGTCACGGCGGGGGCGCGGCTGTTCGTAATCCTGCTCACCGTGCTCGCGCTGGCCGGTCCATCCCTGCCCATGGCGAGCGGCGCGGCCAACGCCTGGTTGCTGGTGGACGTTTCCGATTCCATGCGCGAAGGCCGCCAGGCCGCCGAAAGCGCGATGCGGGAAGCGCTGGCCCACGCGCCGCAGGAGCAGCGCACGGGCGTGATCGCCTTTGGGGAAAACGCCATGGTGGAACTGCCGCTGTCGGCGGGCGGCGCGCTTTCTTCCCTGCAATCCGAAGTGGATGGCGGCGATACGGACGCCAATGGCGCGCTGCAATTGGCGCTCGCGCTGCTGCCCGGGGACGGCGCGGGCCGCGTCGCGCTGATCAGCGATGGGCAATTCGCCCTGACGGATGGCCAGCTCGCGCTTTTGCGCGCGCGCGGCGTGCCCATAGACGTCTACAAAGTGGAAAGCAGCCTGCAGCGCGATGCGCAGGTCACGCGCGTGGATGTGCCCGCGCGCGTGTATCAGGGGCAATCCTTCCGCGTCACCGTGGAAATGGAGTCCAACGCCGGTGGGCGTGGTACGCTCGTGCTCTACGCGGGCCGCGAAGCCGTCGCCACGCGCGAGGTTACGCTGCGCCGCGGCACGAATACCTATGCGTTTGAGGACATCGCGGAAACCTCCGGCACGGTTACATACGAGGCGCAATTGATCCTCGAGGGCGACAGCCGCACGCAGAACGACCGCATGGGCGCGTATATGACCGTGCTGGGCGCGCCAAATGTGCTGCTGGTGGAGGGCAAGAGCGGCGAAGCCGCGCAGCTTGGGGAAATGCTCGCCGCCGCCGGTATGCGCTGCGAAGTGGTTGCGCCCGCGTATCTGGCCGCTTCGGCGGAGGCGCTTATGGCCTACGACGCCATAGCGCTGGTGAACGTGAACGCGTCCGCCATCGGCGAAGGCCAGCTGGCGGCGCTCACCTCCTACGTGCGCACGCTGGGGCGCGGATTGTGCGTGTTCGGCGGCGATGACAGCTTCGCGCCCGGCGGGTACCGCGGCAGCGCGCTGGAAGAAATCCTGCCCGTGACGGCGGATGTGCGCAACCAGGCGGATCTGCCCTCGCTGGCGCTGCTGCTCGTGATCGACAAATCCGGCTCCATGGCGGACGATGCTGGCGCGACGCGCCTGGAAATGGCCAAGGAGGCCGCCTGCCGCGCGGTGGAAGTGCTCACGGAGCAGGACCAGGTGGGCGTGATCGCCTTTGACGACGCCTCCAAATGGGTGGTGGACCTGCAAAGCGTGACGGACGTGGCCGCCATTCAGAGCGCCATCGGCACCATCCGCGCGGGCGGGGGCACTTCGTTCTATTCGCCCCTGCGCGACGCGTATTCCGCGCTCAGCCGGGCGGAGGCCCAGCTCAAGCACATCATCTTTTTGACGGATGGCGCTTCCAGCGACAGCGGCTATGAGCAGATCATCGCCATGATGGCCGAAAAGGGCATCACTTTTACGAGCGTGGCCATTGGCGACGCGGCCAACCAGCAGCTGCTCCGGCAACTGAGCTCGATCGGCGGCGGAAGGTTTTACGCGGCGGGCGAATACGACAATGTGCCGGAAATCTTTGCCAAGGAAACCTATCTGGTCAGCGGCGCGTATGTGCAGAACCGCACGTTCACGCCCGCCGTGGCCGAAGAATCCGCTTTGACGGATTTCGCGGGCTTCCCGCCGCTTTCCGGGTATCTGGCGGCCAGGGAAAAGCCGCTGAGCACGGTAGCGCTCGTTTCCGACCGCGACGATCCCATCCTCGCCTGGTGGCAGTATGGCGCGGGGCGCGTGCTCTGCTGGACGAGCGATGTGCGCGGCGGCTGGACGCAGGCGTATCTTTCCTGGGAGGAGGGCGCGGATTTCTTTGCCGGCCAGCTATCCTTTGTGATGAGCGCGCGGCAGGCGGAAGGAGCGCTCAGCGCCCGGATTGAGGGGGATACCCTGCGCATTTCCTACGCCCTGCCGGAAGGGGCTTCGGCGGAGGGGCTGCGCACCCGGGCCACCGTCCTATCGCCGCAAGGCGGGGAGATCGCCACAGCGCTTTCCGAATCCGCGCCGGGCGTATTCTCCGGCGAAATTTCTTCCGGCGGCCAGGGCGCCTATGCCATCCGCGTGGAGCAGACGGACGCTTCCGGCACGCTCGTGCGCGCGGTGGAGGGCGGCGCGGTGAGCGCTTATTCCCCCGAATACGACATTACCCGCCCCGTGCAGGCCCGCGTGCTCGAACGCCTGGCGGAAGAAACGGGCGGCCGCGTGGTGACGGACGCCGCGCAGCTGCTCGACGCGCCCACCAGCGGCGCGCTGGAGCGGCGGGACATTTCGGACGCCCTGCTGTTTGCCGCCCTGCTAGGGTTCCTGGCGGACATCGCCCTGCGCAAGCTGCCCTGGGAGCGCGCGCTCGCGCGCGCCGTGGCGCGCAGGGGCGCAGGGGCAGCGGCCCGGCCCGCGAAACCGGCGCGCGAAAAAGCGCCGTCCGCGCGGCGCAGGCCCAAAGCGCCCGCGCAGGCTTCGCCGCCGCAGGAAGATACCGCGGCCCAGCTTTTGAAGGCGCGCGACAACAAGCGAAAATTGTAAAAACAGCAAAATGGGGCTGCCACAGGCGAACGCCGGGGCAGCCCCATTCAGAGCATTGACAGGAAAATGATGATACTCGAAAAAATGATTTTTCATTTTTTCGAAGAGGCGAACGCCGAGGCAGCTCCACCAGCTTATCAAGCTGACGAAGCAGGGCTATCCGCGCGCGATTTCTTCCAGGGCGCAAGTGAGCGCGCGCACCGTGGTTTCCAGCGGCATGCCGGGCGCGCCGTGCGCCGCCGCCTGCTGGGGCAAATAGGGCACGTGGATAAAGCCCGCGCGCGTGCAGGCGCCCTGCCGCGCGATTTCGTCCAGCGCGCAATACAGGGCCAGGTTGCAAACATAGGTCCCCGCGCTGTTGGAAATCTCCACCGGAATATCCGCCTGCCTCAGGCGCGCTTCGATGCGCCGGAGGGGCAGTGTGGCAAAATACGCCGCCGGGCCGTCCGCGCGGATGGGCTGGTCCACGGGGCAATCCCCGTCGTTGTCCGGCATGCGGGCGTCTTTCACGTTGAGGGCGGCGCGTTCCAGGCTGATTTTCGCCCGGCCGCCCGCCAGCCCGGTGAGCAGCACGGCGTCCGGCCGTTCGCTGGCGATGGCGGCGCATACCGCGCGCTGCGCCGCCAGAAAGGAGACGGGCAGCAGCCGCTTTGCGAGCCGCGCGCCCGCGATGGCGCCTGGCAGCGCTTCCAGCGCCAGCTGGGAGGGATTTTCCCCGTCGCCGCCAAAGGGGGCAAAGCCCGTGATCAGGATGTTCATGCGCCCTCCCGGATGATATCGAACAATACGCGGTACATATCTTCTTCCTTGGCCTCGATGTCCCGCAGCAACTGCATCTGCGCGTGCGCGCGCACCAGATTGTGCGTGGGCGAATTCACCTTAAAATACCGGTCGCCGTCGATGTAGTCGGTGAGAAAGCGCATGGCCAGCTCGCAGGTGATGACTTTCACGCCCAGCGGCAGCAGGCCGATTTCCGCCTCGGTGAGGAAGCCGTTGGTCTCGCGCAGAAAGCCCTCGGTAAACAGCCGGTATTTTTCCATGTCCAGATGGATTTTGCTCAAATCCTCCTCGTCCTCGGCGGCCGCGGAAGCGCCGAAGCGAACGGCATCGCCAAAATCGTAGAGCGAGGAGCCGGGCATAACGGTGTCCAGATCGATCACGCAGATGGCCTCGTCGGTCGTTTGATCGATGAGCACGTTGTTGCTCTTGGTGTCGTTGTGCGTCACCCGCAGGGGCAGCTCGCCGGATTTGAGGCGGCGCACGATTTCGTTCATCATTTTGCGGCGCTCAAAGAAAAACTCGATTTCTTCCTCCAATGCGCCGGCACGGCCCACGCGGTCCTCCGCGATGGCGGCGACAAACGCGTAAAAGCGCCGCGTGGTGTTGTGAAAATTGGGAATGGTTTCGTTGAGCTGGTGCGCCGGGAACGTGCGCAGCCGGCGCTGAAATTCCCCGAACGCGCGCCCGATCTCGTAATAGTGGCGGGGCTTTTCCAGCGTGTCGTAAGGAACGGCGTTGTCTATATAGCGGTACGCGCGCCAGTAGTCCCCCGCGGCGTCGCGGAGCATCACGCCGCCCGCGCGCGTGGAAATCAGCTCCAGCACGTGGCGGTGGGGATCGATTCCATCGCGCACCAGGTCGTCGCGCAGGTGCATGGTCACCATCAGGATGTTCTCCATCACCTTATCCGGCTCTTTAAACACGAACTGGTTGATGTGCTGCAGGGTGTAGTGGACGGTTTTGCCACGATTGTCGTATGTAAGGTGGTAGGTGTTGTTGATATTTCCACTCGTCAGCTCTTCTACCGCCCGGTATTGCCCCTCAAAGCGAAATTCCGGGAGGATGTGCTTGATGCTGTTATAAATCATTCGGGTCCTCCTCGTCCGTTTTGTTTATTATACCATGAGTGCGAAAAGGGCGCAAGGACGCCCTGGCAGAAAAATGTATGCGGCCGCGCGCATGTCTATGCGCGCGGCCACTCCGCTTGTCAAAAAACCCCCAGGGAGAGCGCGAGAGGGGCGCACGAAGCGCACGCGCTGTGCGCGAAACAGCACGGAGTAAGCCCAATGGGGACGGAGCTTCGCCGCCGCCTGTGGCGGAAACAGGCGAAGCGGAAGTCCAATGAGCAAAGGAGTCATGCAAGCGGTAGCGCAGCGCGCAATCGAAGGCCGCGAAGCGGCTGGAGCCCCGAGGACACAGGGCAAAGCGGAGTCCGCAGGGGCGGAACACCGGGCCGCCGAAGGCGAGCACGGTGCGAAGATGCGGGACGACCATTGCGAATTGTGGATAGCTGGCTCCCCCGCCACCAGGGGATGTGAAAAAACTTTTGCTGTTTTTTCACATCCCCTTCAATTTGTCAAGCGCAATTTGCGTTTCCAGGCAAGAAACCGCTCTTCCGGTTCAGCGGTAAAGCACATCCATTCGCCGGTGGAAGGGTGGACAAAGCCAATTTTGTAAGCGTGCAGGAGCTGCCCGCCCTCCACGGGGTAAGGCGGCTTTTTGGGGCCATACACGGGATCGCCCAGCACCGGATGGCCGATGGAAGCCATATGTACCCGGATCTGGTGCGTGCGCCCGGTTTTCAGCCGTGCCTCGATATACGCCGCCCCGCGCAACGGCTCCAGCACCCGCCAATGGGTAAATGCCGCCCGCCCGCCCGGCACGATGGCCATGCGCTTGCGGTCAGTGGGATGGCGGCCAACCGGCCGGTCGATATCGCCCTCTTCGGCCTTCATGGCGCCCTGCACAATGGCCAGATACGCGCGTTCCACCGTGTGCGCGCCAATCTGCTCCGAAAGGCAGACGTGGCTTTTGTCGTTTTTCGCCACGAGCAAAAGGCCGGATGTATCCTTATCGATGCGGTGCACAATGCCGGGGCGAATTTCCCCGCCGATGCCGGATAGCCCGTCCAGATGGCGCAGGAGCGCGTTCACCAGCGTGCCGTCCGGGTTGCCCGCGGCCGGGTGCACCACCATGCCGGAGGGCTTATACACCACTGCCAGATCCGCATCCTGATAGAGAATGCGCAGCGGAATCTCCTGCGCCACCACCGAAGCGGGCGCAGGCGCGGGGATTTCGGCCTCGACCGCGTCCCCATCCTCCACTTCCAGGCCGGCCTTCTGCCGCACTTCTCCATTGACGCGCACCAGTCCCTGCTTGATCAGCGCCAGCGCGCGCGAGCGCGTAATGCCATAGCGCTCCGCCACACAGGTATCCAGCCTCATTTCGCTCCCTCCCTGTCCAGCAGCACACCCAGCGCTGCGCCCAGCACGCCCAGCACGATAAAACAATCTGCCACGTTGAACACCGCGAACGAAACAAACAATGGCTCGATAAAATCCACCACAAAGCCCCATGCCAGCCGGTCGAACAGGTTGGAAGCGCCCCCGGCAACCACCGCCCACAGGCACAGCTGGGCCGCCCAGGGAATCCGCGGGCGGAACAGCAAATACGCCACCAACACCGCAAGCAAAACCGCGCTCAAAACCAGCACGGCCGTGCCCGACCCACTCAAGGCACTGAACGCCGCGCCGGTATTTTCGCAATAGCGCCAGCGCAGAACGCCCTCGACCGCCACGACCGGCTGTGAAAGCGCGCGCATCGCCCAATGCTTGGTGATCCGGTCCAAAAACACCACGAGGGCAACGAGCGCCAGCGCGCTAAAGCCTCTCCTGAACCGCATAAATGACCTCCGCCAAAAAGCTGCCAATCACGGGAATATTCTCCACAACAAGATAGCGCAGCAGTACAACGACCACCGCGCCCAAAAGAGAAAATCCCACGGCAAAGCCAAAGCCCCTCGCCATCCCATGCAAAAAAGAGGATAGCAATAGCCGCCTGCGATTGGTAACGTATTCCACGTATTCCTTCAGGCGCATGCGCTCCAGCGCGGAAAGCAGCCTGTCCACCTGCCGCGCGAGCGCATTTGCCCGGCTCTGATCCCGTTCGTCCATATCCTGCCCCCCGCGCACAGTATACCCGGCGGGCCGGCGGCATTATTCAAAGAGCAAATCGTCCGCCTTCAGGATGTGCATCTGATCCTCAACCAACTGGATGAAGCGCGCGCGGTAGTCGCCCGCTGCCTTGCGGATTTCCTCCGCCTCCTTGCGGGCGGCTTCGGTGTCCACCTTCGCGGAGGCCAGCATGGCATTGGCCTGCTCTTCTGCCGAGGCGACCATCTGCTTGGACTTTTTGCGCGCTTCCGCGACGGTTTCGTCCGCAATGCGCTGCGCGTTGATCAGCGTTTCCCGCAGCGTAGTTTCCAGGTTTTTGAAATAGCTCGGCTCATCGTATGCCGAATCGGCAGCCGCAACCGGCGCGACCTCGTGCTTCGGCTCTTCGCGCTTTATGATTTCCACGGGCTTTTCGATGATGACCGGCTCGCTCTCCACCACCGGGCGCTCCTTGAGCTGCTTGGCCAGCGAAAGGTTCTCCTTGATGAGTTCTTCCAGCTGATCGGCGAGCTCATCCAGAAAATCGTCGACTTCGTCTTTATTGTATCCGCTGCGCTGGGTGGTAAACTGCTTGCTGCGAATGTCTCTCACGGTAATGGCCATTGTACAGTCTCCTTTCGGCTCTACTCTATACAGTATTAGATAATTCGCGCTCATCGCGCAAAATCCTCTTTTTGTGGGCGCCCGCTCACAAATCATCCGGAAAAGCGCCCTTAGCGGCTGTAACGAAACAGGCGCACTGCCAGGCGGTCCCGGCGCGTTTTGCCCAGTTCTTCTTCCACGCGCAGCCGCCCATACCCGCGCACGGAAATCAAATCGCCCGCTTCCACGCGCGCATCCGCCCGCGCGCATTCCAGATGATTGCGCTTCACCATGCCCTGGCGCACCAGGCGCTGCGCCTGCTCGCGGCTCAGTCCATAGCCCGCGGCCACAATCGCGTCGATCCGCGGAGAATTCACGGTCTCGCGCAGATACACGCCCTCCGGCTCTGGCGGTTCAAAATCGCCCTCTTCGCGGCACACGCGCAACTTCACGCGGCCCGCGCTGTCCCAATTGGAAAGCAAATACGGAGCGATCTCTTCCAGAACGAACACGCGGGCGCACCCGCTGCACAGCAGGATATCGCCCAGCATTTCGCGCTCCACGCCCGTGCCCAGCAGCGCGCCCAGCAAATCCCTGTGCCCCGGCGCGCCATATTTGCCATTCCACTGCGCCAGCAACCGCACGACGCCAAAATCCTCCGGCGGCTCCCAGCGGTAAAACGCGGCAACCACGCGCTCCGCGCCGGGATACCCGCCGCCCAGCGCGACCTCCACGCCCGCCTCGCGCGCAGCCCTTTGCGCCAGCGCCACCTGCGCTCCCGGCTCCAAAAAGCGCGACCGCCCTTCCCGCGCCGCCAGTTCGGAAAGGCGCGCCTCTAAATGAGCATAAGAATCCATGAAAGCACCTGCATCACCAGGTATTCCAGCACCTGGATGGCGAAAAACGCCAGAATATAGCTCACATCAAAGGGGAACCCCCGGTAGATCAGCCGCGCGGCAATGGGGCGGAACGGAGCCAATATGGGCTGGCAAAAGCGGGCGAGCAGGCGGTAAAACGCGTTGTCCGGCCGCACAAACCAGCTGAGGAAAGCGTACAGCACCATCACAAACGTGGCGATGCGGAAAAATATGCTCAGGCCATTGGCAATTTGCACAATCACGAGATGCGCCATGCTCAGTACCTCCGCTCCATCGGGCCCCGATCATTGACTTCCACATTGCTCGGCGCAATGAGATAAATTCTATCGGAGGCCTTGCGCAACACGGCGTTCAGCGCGAAGGATGCGCCGGAAAGCGTATCCACCACCCTTTGCTGGTAATCGCTGGGCAGTTCTTCCAGGTTGATCAACAGCGTTTTGCCCGCGATGAGATCCGATATCACATCCTGGCATTCCTCCATGCGGTGGATCGCGTAAATCACGGTGCGCTGGCGCCCTTCGCTGCGCACCGCGCGGGGCACAGCCTGCTCGCTCCCGCCCGAGCGGCCCGCATAGCTCTCCCGCCGGTATTCTCCCCGCGGCGGCATGGGCGTCACGTTGCCGCGAGAAGCATAGCCATCGAACGAGGCCGTGCGCTGTTGCGAGCGGGGCGCGTATTCATCCGCGGCATAGCGCGGCCCCGCCTGCCGGGAAGAAGAATATTCCTGCCCCGAATACCCGCCAAACGCGGGTTCATAGCGGCTGTCGCGCCCATAGGCATCGCCGCGTCCTCTGTCTCTATCCCGATATCCGTCCATTTCCGGCCCCCTCCCATAGGAATCCCGGCTCTCCTCTTCCTCCTGCGGCACATCGACAATGCCAATCATCTGCATAAATTTATTCAAACGGCTGTTCTTGCCCGCCATACCTGCTGCCTCCATCATTGTCTTGCGCCAAAGAGCGCGGTTCCCAGCCTGACCATCGTTGCCCCTTCTTCCGCCGCGACAAAGCAATCGTGCGTCATCCCCATCGAGAGGCAATCCAGCGCGTGCCCGCCATCCCGTTCCCGCTCGAACAAGGTACGCATCTTGCGAAACAGGCCCCGAATCTCTTCCGCATCGCCGCACGCCGGCATCACCGCCATCAAGCCGCGCACGCGAAGCCCTTCCATGGCATACGCCTCGCGCAAAAGCGCATTCAGCCCATCCAGCGCAACGCCGCCCTTATTGGCTTCGCCGGCGACACTCACCTCAATCAGCACGTCCATGCGCCTTTCTTCGCGCAGGCAGCGCGCGTTGATTGCCCGCGCCAGCTCCGGCCGGTCGACCGACTGCACCACCGAGACTTTATCCATCAAGTATTTTACCTTATTGAGCTGCAATTGTCCAATAAAATGAAGGCTAAAATCGCGATTTAACGCAGGGAATTTCTGCAAAAGCTCCTGCACGCGATTTTCGCCAATCACCCGCACGCCCGCTTCATATGCCGCATTGACCGTTTCAGCGGGCTGTGTCTTTGTGGCGGCGCAAATGGTCACGCCGCCGAAGCGGCCCGACGCATCGTTGAGCCGGTCCTGATACCAGGCAAACCGTTCCTTCAGGCCCTGCAATTCACTCATTTCAAAAGCACCCTCTGCCCCGCGGCGAGCGCACCCTCGACCACGGGCTTGATCAAAGTATTGCTTTCGCCGCGCGAAAGCACCTCCACCGGCACGAATGTTCCGCCCGGAATATCGCTCAGCCGCACGCCCGTCTGCCCCGCCTCGACGACCAGCGCCGCGTTGGGCACCGACAGGCCCGACAGGTTTGTGCCAATGATCACCTTGCCCGAACGGCGGTAAATCAGGGCGTCGATCGGGTCGGTAACTTCCAGCAAAGCGGCCACTTCGCCGCCGGATTGCTGAATGCCCACGATCGTGCCATTGTAAATCAGGTCTTCATAGCCCTCAAACTGAAAGCTGTACTCCTGCCCGTTGATGGGGTTCCAGCTATCCCCGCTGGCGAGCAGAATCAGGTACCACCGGTTCTGATCCACCACGCGGAAAACCGCCTGGGAAAGCTGCGCCTGGTTGGCGGGCGTGCTCAGGATGTTCTTCACGTCGCTCGCCGTGAGCATGGACGCATTGTCCACCGTGAGAAGCTCCTCATAACCATCCATGTAAAAGCTCACCACGCCCGCGCGCGGCGCCGTCTCGGTCGTGCGCCAGGAAGCAATCGCATTCAGGTGGCTGGCCTCTTCCTCATACAGCTGGTTGAGCCGCAAATCCTCGCGCTTGTTCTGCCGCAGGTATTCCTGCCGGGTGAGCATGGCGGATTCCAATTGCCGCGTGAGGTTGAGCAGGTTGCCGCGCGATTGCCCGCTGACCAGCGCCTTGAGATCCAGCGCGCGCGTGAGCACCTCTTCATCCAGCGTTTCCAGCTGCGCATCCACAATATTGCTCAAAAGCTCTTTGTGGTATTCCTGGATTTCCTGCCGCGTGCTTTCCAGCCGCTCCATTTCCCGCTCGGAATAGCCCGCCGAATAGATATAGGCGATCTCGTCCCCTTCCTCAACGAGCGAACCCTCCGCGGCCACATAGGCAATGCGGGTTACGCCCGCATACGAAACGACCGTTTCATCGCGCACGATCACGGCGTCCAGATACTGCTGATCCGTCGCCGTCGCCAGCATGATGACGGCTTCCGCCACGCCCATGGGCAGGACGGAGCGAACCAGCAAAAACGCAATCACGGCGATTACGAGCACGAACACGTAAAACCGCCCGGTAATCCTCTTTTTGCTCATGGTGCCTCCGGGTGCAAAAATCCCTGAATTCGTATTATACCGCTATTTTATGCAATTTTCAAGGGCATTTCCTTTTACATTTTGCAAAAACTTCGCCCTCCTGATGGGCGCGCCAACCTCCCCGAAAAACGGCAAAGCAAAACCGCCGGACACAGCGCCGCAGAACCGTTTTCCCCCCATCGCAAATCCGTTCAGAGAACGATCAGCCGCTGCGTAAAATCGCGGCCCGCCGCCCGCAAGGCAGGTTCTTTTGTGGAAAGGCCCCAAATATCCGTGGCGCGGCACTCAAAGGCAAAGACCTCGTCGCCCTTGAGTTGCGCCGCGCGGGAAACGAACGGCATGGTTCCCTGCGCCATGCGCGCCAAAAGGGGCCGCGCACTTTTGCGAAAGCCCAAAAGGCGCGCATAGCCCGGCAATGGGTGGCGGGCGGCGAGAGCGGCATCCATGCCCAGGAGCGCCGCGGCTGCCAGCCGCGCGATGCGCGCGCGCGTATAGCGCTTGCACTTCACCGCATCCACTGCCGCCGCCAACGTGGACGCGCCCTGCGCCGCCTGCCGCAGGCGGTTTTCCAAGCCCTCGCCCGCGCCCACAAGGCGTGAAAGGTCTGTTTCGCGCAAACGATACAGTCCCAAATCGTCAAGCGGACCGGAAAGCGGCGCGCCTTCCAGCAGGTTCCACACTTCCAACGGTACGGCCTCGCGCACGGATTCCCCCTCGCGCATCGCCTTGCGCACCGCAGTGGCCGAGGCGAGCGGAGACAGCTCCTCGTCGTGATATTCCCCTTTGCGGGCGATGGGCAGCGGCCGCATGGGCGATCGCTGTTTTTGCATGGCGCGCAAATACTCTGCCGCGAGGATAGCGTTCGGGTGATGGGTATCCAGCCCCAGAAGCGCAGCCACCGCCTCGCCATGCGCGCGGGCGTGCGCCTTCCCCGCGCGCAGTCCTTCGCGCACAGCCTGCGAAAGCGCCGGCGGCTCCTCCTCGCGCAGCCGCGCCAGGGCATAAAGCGTTTCCAGATCCGCCGTTTCCGCGCCAAAACTCAGGATATCCGCGCCCAGCGCGGATAAAATGGATACGCCCGCGGCAGCGAACACGTCCGCCGTGCGCACGGCAAACAGCGCGGGCAGTTCCACCACCGCGTCCGCGCCGCAGCGCAGCGCCATTTCCGCGCGCAAAAACTTGTCCACAATGGCGGGTTCTCCCCGCTGGGTGAACGCCCCCGCCATGCAGCACACGATGTAATCGCAACCGCTCGCCTCGCGCGTGAGGCGCAAGTGGCGCGCGTGCCCATTGTGAAACGGATTGTATTCGCAAATCACCCCGGCGATTTTCAACCCTTTTCCCCCCTCGTTTCCATTGTAACCGGGATCCTGCCGCTGTCAAGCAGGAATTCCCACCATATGCGTCGAATTATCGTAAGGTTTTGTAGAACGCGGCAGGAGGTTTTGTTGTGGCAAAGCTGTATTTCCGGTATGGAGCGATGGGGTCTTC
The DNA here is from genome assembly GCA_018716755.1 of Candidatus Alectryocaccomicrobium excrementavium. Classification (GTDB taxonomy): domain Bacteria; phylum Bacillota; class Clostridia; order Christensenellales; family Aristaeellaceae; genus Alectryocaccomicrobium; species Alectryocaccomicrobium excrementavium. The sequence continues at coordinate 18,160 of DVJN01000114.1, forward strand.
CAAGAGCGCGAACGCGATCATGGTGCAATACAACTATCACGAGCGCGGGCAGAAAGCGCTGCTGGTAAAGCCCGGCATCGACCAGCGCGACGGGGCAAAAATCGTCGGTTCCCGCTGCGGGCTGAGCGCGCCCTGCATCCTGATGGAGGAGCTCGATTGCATCAACTACCGCGAATACAACTGCATCGTGGTGGATGAGGCGCAGTTTTTGACCAAGGCCCAGGTGCAGCGCCTGGTGGAAATCGTGGATGACGACGGCATCCCCGTGGTGTGCTATGGCCTGCGCGCGGATTTCCGCGGCGAATTGTTCGAGGGCAGCCAGTGGCTGCTCGCCTGGGCGGATACCATCGAGGAAGTGAAAACCGTGTGCTGGTGCGGCAAAAAGGCCATCTGGAACGCCCGCATTTCGGATGGACGCGTGCTCAAAGAGGGCGAACAAATCGTACTCGGCGGCAACGAGAGCTACACCGCGCTGTGCCGCAAGCACTGGCGCGAAGGCAACCTCGGCCCGCAGAAAGGCCAATAGACCAATAGATAAGATAAACCAAGGGACGCAATGGCCTGCCTCGATGAAGGCAGGCCCATTCAGAGCATTGACAAAGTATCGGAAGAATGAGGCTTAAATCAGAAATGACGGCGTGTACGTCATTTCTGGTATTTTTCGGGAGCAAATGCTTGCAAAAAGGTGAAGGCCCGAAGGGCTGAAGTGCCGAGCACACGAAG
>DVJN01000115.1 GCA_018716755.1 Candidatus Alectryocaccomicrobium excrementavium
CTGATACCCATTGTATCAAAATTGCGGTGCTTCTTTGGCGGAGAAGGAGGGATTCGAACCCTCGCGCCAGTTATCCCGGCCTACTCCCTTAGCAGGGGAGCCCCTTCGGCCATGCTTGGGTACTTCTCCACATCTATGCAGTTGGCGGAGAGAGAGGGATTCGAACCCCCGGTGCCTTTCGACATCACCAGTTTTAAAGACTGGCGCCTTAAACCTCTCGGCCATCTCTCCACAGAAACGCCAGCGAAGATTATTTTACCAGATTTACAGCGCCATGTCAATAGTGTACGGTTAAATTGTTGTTAATACAAAATCCCTTCAACGCCCCAGGGAAAAGGCCCGCCTTTCCCCCGAGGCATCTATGGACACTAATTCTTTTCCGCCATTGCACGCCCGGCAGCCTGCTCAAGCCACTGCGCGCTGCATTCTTCGATCTTGCCCGCATCACAGGCGGCGGCCAGCTTCGGCTCGATAGGCAGCTTACCCAGCACTTCCAGCGAATGGCGCGCGGCAATTTCATCGATGTGGCTCTCGCCATAAATCGAATGCTTCTTGCCGCAATCCGGGCAGGTGAAATAGCTCATGTTCTCGATGAGGCCCAGAATCGGGATATTCATCAGGCTCGCCATGTTCACAGCCTTTTCCACGATCATGCTCACCAGTTCCTGCGGCGAAGTCACTACGAGAATCCCATCTACGGGGATGGACTGGAACACCGTGAGCGGCACGTCGCCCGTTCCCGGCGGCATATCCACAAACATGATGTCCACATCACCCCAGACCACATCCGTCCAGAACTGTTTCACCGTGCCCGCGATGATCGGCCCGCGCCACACGACGGGATCTGTCTCCCGCGCGGTAAGCAGGTTGAGGGACATCACGCGGATACCTGTGGCCGTCATCACAGGATAGATGCCGTTCTCATCGCCGGTGGCTTTATCCTTCAGCCCAAACATCTTGGGAATGGAAGGGCCCGTGATATCCGCATCCAAAATAGCGGTTTTAAGACCCGCCTGCCGGGCCAGCACGGCCATCAGGCCGGTCACCATGGATTTCCCAACGCCGCCCTTGCCGCTCATCACGGCGATGACTTTCTTAATGCTGGAAAGCGCGTTAGGCGCTTCCAGAAAGCTCTTGGGATCGCGCTGCGCGCAATTCTCCGAGCAGCTTTCACAATTGTGGTTGCAGCTCTCGCTCATGCCATTTCCCTCCGTTGCTATTTATGCAGCCCCCGGTAGCTGGCCGGAGGAGCATCTTCCTGCCGCCCGCCGCGGCTCTTTTAAGAAGTATACCCGCCGCACACGTCGACCCAATCGTTAAATTGCGACGCGCGCTCCAGTTCGTCAATCGACAGGCGCACTGCGCTGTGCGCATTGCCACCCGCCGGATACACCGTTTCAAACCGCCTGAGCGATACGTCCAGATAGACCTGCGCGCCCGGACACACCGCGAATGGACATACGCCGCCCGGCGCGTGGCCCGTACGCCGCAGCACCTCATCGCCCTGCAGCATGCGTGCGCGCTCGCCAAAATACGCTCGGAACTTGGCGTTGTCCACCCGCGCGTCGCCCGCCGCTACGATCAGCGCAGCGCCATCGCCGCGGCGAAACGCAAGCGTTTTGGCAATGCGCTCCGGCGCGCACCCCAACGCTTGCGCGGCAAGCTCCACCGTCGCACTGTTTTCTGCCAGATCCATGTACCGGTCTTCCAGGCCAAATTGCTTAAGGTATGCGCGAACTTCCATCTCTGCCATGCCATTCCCCCCTTCGCGCCAAATGATATTATACCGCCACAAACCGTCCATGTCAAATTGACTTTTGCCACAGGATTTGTTATAATGAAAATGCCTATTTTTACAAGCAAGGAGAGCGTATTTCATGGACTGGAAAGAACGCTTGCAACAAAACCTGGTCGACTATCAATCCATCCCTTTCTGGAGCTGGAACGATAAGCTCGCCCCGGAAGAATTGCGCCGACAGATTCGCGCGATGAAAAAGGCCGGCATCGGCGGATTCTTTATGCACGCTCGCGGCGGATTGATGACAGAATACCTCGGCGAAGACTGGTTCACGGCCACGGCCGCCTGCATCGACGAGGCGAAAAAACAAGGCATGCACGCCTGGTGCTACGATGAAAACGGTTGGCCGAGCGGCTTTGCCGGCATGAAGTTGCTGGAAAACCGCGAGAATTGGGAGCATTATATCGTCTGCGAAACCAAACCTTCCTTTGACCCCGCCGCCATGGCGGTGTACGCCGTGGAAAACAACCGCATCCGCCGCCTGCACGCTGGCGACGCCGCCAAAGAATACATCTGCCTGTACGACCGGCAGAATTCCTCCGTGGTCGATATCTTAAATCCCGATATCGTCGCGCAATTCCTCGCCGAAACGCACGAAAAGTATTACGCGCGCTTTGGCGAGGACTTTGGCAGCGCAATGCAGGGCTTTTTCACCGATGAGCCGCAATATTTCCGCTGGGACACGCCTTATACGCCCGTGATTTTGCGCGCGTATGCAGAGCGCTACCAGGGCGATTTGCTCGACGAGCTGGGCGCCCTGTTTGTGGATTGCGCGGAGGCTCCCCGCCTGCGCTGGCGCTACTGGAAGCTGATGAACGAGCTGTACACAGCCAACTTCGCCAAGCAGATCTATGACTGGTGCAGCGCGCACAATTGCCAGCTCACGGGCCACTCCATCGAGGAGCGCAACCTGGCAGGGCAAATGATGTGCTGCGCGGGCATTATGCCTTTCTATGAATACGAGCACGTGCCGGGTATCGACTGGCTGGGCCGGGAAATCGCCAACGAATGCGCGCCGCGCCAGGTTTCCTCCGTTGCGCAGCAACTGGGCAAAAAGCACGTCATCACAGAGACCTTCGCCTGCGCGGGCTGGGATGTGACGCCCAGGGAACTCAAGCGCATCGCCGAGTGGCAATACGTCAACGGCGTAAACCAGATGTGCCAGCACCTGTATCCCTATTCCATCCGCGGCCAGCGCAAGCGCGATTACCCGGCCTTCTATTCCGAGCACAATCCCTGGGTCAAGGCCGAATTCCGGGCATTCAACGACTATTTCACCGCGCTGGGCTGCATGCTTGCGGATAGCCGCGAGGAAGCGCCCGTGGCGATTGTGCACCCCGTTCACGCAGCGTACCTCACCTACAAACACCACGACCGCCATTCGGTCGAGGCGCTGGATAAGCGCTTCGCCGAACTCATCGAGCGCTTTGGCGCAGCCGGCATCGGCCACCACTACGTGGATGAAAGCCTGCTGGCCGAGCACGGCAGCGTGCAGGGCGCCAAGCTGAAGATGGGCCAGTGCGAATACGAATACGTGGTTGTACCGGAAATGGACACCATCGACGCGAGCACCGTCAAACTGCTGCGCGAATTCCTGGCAAACGGTGGCAAGCTGTTCCTGCAGGGCAAAGCGCCCACCCTTGTCGAGGGCGAACCGGCGGATCTTTCCTTCCTGGCCAGCAATGTGTCCTTCGAAGACATGCAGCGCGCGGTTCGCGTGCGTATCGACCGCGCAGATACCGCCATCCGCTATACCACGCGCATGGCGCCGCAGGGCGATTTTGTGTTCGCCGTAAACCTTTCAAAGGATCAGGCGTATTCCATCCACCTGCGTATCCGCGCAAAGGGCGCCAAGCTGTTCGACGCCATGGCGCGCGAATACCGCCCCGCCTATTTCCTGCGCGAGGGGGACGAAATCGTGGTGCCGCTCACCTTCGCGCCCGGCGATTCCGCGATTCTCGTGCTGGACGATGCCGCGCAAAGCGCCGCCAAGAAGCCGGAACCCGGCGCGGCGAGCTCGCTCCCCCTGAGCGCCAACGTCGTTTCCTGCTCGGAAAACGCGCTCACGCTCGATACAGCATGCCTCTCTTACGACAATATTTCGTATGAGGAGCCCCTTCCGGTAATGGCCATTTCCGACCGGCTGCTGCGCGAACGCACGAACCACACGGTCTATCTGAAATATTCGTTCATGATCGACAGCGTGCCCGAGCGCATCCGCCTGGAGGCCGAAAAGATGAACGCCAAGCGCGCCTGGTTCAACGGCGAAGAGGTTCATCTGTCCGATCCTGGCACGCTTGATCCGGCCTTTGTGAGCCTCAATCTGGCGGGCCGCGCCAAATCTGGCGCCAACGAACTGGTACTGGAAATCGACTACTATCAGAGCAAAGAAGTGTACGACGTGTTCAACGGCGTATACTATGAGCATTCCGACGGCACCGAGAGCCTGATCAACTGCCTGAGCTACATCACGGATATCGAGGCCGTGTACGTGCTGGGCGATTTTGGCGTCTACACACCCTCGCTCACACCCGCGGCCAAGAACACCCTGCTCTCCCCCGCCAATTTCTGGATTGGCCCGCGCAAAGCGAGCGTGGCGCTCGACCAGCTGGCGCAGAGCGGATACCTGTTCTTCGGCGGCCGGATTACCTTCGAAATGGATTTTGAAGCCTCTGGCCAGGAAACATTGTTCACCCTCGGCGGCCGCTTTGCCGTGGCAAAGGTTTCGCTCAACGGCGGCGCGGAAGAAACCCTGATGTTCACCGACGCGCTCGACGTAGCCGGCAAGCTCATGGCGGGCCGCAACCAGGCGCGCATTACGCTGCTTTCCAGCTATCGCAACCTGTTTGGCCCGTTCCACTTTGGCCCCGACCCGGAACCATATGGCGTAGGTCCCGATACCTTCACGCATTATGGCCATTGGGACCATGGCAAGTGCCCAGGCTACGCGCAGGATCGCTATGCTTTCGCGCCTTTCGGCATCACATCCCTCGCTTTGCGCTAATTCTTCAATATGCGGCCCCACCGAGGCAGCCATTGCGCCGCTTCGGTGGGGCTTTTCCGTTAAAATATAGCGCGCAAAAGAGCCCATCTCTTGACAGACTGCCATGCGCTCCGTATAATATACCCATACCCCTACAGGTATGTAGAAAGAGGGATTGCCATGCAAACATTCACCCGCGGCCTGGAACGCCTGCTGGAATTCGGCGGAACCAAAAAAGACATCGCTTGCCTTGCCCTGTCCGGCATGGCGCTGGCTGTCAGCATTTTCGACCTGATTCCCCTGCCCTTCGATGCAGCATGGATCGCCATCCTCCTGTGCGGCGTTCCCATCATCCTGGAAGCGATTTTGGGCCTGATCACCGCCTTTGATATCAAGGCGGACGTGTTGGTTTCGCTCGCACTCATCGCCTCCGTGTGCATTGGAGAAGATTTTGCCGCGGGAGAAGTCGCATTCATCATGCAGCTGGGCGCCCTGCTGGAAGACCTGACCGTGGCCCGGGCGCGTGCGGGCATTGAAAAACTGGTGCATTTAACGCCGCAAACCGCCAGAGTGCTGACGGATGGCGGGGAAACCATCCTGCCTGCCGAAGCAGTGAAACCCGGCGACCGCATCCGGGTACTTCCCGGGGAAACAGTACCCGTGGACGGCGTGATCCTTTCCGGGCAGACATCCATCAACCAGGCTGTGATGACCGGCGAATCCCTGCCCGTGGACAAGACCGTGGGCGACGAGGTTTCCAGCGGCACGGTCAACCAGTTTGGCGCCTTTGAAATGCGCGCGATGAAGGTTGGCGAGGACAGTTCCATCCAGCGCATGATCCGCCTAGTGCAATCGGCGGACGCTGGCAAGGCGAAAATTGTCAGCCTCGCTGATCGCTGGGCGACCTGGATCGTGGTCATCGCCCTGAGCGCCGCGGCGCTTACATGGCTGTTCACAAGCGAAATCATACGCGCCGTAACGATCCTGGTGGTGTTCTGTCCCTGCGCGCTGGTTCTCGCCACGCCTACCGCCATCATGGCCGCCATTGGCAATGCTACCAGGCGCGGGTTTCTTGTGCGCGAAGGCGACGCGCTGGAACGGCTGGCACAGGTATCCAAAATTGCTTTCGACAAAACCGGTACCCTCACCCATGGAACGCCAACCGTCATAGAAGTGAAGAGCGTTTCAAGCATGGAAAGTTCCTTACTGTATGCACTGGCTGCCGCCGCCGAACAGTTTTCCGAGCATCCGTTGGGCAAGGCGATTGTGGACTGCTACCAGAAAACCGAAAACGGCGCGCTCCCCTCTGCTGAACAATTTAAGATGCTGCCCGGGCAGGGTGTGACCGCGCGCGTCGCGAAAAAGCTGGTGCTGGCTGGCAACGAAAAACTGCTCGCCGCCCATGGAATCTCCATTCCTCCCAACGCACGCACCGCTGCAGAACAACGCCTAGCGGACGGCTGTACCGTCATCTACATAGCCGTTGATAATATACTTGCCGGATACATTGCCCTGGCCGACACCCTGCGCGAAGACAGTGCGGACATGCTGGCCGCGGTTCAGGCGCTGGGCGTGCAACCCGTGTTGTTGACGGGCGACCATGAAAGCGCAGCCCATGCCATCGCGCGCCAGCTGCACATTGAGGAAGTGCACGCCAACTGCCTGCCGGAAGATAAGCTTCGCCAGATTGATAGCGCGCAGGCGCACGGAGAACGCGTTTGCATGGTCGGCGATGGCGTGAACGACGCGCCCGCCCTCAAAAAGGCACACGTCGGCATCGCTATGGGCGGCGTGGGCAGCGATATCGCCGTAGATGCGGCCGACATCGCCCTGGTAGACGACAAGATCCGCTGCTTGCCGCATTTGCTCGCGCTCTCCCGGCGCATGATGCGCACCATCAGGCTGAACCTGACGTTTTCCATGGCGCTGAATTTTCTGGCCATTGTGTTGGCCGTCACGGGCCTTCTGGGCCCGGTCATTGGCGCGCTGGTGCACAACGCCGGTTCCGTGCTCGTGATCCTGAATTCCGCCCTGCTGCTCGCATGGAAGCGCCACGACTGACGCATTTGCGCAGCCCTCAAAATTCTTGCGCGCAGTCTTGCCCTAAAGGCGCAAATATGGTACAATAAGAAAGGGAACAAAGGCAAAGGAGAATGCGCATGGAGCAGAGGACGCGGTTGGCAGGCGATATTGCGCTGGCACAGGAGCAGGCGCTGTACGACGCGAGCTGCAAACGGCTGCTTTCACACAAAATATTCCTTGCATGGATCCTGAAATACTGCCTGGACGAATACCGGGACTGCGACGTGGAAACGATCATGGAGAAATACATCGAGGGGAATCCTTCGGTGGGAGAGACGGGTGTCGATCCGGACCGGTCCAATTGGCAGACGCCGGAAGGCGCGTCGATCGCCGGGATGAACACGGAAGATAAGCTGGTAACGGAGGGCTGGGTCAACTACGATATCCGGTTTCAGGCGCTGGCGCCGCGAGATGGATCTCTGATGCGGATCATCGTGAACGTGGAGGCGCAAAACCGGTACAATCCGGGGTATCCGCTAATCAAGCGGGGTATATACTACGCAAGCCGGTTGATCTCCGCGCAGCATGGGGTAGAATTTGAAAGATCCGAGTACGGAAAGATCAAAAAGGTGTGCTCGATCTGGATCTGCCTGAACGCAGAGGCGGAAAAGCGCAACAGCATCACGCGGTATGCGCTGAAAGAAGAGCAACTGGTGGGGAAAAATGAAGAGGCGGCGGTGAATTAC